>NZ_CP026116.1:632692-949038 GCF_004101845.1 Latilactobacillus curvatus JCM 1096 = DSM 20019 | reverse complement strand
CTTGTTTCCGTTGTGATGGTAAAGGCTGTAATGTCTGCAAGCAAACTGGCTGGATTGAAGTTTTAGGGGCTGGGATGACACATCCGAACGTCTTAAAAGCCGGCGGTGTCGACTCAGATGTCTATGGTGGATTCGCCTTTGGGCTCGGGGTTGATCGCTTTGCAATGTTGAAATATGGTGTGGATGATATCCGGAACTTCTACTTAAATGACGTTCGATTCTTAAATCAATTCACACAGGAGGGCTAGACCATGAAAGTTTCTTACAACTGGTTAAAAGATTATTTAGATTTAACAACTGCCCCAGAGGCATTGGCTGAAAAAATTACCCGAACAGGGATTGAAGTGGCTGATGTCGCGCAAAAGAGCGCGGGCTTGAAAAAAATTGTGGTGGGACATATTTTAAGTTGTGAACCCCATCCGGATTCTGATCACTTGAATGTTTGCCAAGTGGATGTTGGTGAAGATGAACCCTTCCAAATTGTTTGTGGTGCACCCAATGTCGCTGCTGGCCAATATGTAGTCGTTGCATTACCTAATTCTCGGATTGCTGACAACGTTAAGATTAAAAAAGGCAAGATGCGCGGCGTGGTTTCAATGGGGATGATTTGTGGCTTACAAGAAATTGGCTTTGCCGATAGCGTTGTGCCTAAGGAATATGTTGATGGCATCTTTGTCTTCCCAGAAGCAATTGAACCTGGGACAGAAGTTTATGAAGCTCTTGGGATGACTGATTACATTCTCGATCTTGACCTCACCGCTAACCGAGCCGATACGCTTGGCATCCACGGTGTGGCCCATGAAGTGGCCGCCATTGAATCATTGACACCTCATTTTGAAGATATCGTAGTGACTGAAAGCAACGTTCAAACAGCTGATCAATTGACTGCTCAAGTTGCTGATGAACAATTAGCACCAAGTTATCACTTGCGTATGTTGCAAAACGTGACCGTCCAACCAAGTCCAATGTGGCTACAGACGCGTTTATGGAATGCTGGCATTCGCCCCATTAATAACCTTGTTGATGTGACGAACTACATGATGTTAACGTATGGGCAACCTTTACACGCGTTTGATGCGGATGCTCTAACGGGTGATCACAAACAAATCGAAGTTCGTTTAGCCAAGACGGGCGAAAAATTAACGACCCTTGATGAAGGCAAACATGACTTAACAAATGAAGATATCGTCATTACAGATGGTCATCGACCAATTGCGCTAGCAGGGGTCATGGGTGGTTTGAACTCACAAATTACTGCTGATACGAAAAATGTGATTATCGAAGCCGCAGTTTTTGCACCAACTGCAGTTCGTAAAACGGCTCAACGCCATAACTTGCGTTCAGATGCGTCATCACGGTTTGAAAAAGGCGTGAATGTTGCTGATGTTCAAACAGCCTTAGATGCTGCTGCTATGATGATGGCAGACCTTGGTAATGGGCAAGTGACTGCTGGTACGGTTAGCCCAACTAACTTAGTGCCAACTGACAAAGTGATTGAAATCGAAGCTGACCGGATTAATCGCGTCTTAGGCACAGAGATTGCAACGCAAACAATTGTTGAATTATTAGAACGATTTGGTTTTAGTGTGGTCAATACTGATAATCATTTAACAGTAACCATTCCACCACGGCGTTGGGATATTGAAATCCAAGCGGATATCATTGAAGAAGTCGCTCGTTTATACGGTTACGATAACTTACCAAGCACATTGCCAACTGGCGATATGACAACCGGGGCATTAACGACTGAACAAAAGGCACTCCGTAAAACCCGGCATACACTTGAAGGTGCTGGTTTAACGCAAGCAATTAGTTATGCATTAACGACCCCTGAAAAAGCGCGTCAATTTACGCTTGTTGATTCGGTGCTGACAGCACTTGATTGGCCAATGACGCAAGATCATGCGCACTTACGCATGAACTTGATTACTGGTTTATTGGACGATGCTGCTTACAATGTGGCACGTAAACAAACTGATCTTGCACTATACGAACAAGGACGGGTATTTTTAAAACAAGCAGACGACCAAGTTCGGCCAACAGAAATTGAATATGTGGCTGGCTTAATGAGTGGCAATCGCCAAATGAAGACTTGGCAAGCTGCCGCAGCACCAGTTGATTTCTACACAATCAAAGGTGTGGTTGAAATGTTGATGGCAAGTTACAACTTAGCGGATGCAATCAGTTATCAACCAACACAAGCTTATCCAGAAATGCATCCTGGCCGAACGGCAGCCATTTACGTTGGTGAACAACTGGTTGGATTTGTTGGTCAAATTCATCCAGCAGTTGCGAAAGCTAATCATTTAAAAGAAACTTATGTTTTCCAATTAGATTTAGCACAAATCCTAGCCTTGCCAACCCAAACAGTGATTGCTAAACCAGCACCTAAATTCCCTGAAGTAACGCGGGATATTGCAATTCAGGTGTCTGATCAAGTTTCAAATGCCGCAATTGTTGAAGCCATCAAAGCAAAGGGTGGCGCCCACTTAGTTTCAGTTGAACTTTTCGATGTTTACGCAGGGAGTCATATTGAGGCTGGTGAGAAGTCAATGGCTTACACCTTAACGTACCTCAATGAGGCAGCTACTTTAACAGAAGAAGAAGTTAACGCTGCTTTTGAAAAAGTAGTCGCTGAATTAGTTGCTACTTTTGATGCCAAAATCCGTTAATCTCGAATCTTTAATGCAATTTTTGAATAATTTGGTATAATGTTTTAAGGATTGTATTTAAAAGAGCAATTAGGAGGTCATCCTTTGAAGAAAGTTGATCAAAAGGAGCCAGTAAATCAAGAAAAAGCGGCACAATCATTGTACGAAGAACGCCGTGCAGAAAAAAAAGCAGCAAATAAAATTGTCTATTGGATTATCGGTATTCTGTTAGCGCTTGTTGTCATTATTGGATTCATGGGATATCGCTACGTACAAGCATCTCTTAAACCATACGACACCAAAGCAAAACAAGAAATTACCGTGCGCATTCCCAACGGCTCAACGAATAAACAAATCGCTGCTATTTTGCAGGATAAAAAATTAATTCGAAGCGCGCCAGTCTTTAATTATTATGTGAAGACTCATAATTTCTCGGATTTCCAAGCCGGTTATCATGTGTTGAAACAATCAATGGGGTTAGATAAGATCATCTCTAACTTACAAAAAGAAGGCACACCAACCCGTCCTCGCGATGTGAAGGGCAAATTGTTAGTTAAAGAAGGGGTCACTTTAGAAGAAATTGCGGCCGAAGTTGGTAAACAAACAAAATTCTCTAAAGCAGCCTTCATCAAACAAGCGAATGATAAGCAATTCTTAGCAAGTTTAGAGAAGAAATACCCTGCATTATTGTCATCAACAATGGCTCAAAAGGATGTCCGCTATCACTTAGAAGGGTACCTTTTCCCAGCCACTTACGAAGTTTATAAAGATAGTACATTAAAAGAAATTATCACCGAAATGGTTTCAACGATGGATCAAAAGATGCAACCTTATTATGCAACCATTAAGGATAAGAAGTTAACCGTTCAACAAACGTTAACGCTAGCTTCATTGGTTGAACGTGAAGGGGTCACAGCCGTCGATCGCCAAAAGATTGCCGGTGTCTTCTTTAACCGTTTAGACATCGATATGCCAATTCAATCTGATATTTCAGTAATGTATGCATTAAATACCCACAAGACACACCTTTATAACAAAGATACTAAAGTCGATTCACCATATAACTTATATATCAATAAAGGTTATGGCCCAGGACCGTTTAACTCACCTAGTTTACAGTCTGTCACAGCCGTCTTGAATCCAGCTGATCGTGATCAAAATTATCTCTACTTTGTTGCTAACTTGAAGACAGGTAAAGTATATTACTCAAGAACCTTCGAACAACATAACGATACAACAGATTCGATTGAAGATTAGGTTCATTTAGGATTATCGAAGTCGACCGCTATTGGAGGTCGACTTCTGTTTGCCCAAAAAGAAGTTGAGAATAAAAGGAGCGTCCCATGTCCAGTCAAAAAAAAGCACCCATCATTATCGGCGTTACAGGCGGGTCCGGTAGCGGGAAAACAACCGTTAGCCAGGCTATCGCCCAAAAATTTGCGAATCACTCAGTGATGTTATTACCACAAGATGCGTATTACAAACGGCAAGATGTTCCGTTTGAACAACGCCAACAAACGAATTATGATCATCCAGATGCTTTTGACAACGATTTATTAATCGAACAAGCATTAATGTTAAAAAATCATCAAGCCATTGAACAACCGGTCTATGATTATAAAATTCATAATCGGACGGAGGAAATTCAACGGGTTGAACCGCAAGATGTTATTATCTTGGAGGGGATTCTTGTATTGGCTGATGCCCGGTTACGGGATTTGATGGATATTAAGGTTTATGTGGATACTGATGATGATATTCGGTTATTAAGACGGATGCATCGCGATATGGAAAGCCGTGGTCGAACGTTTGATGATGTGGTTGGCCAATATCTTAAGACGGTAAAACCCATGTTCCATGAATTCATTGAACCAACCAAGCGTTACGCTGATTTAATTGTCCCAGAAGGTGGCAATAATCGCGTGGCCATTGATTTACTTGTAACAAAGATTCAATCAATCCTAAATGCCGATTAAAGATTGAGATTTGACAAGGACGTACACAGTAATTAAGATAGTCAGTATTATTAATTAAAATAAAGAGGTGGATAAAATGGTACAAAAAACTTATCCAATGACTGCAGAAGGCAAAGAAAAGTTAGCCGAAGAACTAGAAACACTCAAAATGGTAAAACGACCAGAAGTCATTGACCGGATTAAAATTGCACGGAGCTTTGGTGATTTATCAGAAAACTCTGAATATGAATCAGCTAAAGATGAACAAAGCTCATTGGAAACACGCATCGCAGAAGTTGAGAATATGTTACGCTTTGCAGAAGTAATCGATGTTGATAGCATCGCAGCTGATGAAATTGCTGTTGGTAAAACAGTTAGCTTTACAGACGACGAAGATGGTGAAGAAGAAACTTACCAAATCGTTGGTGCTGCAGAATCAGACCCATTCAGTGGTAAAATTTCAAATGATTCACCAATTGCCCAAGCATTACTTGGCAAACACGTTGGTGATAAAGTAGCTGTGCAAACACCAGGCGGCGACATGCACGTCACAATTACAGAAGTTAAATAAAGTGCGTTTCGAACGGGTTAGTCTTTGAGGATTAACGTAAAAACGGGTGTTATGGTCGAATTTTGACCATGACGCCCGTTTTGTAGTTAACCGGAAAAGGTTGTTCGAAAAAGCACGTTTAAGAATAGAGTGCTTTTGGGTGCGGTTAGCAACTGAGCATTAATACAAAATTGGCAGTCATCCAGATTTTAGGATGACTGCCAATTTTAGATTAAGCAGAAGTTGTTGCAGCCAAAAAGCACGTTTCAAAAAAGCCACGGAAATCAATCCCGTGGCTTTTTTATTTTGCCGTTAATTCGTTAATCAGCCTTGAGACGGATTGGTGTTTATCTGGTTTGCTTGTATAATAATATTAATCAGTTGAAAGGAGACCGTAAATATGCCGTTTATCTGGCGCGTTTTTTTAATAATAGAAGCGATTATCTTCGGGACGTTCATTTGGCAGATGATTACGATACCCGCAAATTTAGTGTTCATCATTGCAGGTATTTTACTCTTAGTCTGGGCCAACAAACGTCGTAGTAAAGGTAAAATCGGTGTCTGGACGACTTTGTTAACGATGGTCGGTTGCGTAGCTGTTACGGTACCACTGTTAATTAATTTCTCGTTATGGTTAATGATTATTGTTGCGGTCGTCTTTTTAGCCTTAAATCATAGCCGAATGGGACAGTTTAGCAGCCGCAATATGAATCAGTTGTTTGATAATGCCCCTTGGCGCAAGAAAAAATTTATTCCCGTTAATACGACGGAACCCACCGCGAAAAAGACAACAGTCAAGCGGCATAGTTGGTTTGGTCATCAGACAATTGGCAATAACATTTTTGAATGGGATGATATTAACTTCGCGGTCGCTGCCGGTGATACAATTATCGATTTAGGGAGCACCATTTTACCCAAGAATGACAACCATATTGTCATCCGTAAGGGGTTTGGAAAGACACGGATTTTAGTGCCTGTCGGGACCGGTGTCTATCTTGATCACTCTGCAATGTTAGGGAGTGTGACAATCGACAATCAGCACTATAATTTGAAAAATGAGTCGATTCAGTTGTATAGTACAAACTATGATGAAGAAAGTCGCCACCTTAAAATCATTACCAACGTAATGATTGGTGATCTTGAGGTGATCTTAGTATGAGCAAGTTAACGCGGAGCTTTATATGGATCAGCACGAGTTTGTTGACGCTTCTGTTTTCAGTGGCGTTATTTTTTGCGTATTTCTACAGTACGCATCAGGAACAATGGCTGATTAGTTTGGCCACGAAGCAATTATTCTATGTACCACTGATTGTTTATATTGTGGTGGCCGCAATGGCAGTAGGCTTTTTAGTTACCGCAATCGTCTATCTTGTCGTACGTAAGCAATTATCCCATACTGAAAGCCAGTTACAATTTTTACTTTCTGGACAGTATGAATCGCCTGTTTTTCAGATTAGACAGAGCGAAACCAATGACTACGCGATGTCAATCGAGCAAACAGTTGAACAATTACGCCAAAAAATGATACGCTTACAACAAGAGATTCAAAGTTATAGTGATCGGCCGACCGTGATTGCTGGTGAAACCAAGGAAGAAATTCTAGCGCAAGAACGGCATCGTTTAGCACGCGAGTTACATGATTCAGTGAGTCAGCAACTATTTGCGGCGACGATGATGTTGTCGGCACTCAGTGAAGTTGCGCAAAAACAAGCTGATAACGCGCAGATGTTGCAGTCCTTAACGACAGTTGAACGGGTGTTAAATGAGGCTCAATCAGAAATGCGGGCCTTACTCTTGCATCTACGACCAGTTAATTTGGAAGGCAAGAGTTTACGCGATGGGATCATTCAGTTATTGAACGAATTGAAGACCAAAATTGCGATTCAGATTACATGGGACATTGATAGCATAACGTTACCAAGTGGCATCGAAGATAATTTATTTAGAATTGTCCAAGAGTTGCTGTCAAACACACTACGGCATGCGAAGGCCCAAGAGATTGAAGTATACTTGAAACAACTCGGTCAGAGTGTTTTACTAAAGGTAATTGATGACGGGACCGGGTTTGATACGAATGCTGAGCAAAAAGCCGGCAGTTATGGGTTAAACAACATTGTCGAACGGGCCCATAGTGTTGGAGGGACGGCAAAAATTATTAGTTTGCCTAACCAGGGAACGAGTGTTGAAATTCGAGTGCCACTATTAAAGGAGACCAATTAAGTGATTAATGTATTGATAGTAGACGACCATGAAATGGTGCGATTAGGCATCTCAACGTATTTAGGGGTTCAAGACGATATTCATGTCGTCGATCAAGCCGTCAATGGTAAAGAAGGTGTCGAAAAGGCGCTTGCATTACGTCCTGATGCGATTTTAATGGACTTAGTGATGCCTGAGATGGATGGCATTGAGGCCACCAAAACGATTTTAAAGGCGTGGCCTGAAGCCAAAATCATTATCTTAACGAGTTTTATCGATGATGAGAAAGTTTATCCGGCGATTGAAGCCGGTGCGGCCAGTTACATATTAAAAACTTCTACAGCCGAGGAAATTGCCAATACGATTCGTAAAACGGCGCAAGGACAATCGGTTTTAGAGCCAGAAGTGACGAATAAGATGATGAATCGCTTAACACATCCGGCTGAACCTAAGCTATATGAAGACTTAACTAATCGCGAACGTGAAGTCTTAGGCTTGATTGCCAAAGGCCGTAGTAATCAAGAGATTGCGGATGAATTATTCATTACGTTAAAAACGGTCAAGACGCACGTTTCAAATATTTTGGCGAAGTTACAAGTGGATGATCGCACCCAAGCGGCAATTTATGCGATTAAGAACCAACTAGTCGATTAATCAGGAGGAGTTCAACATGCAAATTCAGGTGTCAGATGCAGCAAGTCAATGGTTTCGCGACGAATTAGCCTTACAATCGGGGGATGCAGTCCGCTTTTTTGGCAAAGTGTATGGTCAAACGGCCGTGCATGATGGCTTTTCATTGGGCATGGAACGCGCTACTGTTGAGCAGCCAATTGGTTCGGCTGTTAAAGATGGTATCACCTATTTTGCGAGTCAATCGGACGAATGGTTTTTTGCCGATTATGATTTACAGGTTGATTACGATCCAGAGCTTGAAGAACCTAAGTATCAATTTGAACGTCGTTAGACGATAAAAAGGCGACCAGTACGCGCCCAGTTTTATGCGTCTTTTGGCTAAGTTCTCGGGCTAAATCAGAAAAGGCGACCAAGTTAACTGTTGGCCAAATTTCCGGTTTAAACGTCGTGGCGAGTAATTGCCAGAGTTCTTTACGGTCTTTGCGCGGGTAATAGACTGAATCAATTCCGGCTAAGGTAATCCCACGTAGAATAAACGGCATCACCGTTGTTTCTAGGGTTGCACCAGCGGCATTGCCACAAGTTGCTACGAATCCGCCGGCACAAACTTGCGGTAAGATGTGGGCTAAAACAGGACCGCCAAGCGTATCAATAACCCCGGTGAATGTCTGATGGCTGAGCGCTTTAAGCGGACCAGCAGTTAGGTCAGCTGTATTAATAACATGGGTCGCACCAAGGTGCAATAAATAATCGGTTTGTTGCAAGTCACGCGTAGTTGCGGTTAGATTTGTGAAGCCAAGCTGCGCGAGGATGGTAAGTGCGAAACTTCCGACTCCGCCAGTGGCACCCGTAATTAAGAGTGGGGTGTCATGATCGGCTGTAAAGGCTTGGCGTAATAATTTGCTGAGCGCAATTGCGGCGGTGAAACCGGCCGTCCCAAACTGCATCGTTTCAGCAAGACTAAGATTTTCGGGCAACTTAAAGAGCCATTCACTAGGGACTTTGACATATTCAGCGTAGCCCCCAGCGATTGTAATGCCAGTTTCATAACCCGTACATAACACCTGATCGCCCGCTTCAAAGAACGGATTATCCGATTCGACAACTTCGCCAGCAAAATCAACGCCAGGTGTCATGGGGTAGTGACGTAAGACGCCACTTTTAGGATTCATAGCGAGCCGGTCTTTGTAGTTAATATCAGAATAGGCGACTTTGACTAACACCCCGTCTTTAGCGAGGTCTGGCGTTAACTTAGTTTGATAAGTGGCACTGACAGTAGTATCGGTTTGTTCTAAAACGAGTGCTTGATAGGCGACCATATGATTACAACCTCATTTCTAAATAATTATTTAACTTCATTATACAACAATGTTCGCTTTGAATTGGCATTGCGTCTCGGAAACGGTATAATTAATAGGATATTAGTCAACTAATAACGAGTCTGAGAGTGCTAAAGATAAAGGGGACGAAGAAGAAGATGCAACAACCAATGGTGGAATTTAAAAATGTCATTAAAGAATACGACGATGTCCAAATTTTAAAGGGCATCGACATTGCGTTGGAAAAAGGTAAGTTTTATACCTTACTTGGGCCGTCTGGCTGTGGTAAGACAACTATTTTAAGAATTATCGCCGGATTTACCAATGCGTCTGCCGGGGATGTTTTATTTGAAGGGCAGAAGATGAACGATTTACCGGCCAATAAGCGCCAAGTCAATACGGTTTTTCAAGATTATGCCTTGTTTCCCCATCTAAATGTCTTTGAGAATGTTGCATTTGGGTTAAATCTACGTAAAGTTAAAAAAGCAGCGATTAAAGAAAAAGTGATTGAAGCCCTTAAATTGGTGCGCCTTGCCGGATATGAGAATCGCGAAATTAGTGAGTTATCAGGTGGGCAACAACAACGAGTAGCGATTGCGCGCGCTTTGGCCAATGAACCAAAAGTCTTGCTACTAGATGAACCTCTATCAGCACTCGATATGAAATTACGAAAAGATATGCAATATGAACTACGCGATTTACAACAACGATTAGGGATTACGTTCTTATTTGTAACGCATGATCAAGAAGAAGCCTTAGCGATGAGTGATGAAATTTTTGTTATGAACGAAGGGCGCGTGTTGCAAAGTGGGACACCTGTCGACATTTATGACGAACCGATCAACCATTTCGTAGCCGATTTTATCGGGGAAAGTAACATTCTGCCAGGTAAAATGGTTGCTGATTATCAAGTTGAAATGGTCGGCAAGCAGTTCGAATGTGCCGATGCCGGGATGCGGGTCAACGAAGCAGTTGAAGTGGTGCTTCGTCCTGAAGATCTAGACATTGTTGCCGTTGACCAAGGCCAATTAGTGGTAACGGTTGATACGCAGCTATTTCGTGGTGACTATTATGAAATTACGGCCTATGATGCGGATCAAAACCGGTGGTTGATTCATTCAACTAACCCAGCTAAAGATGGTCAACGAGTCGGCTTATTCTTTGAACCAGAAGACGTGCACATCATGCGTTTTGGGGAATCAGAAGAAGATTTCGATGCACGACTTGAAAGTTACGAAGAGGAGGACTAAGGCAATTGCGTAAAAAACAATGGTTATATTACTTACCATATGCCCTCTGGCTAATTTTGTTCGTCCTCGCACCAGTCGCATTGATTGTGTACCAGTCCTTCTTTGATATCAATGGGCATGCGACATTGGTCAACTACACGACCTATTTCCAGTCAGGCACTTACTTGAAGATGACATTAAATTCGTTATGGTACGCCTTTTTAATTACGCTGATTACGCTATTAATCAGTTATCCGACGGCGTATTGGCTTCATCAAACGAAACATAAACAACTTTGGCTATTATTAATTATTTTACCGACATGGATTAACTTATTACTGAAAGCTTATGCGTTTATCGGGATTTTTAGTCAAGATGGTGCCATTAATCATTTTTTGGGGTGGTTCGGGATTGGGCCACAACAGATTTTATTTACGAATTTCAGTTTCTTAGTGGTGGCGACCTATATTGAAATTCCGTTTATGATTTTGCCGATATTTAATAGTTTAGAAGAATTGAATCCATCATTGGTCAATGCAAGTCGTGATCTTGGCGCAAGTAATTGGCAAACCTTTACGAAAGTCATCTTACCGTTAACAATGGCTGGGGTTAAAGCCGGGATACAGGCCATCTTTATTCCATCGTTATCCTTATTCATGTTGACGCGTCTAATCGGGGGTAACCGCGTGATTACGCTGGGGACTGCGATTGAAGAACACTTCCTCACAACAATGAACTGGGGAATGGGCTCGACCATCGGGGTGGTCTTAATCGTCGCCATGGGCTTAATCATGCTGGTAACCGGGGAGCAAAAAGCAAAGAAGAAGGTGACTAACAAATGAAAAAAATGAAATGGCAAAACGTTTGGTTAGTGCTTGTCTCTGTCTTATTGTACGCACCGATTTTCTATTTGATTTTCTATTCATTTAGCAGTGGGGATAATATGAATGGCTTCAAGGCATTTACCTGGGCAAATTATCAGGCCTTGTTTGAAGATACTCGGATGATTGAAATTGTGTTACAAACGTTATTAATCGCGATTCTATCATCTTTATGTGCGACGATTGTGGGGACGTTTGGGGCGTTAGGGATTTATTCAACGAAGCAACGGCGTGTGCGCAATATGATTTTATCGCTGAACAATATTTTAATGGTTTCACCCGATGTCATTATCGGGGCAAGTTTTTTAATTTTCTTCACGTTCTTAGGTTTTGGTTTGGGCTTTGGTTCAGTTTTACTGAGCCATATCGCTTTTTCAATTCCGATTGTTGTCTTGATGGTTTTGCCGAAGTTAAATGAAATGCGGCCAGCATTAGTTGATGCGGCACGTGATTTAGGTGCGACTGACTGGCAAGTCCTGAGTAAAGTTATTTTACCGTACATTAGTTCCGGCATTTTTGCAGGCTTTTTCATGGCGTTCACCTATTCGCTAGATGATTTTGCTGTGACCTTCTTTGTCACTGGGAACGGGTTTGAAACGCTCTCCGTTGAAATTTACTCCAGAGCGCGTCAAGGAATTAGTCTAGAAATCAACGCATTATCTGCCTTGATGTTTGTCTTCTCCTTAATCCTTGTGGCCGGCTACTATTTATTGAATCAAAGAAGCCAAGCCCAAAAAGCACGGCGTAAACGGAAAGCGGGGGCTTAAAATGAATAAATTAGGACGCATCACTTTAGCGATTTTAGTGGTCTGTGCAGCCCTTTGGTTTGGGACGGTTGAATTACAAAAATCACAAGGTTATACGAAAAATAATACATTAACATTATATAACTGGGGCGATTATATCGACCCAGCACTTATTAAAAAGTTTGAAAAGCAAACTGGTTATCACGTTTCGGTTGAGACGTTTGATAGCAACGAAGCGATGTACACGAAGATTAAGCAGGGTGGGACTGCTTACGATTTAGCGGTGCCAAGTGAGTACATGATTGAAAAGATGCGCAAAGCACACTTACTTAAACCGATTGATCATCGTCGCTTAACCGGCTATCAAAATATTGGCAAGGATTTTTTGAATCAATCATTTGATCCTGGGAATAAGTATTCATTGCCTTATTTCTGGGGCACACTCGGGATTATCTACAACGATCAATTGGTTAAAAAACCACTGACACATTGGTCAGATCTATGGTCACCAGATTATCGCGGCCAAATTATGGTAGTCGATAGTGCTCGGGATATGATGGCCGTGGGCTTGATCGAAAATGGCCAGTCAGTCAATAGCACGAATCCGGCGGTTTTAAAGGCGGCTAAGGACAAGCTTGATCAGATGGCACCAAATGTCAAAGCGATTGTAGCTGACGAAATTAAGATGTATATGGTTCAAAATGAAGCGAGTGTTGCTGTGACTTGGTCCGGTGAAGCTGCCGAGATGTTGGATAATAATCCCCATTTGCACTATGTAATTCCAGAAGAGGGCAGCAATCTATGGTTTGATAATCTAGTGATTCCCAAGACGGCAAAACATGAAAAGGCGGCCTATGCCTTCTTAAACTTTATGTTAGAGCCCAAAAACGCGGCTCAAAATGCTGAATATATTGGTTATTCAACGCCCAATATACCGGCCAAAGCACTCTTGCCAGCAGCAACACGGAATAACCCAGGCTATTATCCAAGTCAAAAGGTGATCGATCGCTTGCAAGTTTATAGTGATTTATCACCAACTGCGGTTGGCCGTTATAATGATTTATTTTTAGAGTTTAAAATGCAACATTAAAAGTACAATGAGCAGATTGAAATGGTTCATGGTATAATAGATACAGAATTTTTTTGGATGGAGGTTACCTATGTCATTTGAATGGTCACAGTTATTAACGTGGCGGATGCTCGCAAATGTGCTAGACATCATCGTTGTCTGGTATTTTGTGTATAAATTAATCATGTTGATTCGCGGTACCAAAGCCGTCCAATTGTTTAAAGGCATTATAGTCATTGCGCTGATTAAGGTTATCAGTTGGTACATTGGTCTACGAACTGTTTCGTACATTATGGATCAATTTATCAGCTGGATTGTGATTGCGTTGATCGTTATTTTTCAACCCGAAATTAGACGTGGTTTGGAACATATCGGACGTGGATCGCTACTACGACGCGGCGTTAATCCCAAAATTGAACAAGAAAATAATTTAATTAAAGCCCTCGATAAGTCGATTCAGTATATGTCGAAACGGCGTATCGGGGCGCTGATTACAATTCAAATGAATACCGGTTTGGAAGATTATATCGAAACTGGGATTGATTTGGATGCGGATGTGACGGGGGAGTTATTAATTAACATCTTTATCCCGAATACACCATTGCATGATGGGGCGGTCATAATTCGCGATGATAAGATTGCCGTTGCGGCCGCTTATCTACCACTTTCAGAGAGTAATTTAATTCCCAAAGAATTAGGGACCAGACATCGGGCAGCCGTTGGGATTAGTGAAGTAACGGATGCTTTGACGATTGTTGTTTCTGAAGAAACCGGTGGTGTCACATTAACGCGCAATAACGAGTTAATGCGTGATTTAAGCCGTGATGATTATATGAAGTACTTCAACTCGCATTTGATTACCCAAGAGGAAAACAAAACGAGTCTCTTACAAGAATTTGTTGATGGCTTCAAAAAAGGAGGCCAGAAATGATGAAAAAGTTTGTTGAAGGCCCATGGCTCTATCGAATTTTAGCGTTATTTCTAGCGTTGTTACTGTTTGGTTATGTCAATTTGGATGAAATTAACACGACGCGCCAGACGAATAACAATGATACACAGATGCTAGCAACCCGCACGGAAACCGTAAAAGTGCCGCTCCAGATTAATGCGGATACTGATCGGTATTTCATTACCGGCTATCCACAAAAGGTCAAAGTGAAATTATCCGGGCCGAATGCGCTAGTCACATCAGCAGTTAACACATTAAATTTCCGCGTGATTGGCGATTTAACGAAGCTGGGTCCTGGTGATCACACCGTCAAGTTAAAACAGACGGGGATTAATAAAGATATCAAAGTCACGATTGAACCTAAAGAAATTAAGGTCCACATTGAGCACAAAGTGACAAAGCAATTCCCTGTGCAGGTCAATGTTAAGAAAGAAAACTTAGCGGCCGGGTATAGTCTAGGAAATCCAAAACTAAGTCAAGACGTGGTTGAAGTCAGTGGTGCAAAATCAGCAGTGAATGCTGTGTCGCAAGTAGTAGCCACTGTTGATCCCGATGAAGGCACCAAAAAAGACATCAATGAAGAAGTCTTGTTGCAAGCTGTTGATCGCAATGGGAAAGCGTTAAATGTTTTAATTTCACCACAAACCGTTAACGTTAAGATATTGGTTCAAATGAGTAAGAAAACACTCCCGATTAGTTTGGAAAAGACCGGTGAAAAAAGTGGCTACAGCTACAGTCTGTCATCAACAACTGATTCAGTGACCGTGTATGGTCGTCAAACAGCTTTAGCCAAGTTGACGTCGTTACCAGTGAGTGTCGATTTATCGTCAATCACGAGTTCAACTTCAAAGACGGTTAAAGTGGCTTTACCACACAACATTTATGAGAGTACGCCAAGTGCCATTAAGGTGACAATTACGGTGACTCCAGATACGACCAATACGAGTGCTACTAATACTGTTGAAGCGCCGTCTGAAAGTACGGCACAAACATCAAGTAGTGCGCCCGTTGAGTCAAGTTCAAGTAACAGCCAATCAAGTAGTCAATCAAGCTCAAGTGAAAGTAGTAAAGCAAATACCGATGTAAATCAATAATCAACGCTAAAGATTTTAGCAGGATGAATGGAGATAATTAAATATGACAAAGTATTTTGGAACTGATGGTGTACGTGGCGTTGCCAACTTAGAATTAAGCCCAGAAATGGCTTTTAAATTAGGACGTGCGGGTGGTTACGTTTTGACCAAGCACGCTGATAAGGATCAACGGCCAAAGGTTTTGGTGGCTCGTGACACACGTATTTCAGGCCAAATGTTAGAACAATCTTTGATTTCCGGCTTATTATCAGTTGGGATTGAAGTCTTATCATTAGGCGTGGTGACAACACCTGCGGTTGCCTATTTAATTAAGGTTCAAGAAGCAAGTGCCGGCATTATGATTTCAGCCTCACATAACCCCGCTATCTATAATGGGATTAAATTCTTCGGCGCAGATGGTTACAAATTACCAGACGCAACTGAAGAAGAAATTGAAGCAATTATTGATGCCGAAGAAGATACTTTACCACGTCCAGAAGGCGCTGGTCTGGGGACGGTGGAAGAATATCCAGAAGGTGCTTTGAAGTATACCCAATTCTTAGAACACACGATTCCTGATGATTTAGCTGGGATTAAAGTGGCACTGGATGGCGCAAACGGTTCAACCAGTGGTTTAATTAGCCGCGTATTTGCTGATCTAGAAACAGAATTTACAACAACGGCAACCCATCCAGATGGTTTGAATATCAACGATGGTGTCGGTTCAACACACCCAGAAAATGTTGCTAAAAGAGTGCTTGAAACAGGCGCGCAAGTTGGACTAGCATTTGATGGTGACGGGGATCGGTGTATCGCAGTTGACGAATTAGGTAATATTATTGATGGGGACAAGATTATGTTCATTCTCGGTCAATATTTATCTGATAAGGGTCGTTTAAAACAAGATACGATTGTCACAACTGTTATGAGTAATATCGGCTTGTATAAAGCGATTGAAGCCAACAACATGCAATCAGTCCAAACAGACGTTGGGGATCGTCACGTCGTTGAAGAAATGCGTGAAAAAGGCTATAACCTTGGTGGCGAACAATCAGGACACATCATCATCTTTGATTACCACAATACAGGTGATGGGATGTTAACCGGGATTCAACTCTTAAACGTCATGAAACAAACTGGTAAGAAGTTATCTGAATTAGCAGCCCCTGTTCAAACTTACCCACAAAAACTCGTTAACTTAACAGTTAAGGACAAGGATGCTTGGTTAACAAATGACAAGATCCAAGCTGCCATTGATACCGTTGAAAAAGAAATGAATGGTGATGGCCGCGTCTTGGTTCGTCCAAGTGGGACAGAACCATTGCTACGAGTAATGTGTGAAGCTGCAACAGAAGAAAAAGTAAATCAATATGCTGATCAAATCGCAGCGGTTGTTAAAGCTGAAATTGGCGCATAATTAAAGGGAGTGCTGACGCGAGTTGGTCAACTTTTGAGCACTAGCTTGAAAAGCACGTTCTCACTTGAATCAAACTAAAAAAGCCCGTCAACATTGTGTTGACGGGCTTTTTTGGTGCAATTTTATTTAAGAGCACATTCTTCTAACGCAATGTCACTTGTTCGTACATCAGAAAACCAAAGACAACCAATAAGACAACAGCAGCGGATATCAGATACCATTCTTTGACAAGTATGATAGGTGCATCAGTCAAATGATAATTTTTTCGGTAACGTTTGAGATTGAAAACACTGACTTCATTCACGATGATTAATAAAGCGGGTTCTAATAGTAGCATGTATTTACTACCGGTTGAATCGACAATGTTATTGGCGGCAATATGTAAGGCGATTGTTTTAGGTGCAACGACGATAAAGCTCAGTCCGACTAATAGGCCAAGAAGAGAAATACTTCGAATTAACAAGATGCTCTTTTTCATTACAGAAACTCCTTTTCTAAAATTGACTGGTCTTAGTATAGCATAAAAGCGCTAGATAGCGGAAAATATTTGGACTATACCAAAATTATAAATTTATATATACCAATAAAAATGTTGACATTAAAATCGTTGGTGCTATTATATTTAAGTGTTGTACCAATTGATTAAAGAATATTAAACCAAAGTTGAAAAGAGGATTTTTATAATGTGTGGAATCGTAGGCGTAATTGGCAATGAAAAGACAACTGAAATTTTATTAAACGGATTAGAGAAGTTGGCGTATCGTGGTTACGATTCAGCGGGCATTTACGTGAACAGCAAAACTGGGCATGACTACTTAGTTAAAGAACCCGGTAAAATTAGCGTTCTAGAAGCAGCGGTTGGGCCTGAAGTACAAGGAACAATCGGTGTTGGTCATACGCGTTGGGCAACGCATGGTGTTGCGAGTCGTGATAATGCGCATCCGCATGTTTCTGAAGATGGTCGTTTTTACTTGGTTCACAACGGCGTGTTAACTAACTATTTAGCTTTAAAAGAAACATACTTGGAGGATGTCCATTTTGTCAGTCAAACCGATACGGAAGTCGCTGTTCAGTTGATTGCTTACCTTGCTAAGACAGAACAATTATCAGCTAAGGAAGCCTTCCGGAAGGCTTTAACGTTGATTGAAGGCTCATACGCATTTGTCATGGTCGATCGTGATGATCCTGACACCTTATACGTTGCTAAGAATAAATCGCCATTGTTAATCGGTGTAGGTGATGGCTTTAACGTTGTGTGCTCGGATGCATTAGCGATGTTGAATGAAACAAAAGATTTTATTGAAATCCATGATCGTGAAATGGTGACACTCACGAAACAAAGTGTTCAAATTGAAGATTTAGACGGCACTTTTATTCACCGCGAAAGCTACCATGTTGAAATGGATGCTGATGCAGTGGGCAAGGGCACATACCCACACTACATGTTAAAAGAAATCGACGAACAACCAGCTGTTATGCGGCGTTTATTGAACGAATACGTTGCTGTTGATGGAGAGCTTAAAATCGACTCAGCGTTACTCAGTGCAATGAATGATGCAGATCGCCTCTACATCGTGGCGGCTGGGACAAGTTATCATGCCGGTTTAATCGGGAAGACCTTGTTTGAAACATTAACGCACAAGCCTGTCGAAGTACATGTTGCTAGTGAATTCGGCTATCACATGCCGCTATTATCTGAAAAGCCATTCTTTATCTTTTTAACACAAAGTGGCGAAACTGCTGATAGTCGCCAAGTGTTGGTACAAACTAATGCCTTGCATTATCCAAGCTTAACCATCACTAACAGCCAAGGGTCAACACTTTCACGGGAAGCTGATTATACATTATTATTGCATGCAGGCCCCGAAATTGCGGTTGCTTCAACGAAAGCCTACACTGCACAAATTGCAGTTGAATTATTCTTAGCTGTTGCACTCGGACGCCACAATCAACTGGTGCTAGCAGAACAATTCGATGTACATCATGAATTAGGCTTAGTCGCTGCTGGCATGGAAGCTTTATTGAGCGAAAAAGAACAGATTGAAACCTTGACGACTGATTACTTACAAACAACACGCAATGCCTTTTATATTGGTCGTGGTGAAGATTACGCCTTGAGTTTAGAAGCTGCTTTGAAGTTAAAAGAAATTTCATACATCCAAGCTGAAGGATTTGCAGCCGGCGAATTAAAACATGGCACCATCGCTTTGATTGAAGAGGGGACACCCGTTATTGCATTCTTAATGGATGCTAAAACGATTGCGCACACGCGTGGTAACTTACAAGAAGTGACTGCGCGTGGGGCAAAAGCCTTGACGATTGTCAGCGAAGAATCTGCTGAAGCAGATGATCAGATCATTTTACCAACCGTAAACGACTTATTGACACCATTATTGGGGATCATTCCTGGTCAATTAATTGCTTACTATGCAAGTTTGCATAGAGGGTATGATGTAGATCAGCCAAGAAACCTAGCTAAGAGTGTCACGGTTGAATAAATAATATTCAAAAAGCCTCGTTCAAAGAACGAGGCTTTTTTTGCGTTTAATGAGTTGGTGCATATGTTGCTCGAGGACCGCCAACGTATTTTGGTCGTGACCGTAAAGCTGTGACATGTGCACTACCCAATGTATCAAGGGTTGGGCGGACAGGGACTTGAACGAATTTCACGTGCATCCCAATCGCCGTATCACCGATATCTAATCCAGCTTGTGCAACGATATGTTCAACTTCAACCGGATCACTGAATTGTTCAAATGCAGCGACGGAGCAGGCGCCTCCAGCGTGCATAGCAGGAACAACTGAGACAATTTCAAAGTCGTGTGCGCGGGCAACCTGACGTTCAATCACCAAACTACGGTTAATATGTTCACAGCCTTGCACGGCTAAATGAATCCCCAATGGATTGAGAATGCCACGAAGTGTTGCGATGATGACTTCACCGACTTCTTTGCTAGAAGCCTTACCGATATGACCACCGACGACTTCACTCGTTGAACACCCGAGGACGAACAAATCACCATTTCCTAAGTGTGCTTCGTTTAGAACATCCTGAGTCATCTTTGTTAAGTCTTGTTGAATTTGGTTTAATTGTAATTCGTTTGTCATTTAAAAAATCTCCTAGTGGTTAAATAATTGTGGTCGAATACGGGATAAACTAGTGACTAACGGGATGGTAACCACGATACCAAGTCCATTTTGAACAATATTACTGAAAATCGAAGCGATTCCGGCAGCCCAGCCGAAAAGTAAACTGGTAGCTAAAAAGTAACCGGCAACCATGACGATACTACCGCAAATGAGGGGGATAATCAGCTGCTTTGGTCGCATTGAATCATTACGAGTCAGGTGACCTACAACGAAGCCTTGCCCCCCATGAATGATGAGTGAGAAGAGACACCACTCAGGGTAACCAGATAATAGATCGATTAATAGGCCACTCAGGGCTCCGACAGTGAGTCCGCCAGGATTTCGCAGCATGATCGCCGTTGTATAAATACCGACCTCACAGAGCGTCACAAAGCCCTTCGTCGCCGGAATCGGGATGATGATTAACAAAGAGAGTGCCACGGTCAATGCGGTGAGCATCGCGAGTAATGGTAATTGACGTTTATTAAAGTGCACGTTTAGTAGCCCCCTGCCAGACATTCCCCAGGCCATGGCGTAGATGAATACCATCTTTTAAACCGGCATAAACAAATTTCTTTGCGCGTGCCACGGCAACTTCAATCGATTTTCCTTGTGCTAATTCCGCCGCAATCGCTGCCGAAAGCGTACAACCGGCGCCATCAATGGTAGTTGTTTCCAATCGTGGAGCTTCTAAATAATGAGTTGTTGCGCCCGATTTTAATAAATCAACGGCCTGCTCACCAGGGAATCGTTGACCACCTTTGATAATGACGTGCTTGGGGCCAAATGATTGGATAATTGTAGCAGCTTCGACCATTTCCTCACGCGTGGTAATTGACGAAAGACCACTGAGTTGTTGGGCCTCCAACAAGTTTGGGGTGACAACGCTCGTCAAAGGCAGTAGTTCTTTTTTTAACGTGTCGAGGTACGCTTGCTGCGCAAGAATGGCGCCTTCTTTAAAGACGAGGACCGGGTCAGCGATGATGGTTAATTCAGGATGCTGTCGTAGTCGCTCACAGATGGCTTTTAAAGTTTCCGTTTGATGAACCAAACCAATTTTAACGTGCGTTAGTGGCACGTAGTTTAAAATGGCATCAAGCTGGTCCAAAATGGTATCCTCAGGTAAGTTGTGGATTTTCAAGTGACCGTCTGGTAGCAATGTAGCGATGCAAGTTAAGGCACTGACCCCAAACGTTTCTAAGGCTTCGAACGTTTTTAAATCGGCCTGGATGCCACCACCACCCAGAGTATCAGAGCCGGCAATGGTTAGAATGTTTTGCATAGTTGTCCTCCAAAATTCTATTCTTAACTATCATAGAGAAGAATAGAATGTTCAACAACAGCCAATTGGCTTGTTTTTTTACCATCCAATTTGTAAACTAAATAAGAGGTGTTAAAAATGATTGAATGGTTACAATATTTACCTGAACAAAAGCCAAAGTATATGGCAATTAAAAAAATGATTATTAGCTTGATAGATAAAGGACAATTAAGTTCAGGTGACCAATTACCGCCAGAGCGTCAGTTAGCTAAATTATTGAGTGTCAATCGTTCAACGGTGACACGTGCGTCTGATGAATTGGTTGCAGATGGCGTGATTGAACGTCGCGTTGGTAGCGGGACGTTTGTCAGCCAGCAAGCGCGACCACAGGCAAGGCGGGTCAATTGGCATACTTATTTGATCAGCCAACGTCAGTCACAAAGTCAAAATGAACGGCGCCAATTACAACAACTGATTAGACGAAAACCTGAAAAGTTAATTGATGTTTATTCAAGTGACTTACCATTAGAATTAGTCCCACAATTTCAATTTCCTGCATTGACGTGGCAAGATTTTATTACTGCACAAGCATTAGAGACACCACGAGGCTATCAACCACTTATTACGGCAATTAATCAATTGGATCAACACAATAAACGGCTATTTTTTACCGAAGAGCAGTTATTAATGACTGCCGGTGTGCAACAATCACTCTTTTTAATATTACAGGGTTTATTGACGCCAGGTGATGCTGTTGCAATTGAATCACCCTCCTTTTTTCATGACTCAACTTTGTTTGAAGCGACGGGTGTCCGTGTCTATGAAGCTTCAGTTGATGCTGATGGGATTTATTTGACTGCTTTAGAAGAGCTAATCATTAAGCACCGTGTTAAGTTGGTTATTCTCAATCCAGATTATCAAAATCCAACGGGGCACGTAATGAGTTTTCAAAAAAGAAAAGCAGTTGTTCATTTATGCCAGATGCATCAAATACCAATCGTAGAAGATGATGTCTTTGGTTGGTTAGGATTTGATACGACTAGGCCAATCCCAACGTTAAAGCAACTTGATCCGGATAATGTTATTTATATTAGTTCGTTGTCCAAAATTATGGGGGCTAGTAGCCGAATCGGGTGGGTAGCTGCTACTCCGCAAGTCATCGAACAGTTGACCCGCGTGCAACATGAAATGGATTTAGTGCCAAGCATTATGGCGCAAGTCATGGTGACCTTAGCGATGGGGGATCCGCAATTTCAAACGCAGTTGGATCAACTTAAGGGGACGCTTCAAGAACGTGCACAAGCAACCTATAAGATGCTTGAAAGGGTATTACCCGATTGGCACGTTTACTTACCAGCGGGAGGTTATTATATTTGGGTGACCCATCCGAACCATAAATTACGCTTAAAAACCTTTATTGATCATCAGCTTGCTGTCGCACCAGGATCATTATTTGGGCTTAAAACAGATGCGTTGCGCATCAATTTTGCGCGATTAAATGCAATTGATTTGGTCGTGCTAGAACAACGATTAGTAGCCATTATTAAAGCAACAGAATAAAGAGGGGGATTCGGATGACAGAGCAATTCGTACCAGAGATTTATACACCATTAAAAACCAGTGTTGTCGGACCACCTGCTGTGGCGCGACAAGTTGGGGGGATTAAGATCCTCGGTAAGAAGATTAAAACAATTATTTTTACCACCGATGTTGCGATTGTGAATAATACAAATGCTGACGCTGTTTTGGCAGTTTATCCATTTACACCACACCCAGCTGTCATGAATGCCATCAGCAATGTGGCGACGATCCCCGTTTTTAATGGGATTGGTGGGGGCTTAACGGCCGGCAGCCGGTCCGCGTACATGGGATTATTGGCAGAGGCCGCCGGTTCGATTGGCGTGGTGGTTAACGCACCGACCTCGGTGGAGACGATTAAAATGATTAACCGCGTTGTTGACGTTCCGATTATTTGTACTGTTGTGTCAGAACGACAGGATTACGCCGCGCAGATTGAAGCTGGAGTTTCAATTTTAAACGTTAGTGGCGCGGCTAAAACCCCAGCAATTGTTAGTGCAATTCGCCAACAATATCCCGAAATTCCGATTATGGCAACTGGGGGTAAAAACGAAGCTAGTATATTAGCGACGATTGAAGCGGGTGCGAATGCATTGACGTACACGCCACCGACCAATGGTGAGTTATTTGCTAAGAAAATGGCCGACTACCGGTCTGATTTAGCATGATAACAGTTGACGTGCTATGCAATCCTCCGTATGATAAAAAGATTACTAGAGGAGGTCTTTGAATGATTCGTCAAGCAACAGTTGCAGATGCCAAGAGTGTCTTACCAATCATTAACATTGTTTTTGAAGAAATGGAAATGCCACTCTTCCAAAAGATTCCGTTGGAGGATTTATTTGGTATTTTAGAACAGGCCTTTGCAATGCCTGAATATCGGTATAGTTATGCTAACACACTAGTTTATGAAGAAGACGGCCAAGTATTGGGGATTGTTGTAGGCTTCCCAGAAGAAAAGGAAGCCCATATCGACGATGCATTAGCACCGTTATTCCCACAAATCGGCTTACCTGAGACAACGCGTTTCTTTACCGATAAGGAAGCACAACCGGGGGAATGGTATTTAGATACACTTGCCGTCGCTGAACATGCACAGGGGCATGGTGTAGGGACAAAGTTACTTAAGGCCTTACCAGATTATTTAAAAGCACGTGGTGAAAAAAAGATTAGCTTAAGTGTGGATTTACAAAATCCTGGCGCTAAAAAACTTTATGAACGAATGGGTTTTGTTAAACAAGGAGATTTAATGATTGGTGATCATCAATATGATCATATGATTAAACAGCTTTAACACGAAAAGAGCCGACAACAATTGTTGTCGGCTCTTTTCAGATTAAAGTAATGGCATAATCATTGTCGTCCATAGCCAGCTCAGTGGCATGACTAAGATCATTGCTGGTATCATGTCTGCAATTGGAAATTCGCGAATTTTAGCAATTCTAAAGCCAGTGGCGAGCATCAAGAGGCCGCCGCAAGCTTTGAAATCTGCAAGCATTGTTGGATTCGTTAGTGGGAAAATGAGTTTGGCAAGTAAGAAAATGATGTAAAAGATAATGAATTGCGGAATCGCAATGGTTGAAACGACGGGGCCAAGATTGCAGGCAAAGATGGCAGCAGTAAAGAAATCTAGAATTGATTTAGAAATTAGAATCGTATTGTTGCCTGTCATACCAGCATCTAATGTCCCATAAATACCGGTCCCACCGGCACAAAAGAGGACAATCACTGTCACGAGTGCTGAAATAAATTCGGTATCTGATAGCGTATTGTTTTTACGCGGAAAAATTTAGAAATTGGCCGTTCCATCAAGACGGCACCGCGATCAATCCAGCGACCGAAGTGAATGAGTAGGCCAATCCCAGTACCGAGAACAACTGCGAAGATGACTGCAGGCATGTTCTTCATTTGAATAATGGCATTGATGCCCATTCCCATCGAAGCAACACCGAAGATTAAGGTGAGTTCTGTTTTAAATTTAGTTGATAATTTATCTCCCAATAAACTACCGAATAGACCGCCAAATAAGACGGATAATGAATTAATAATCACGCCAGTTGGCATTGAGAAGACCCCTTTAATTTTAAGTTTGCATATTCAACCATACCAATTTAAAAGAAAAGAATCAATTTAATTTTAAATGTTAGCGCTTATATATATTCGATGGGAGTCTTGAGCTAGACCAAAAAACGACTAATCATTTGATTAGTCGTTTTTTTACTGACTATTCGAATCGCAAACTAGGCTTAAAACGCCGAATCAGTGCCTTGGGTTGGTTATAGGCCCAATGATTTAAAACGGCGGCAATCAAAATACAGGGGACGATATCCTTTTCTTGGTTGACAGTCAATTGAAAGGCTGGACCGCTGCTTGCTAGAATGGTGGTCGCTTGCATGATGGGTTGTGTATGGTAGATAATGCGATATTGATTTTGCGTTAAATCTCCCATAATTAACCAATTAAGTTGTTTGACATAGATAAACTCATGCCAGACGCCCCAGATCTTTTTGAGTTGACCAATCCGTTCATCGTTTTGGAAAAGGTCAAAGTCAGGTGAGGGGCTAATTGTGACTTGGCGAATTTCACCGAGTAAGTCGCCGGTGAGTGAGTAAAGGCTGAATACGTCATGCCGAATCCCACGCTTTCCAATAAGTAAATAACGCGGTTGTTCTTGATCGTCAATCACGGTTGAGACACCACGTGAAGCACTAGCCTGGTGTTTAATGTAGAAAATAGGCATCAAAGATCACTTCTTTTCAGCTGTACGATTCAAGTCAATCGCGTGATAAATCGCTTGTGCGACGCCGTCTTGAATGTTAGTTGCAGTTTGATAGTTCGCAAGTTCCTTAATTGTTGGGACAGCATTGCCCATGGCGACACCAATGCCAGCTGTTTTGATCATTGAAAAATCGTTTAAGTTATCACCAATTGCCATTGTTTGCTCAACTGGAATCCCTCTTTGTTCAGCATAGGCGGCCAAAGCGATACCTTTTTGAGCGTCAATGTGGTTTATTTCGATGTTATTACTTGAAGAGGAAGTTACAACTAAATCCCCGCGGGCTTCACAAAATGCCTTAATTGGTGCTAATTCGGTCATTCCCTGTGTGCTAAAAGCGATGATTTTAAGAATCTTAACCGTTGGATCGTTAATAATCCCTTGATAGTGATCATCGACGTAGTTAATATTCATTAATTCCAAACGGGCTGCTGCTAAAGCAACCGCAATTTTATAACTCGTATCGGGATTGAGGTTGACGAGTAAATCAGCGACATTTTGGATGCGACTGACTTTGCTATCTGAATAATTACCGGCAGTCGTCATGAGTTCGAAGTAAATATTATTTTCGCGTAAATTTTCTGTGACGGCTGTCACCGTTTCGGAATCAATCGGCACATTCAAAACTTCATTACCTAAAGAATCAAAAATTTGGGCACCATTCATCGTAATTAAAGTAGGTTGGATGTCATCACTGTCAATTAGGGGGAGGGCTTCAGAACGACTGCGGCCGGTAGCCACCACGAATTCGATGCCGGCGTCTTGGGCAGCTTTAATGGCGGTCATGTTACCGTCTGAAACCTGCATTTTGTCGTTTAATAAGGTACCGTCCATATCAGATGCAATAATTGAAATCAAAGGAATTCCTCCTGAAAACGTATTATTAGAAACTTACCTCTATCTTAGCATGCAAGCTACTTTTCTTCTAGCAACTTATGTTAAAACACGATAAACTAGTTAATGAGGTGAGCAGATGAAAGCAATTATTCACAATGAGTGGCAAACGATTCTCGCACCAGAGTTTGCCAAACCCTATTATGGTCAGCTCCATACCTTTTTGAAACAGGAATACCAAACGACCACGGTTTATCCAGAGATGCACCATATTTTCCAAGCCTTTGAATGGACACCGTTTGAACAGGTTAAAGTCGTCATTTTAGGACAAGATCCTTATCATGGCCCGAACCAAGCCCATGGGTGTAGTTTTTCCGTTTTACCAGGGGTCAAAGTCCCACCATCATTGCAAAATATTTATAAAGAATTGCAGACGGATGTTGGCTTTCAACCGGTTCAGCATGGCTATTTAAAGAGTTGGGCGGATCAAGGCGTGTTCTTGTTGAACACCGTATTGACCGTGCGGGCAGGTCAATCAAATTCGCATCGTAAACAAGGTTGGGAACAGCTAACGGATGCGGCGATTGCTGCATTGTCAAATCGGGGACATGTGGTCTTCATTTTATGGGGAAACGCGGCAAAGGATAAACGGCGGTTAATTGATGAGACGCAAAATGCGGTCATTACTGCAGTACATCCCAGTCCCTTGTCAGCCTATCATGGTTTCTTTGGCTCTAAACCTTTCTCACAGACGAATACTGCCCTTGAGCAATGGGGCATGGCGCCAATTAATTGGCAATTACCACAAACAGTCACGGTAGAATAATGAAGCGTTACCATTGTTGACTTGTCGCGGTATTAGAAACGTTGTATGATTACATTAGCAATAATAAAATGCTTACTGGAGGTTGCAATTGTGGATTTATTTGAAAGCTTAAAAGCAAAGATTACCAATCGGCAATTTAAAATTGTTTTTCCGGAAGGAACAGAACCAAGAATTATTGGTGCAGCAGCACGGTTGAATGCTGATCGGATTTTGAAACCCATTTTAATTGGGGCAACGAATGATATTCAACAAATCGCTGCTGCTAAAGGATTTAACTTGGACGGGATAACGATTATTGATCCACAAGAATATCCAACAGCTGACTTTGAAAAAATGGTTGCCGCTTTTGTCGAACGCCGCAAGGGCAAGGCAACCCCTGAACAAGCACAAACAATTTTACAAGATCCTAATTATTTTGGCACCATGCTGGTTTATTTAAACTTAGCCGACGGGATGGTTTCAGGTGCCGTGCATTCAACAGGCGATACTGTTCGACCAGCATTACAAATTATTAAAACAAAACCAGGTGTCCAACGCACAAGCGGGGCCTTCATTATGCAACGCGGTCGCGATAACGAACGTTACTTATTCTCAGATTGCGCCATCAATATTAACCCGAATGCGCAAGAATTGGCTGAAGTTGCTGTGGAATCTGCAAAGACGGCTGAGTTGTTCGATATCGATCCGAAAGTTGCGCTGTTGAGCTTTTCAACGATGGGGTCTGCGAAAGCAGACGAAGTCACGAAGGTTCAAGAAGCAGCACGGATTGCACATGAAATTGCGCCAGAATTAGACATTGATGGTGACCTACAATTTGATGCCGCATACGTACCAGTTGTTGCGAACCAAAAAGCACCAGATTCAAAAGTGGCGGGTCAAGCCACTGTGTTTGTTTTCCCAGAATTACAATCAGGGAACATTGGCTACAAGATTGCCCAACGTTTTGGGAATTTCGAAGCCATCGGACCAATTTTACAAGGTTTGAATCAACCCATTTCTGATTTATCACGTGGGAGCAACGAAGAAGATGTTTACAAGTTAGCCATCATTACGGCTGCTCAAGCATTACAAAACTAATTGACCGACAACAAAGACGCCAGCACAGAAAAATTGTGCTGGCGTCTTTGACTTTGCGAACAGGGCTTTTTTCGGTATAATGACACACAGATAACAATTAGAATGAGGCAGAACATGTTAGAATTTAAAACAACTGATCCAGAACAAACAATTGCGATTGCCAAACAGTTGGGCCAACAAGTCCAAGCCGGTGATGTCTTGTTGTTGGATGGTGATTTAGGCGCTGGTAAAACAACGTTTACGAAAGGCTTGGCAGCTGGTCTGGGAATTGACCGCTATATTAAGAGTCCGACATTTACGTTAATTCGTGAGTATCAAGACGGTCGGTTACCACTCTATCATATGGATGTGTATCGATTGGAAGAAACGGGCGCCAGTGATTTAGGCTTAGAAGAGTATTTCGATGGGGACGGGGTTTCGGTGGTTGAATGGAGTCAATTTATTGCTGAAGAACTACCGAGCGATTATTTGACGATTCATTTTAATAAGGATGTTAGCGATGATCAAGTTCGGACGTTAGTACTTGATCCGCACGGCGCTCACTACGAAGCATTGGTGCGTACTAGTTTTGCAGACTAGTGTAATTGACATTCGGCCCGCGCAAGCAGCAGATGCGCGGGCTTATTTATGCTTTCTAAAGGCGGTCGCTAAAGAAACACGGTATGTTGCGTTACCAGCGGAGTTAGCCACTTTAACACCATTATTTACTGAATTTTTGATAGCAAGTATTCTTGAATCGCAACAAGATGTATTATTGCTTGCTTTTGATCAACAGCAAATTGTCGGGGCAATTCGTGTGAATAGTCCGACAGAACAGGGGCTAACACATATCAGTGAAGTTAGTATCGCTGTTTTAAAAGCGAAGTGGCATCGCGGAATTGGCTCTGATTTGATGGCGCACCTTTTAGCGTCGGTTCGAGAAATAGGAAATCCGCGACGGCTTGAGTTAACAGTACAAGCCCGTAATCACCGTGCAATTGCACTTTACAAACGGTTTGGTTTTGTGACCGAAGCACAATTAGCAGCCGGATTTTATGCGCCAGAAACGGGCTATATTCCGGTTGTGCAAATGTGCCAATTAATGAATATGGATGAGGAGATTTAAGATGCAACAACAACGAGGACGCGGAATTTACTTAGCCGTATTAGGATCAATATTTTGGGGGATTCAAGGGCCAGTATCACAGTGGCTATTCACTGACACGGCAATTAAGCCAGAATGGCTAATGGGGGTTAAGATGGGGCTTTCAGGCCTATTTCTATTAGGTTATGCGCTCATTAAACAACCGAACGATGTTTTTACAGTGTGGCGGCAACCGCGGGACTTTACGCGGATGTTATTATTTGCAGTATTAGGGTTATCGGCCGTTCAGTATTTTTATTTTCTAACGATTCAAGCCAGCAATGCACCAACGACTACGATTTTACAACAGCTAGGCACCATCATGATCATCTTAATTAGCTTGGTGATTTATCGTAGAGCACCTAGCCGCGTTGAACTAATTGCAGTGACTGTTGCATTGTTGGGGACGTGGTTGTTAGTGACAAAAGGACAACTGACACATTTGGCGATTTCACACGCGGCATTCGGACTTAGTTTATGCCTTGGCTTTTCTGGCGCTTTAAACACATTAATTCCGGTTAAGTTATTCCAAAAATATCCAACATTAGTGATTGTGGGCTGGGCGATGTTAATCGGTGGGGTGGTCTTCACATTTGTTCATCCATTTTGGGTCGGTGTTCCACCGTTGAATGTGGCAACAATCAGCAGTGTCTTATTCATTGCTTTGTTTGGGACCGCGCTCGCCAATCTTTGTTTCTTGGGGAGTTTACGGTATATCACACCGACAACGGCTGGTTTATTGAATACCTTTGAACCATTAGCTGCGACTATCGGTACTGTTTTATTCTTGAAAACGAGTTTCAACACCTGGGAAGTCGTGGGTGGGATTCTCGTGATCAGTACGGTGTTTATCTTGAGTCTTGGTCAATCTAAGTCAAAATAAGTTAACACGATGAACCGAATTGTGGTATAATTAACAGCGAAACAAAGCTCGTACATTAGTCAAAACAAATTAATGATTATGATGAAGTTGTTAATCTTGTCGAAGCCCTAATGACAATTTAGCTTTAATCCACCATTCGCTAAAAGAGCGGTTAGCCTGTCTGCATAGACAAGTTAACCGCTCTTTTTTTGTTAGCCGATTAATTTGGTGGCCGCTTTTAGCGGTTCAACGCCAAAATCGTTGGCTTCTTTAATCAGAATCTTGGCACAAGCGATACTATCAGCCAGTGCATTGTGGTGATTGTCGAGTGGAATCGCTAGGTTATCACACAAGGTGTTTAACTTATGATTCTCAAATTGCGGATACAACCGCCGACTCGTCTTGAGAGTATCCAACGCTAAATAATGGGGTTCTGGAATGTCGTAGTGTTGGAGTGTACTTTTCAACACACCAATATCAAAATTCGCATTGTGGGCGACCACTAACTTGTTTGGCGTGAAAAATGGTGCGATGTGCGGCCAGACTTGATTGAACTTGGGCGCTTGAGCCACATCGGCTTCATGAATGCCATGAATTTGCGTATTGCGACTGCTAAAATAAGTTTCAGGTTTAATTAACGTATAAAAACTATCAACGATTTGATCGTTGCGCACAACAACAAGGGCAAGTGAGCAAGCACTATGCCATTGACCGTTGGCGGTTTCAAAATCCATTGCGACAAAATTCATTATTTTGAACCTCGCTTTTTATAAAGTTTGCTTATTCTAAGCGAATAAATCTTGCGTGTCAAGTTCGACGGGGCAGTGGTCGGAACCAAAAATTTCCGTGTGAATCTTGGCATCGACTAATTTAGGTTGGAGATCATTGGAAGTAATGAAATAATCAATGCGCCAGCCGGCATTATTGTCGCGGGCGTGGAATCGATAACTCCACCAAGAATAAATATCGGGTTGATCAGGATAGAAATAACGGAAGGTATCGGTGAAGCCGCGATTTAAGAGGGTTGTCATTTGCCCTCGTTCTTCATCTGAAAAGCCGGCGTTATGATGATTGGTCTTATCATTTTTCAGATCAATTGGTTCATGGGCAACGTTTAAATCACCGCAGAAAATGACGGGTTTTTGAGTCGATAAATTAGCGATATAAGTTTGAAAGGTATTCTCCCAACGCATGCGATAGTCTAATCGTTTCAACTTATCCTGTGAATTGGGTGTGTAGCAAGTGATTAAATAAAAAGTAGGGTATTCAAGTGTAATCACGCGTCCTTCTTGATCGTGTTCAGGTTGGCCGATACCATAAGTTGCAGTGAGCGGTTTATGCTTAGTGAAGATGGCAGTACCGGAATAGCCCTTTTTTTCAGCGTAATTAAAGTATTGATGATAACCTGGTAAATCTAATTCAACTTGGCCGGCTTGCATCTTAGTTTCTTGCAGACAGAAAAAATCGGCATCTAGTTGATTAAAAGTGATCATAAAGTCTTTTTTTAAAACGGCGCGTAAGCCATTAACGTTCCAAGAAATAAATTTCATTGTCGATTCCTCATTTCTAAATTCCATTTTAACGGTCTAGTCAATAATACGCAAAAAAAGTGTTGGCTGTTCAATTCAAGCCGTCTTTGTTAAACTAGGAGTAGATTATTTTTTGAGGGGAACGACAATTGTGACAAGTCAAGTTGAAGTATTTTTACAAGCAAACCAAGCAATCGAGATTCATCAAGCAGAACCATTGAGCTTATACACCTTTACCAAAACAGGTGGACCGGCAGATTTACTCGCACTCCCCAAATCTGTTGCAGAAGTGCGGCAATTAGTGGCCAGTGCCAATGAACTGACATTACCCATCACAATTATCGGTAATGCTAGTAATCTAATTGTTCGTGACGGTGGCATTAAAGGCTTAGTCATCATCTTAACGGCGATGAATCAGATTAAAGTTGAAGGTAACTTGGTGACTGCGCAAGCTGGAGCAGGGATTATTCAAACCTCTGAAGCAGCTTATAGCGGTAGTTTGACCGGCTTAGAATTTGCTGCCGGCATTCCTGGTAGTGTTGGCGGTGCGGTCTTTATGAACGCCGGCGCATATGGTGGCGAAATTAGTGATGTACTGACCCGCGTTGATGTTTTAATGCGCGATAATCAAGTACAGACGTTAACGGCCGCTGACTTAGACTTCAGTTACCGGCATAGTTTAATTCAAGATAACGGCAGTATTGTGTTGGTTGCCTATTTTGAAATGGCAACGGGTGCGGCACCAACAATTCGCGCCCGGATGGATGAGGTCAACGCTTTGCGGGCTGCCAAACAGCCGCTAGAATATCCCTCATGTGGGAGTGTCTTTAAACGACCAGTCGGTCATTTTGTCGGACCGTTGATTCAAAAAGCGGGCTTGCAAGGGCATCAAATTGGGGGCGCACAAGTTTCTAAAAAACATGCCGGGTTCATCGTGAATATTGATCACGCAACGGCAACGGATTATTTGACGTTGATCGAATACATTCAAAAAACGATCTGGGCGAAGTTTAATGTGCGCTTAGAACCAGAAGTCCGGATTATTGGGCAACATAAGCAAGGTTAAATCAATGATGAAAAGCTATGGTAAAAGATGATTTTATCAGGGCTTTTTTATCAGGATGAGCGTTTTAAAAAGAAAGGGTGTTGGGATGGCAATTATTGAAGCTGTTATTTTGTTAATTACGTTGGTGATTATTGCCAATATCATCGGGCATTATTTGCCAAATTTACCGGTTAGTTTAATTGAGATCGGGTTGGGATTAATGGTGGCGTTAGTATTTGCCGTCAAGATTCCACTAAAAACAGATTGGTTCATGTTGGTGTTTGTTGCACCATTATTGTTTAACGATGGCCGTCGTTTTCCTAAGAAGGAACTATGGGCGTTGCGCGGACCAATTATTGGGAATGCGATTTTCCTCGTCTTTGCAACGACGTTAATTGGCGGCTTGGCCATTCATTGGTTAGTCCCGGCGTTACCGCTGGCTGCAAGTTTTGCGTTAGCGGCAATCTTGTCGCCAACGGATCCGGTGGCGGTACAATCGATTTCAGAACAGGCCGATTTACCGCCCCGGGTTTTGCACTTAGTGAGTGGTGAAAGTTTAATTAACGATGCCAGTGGCTTGATTAGCTTTAAATATGGGATTGCTGCCGCTGTTACCGGCTATTTCTCATGGCAACAAGCCGCGGGCGATTTTCTGTATATTAGTATTGTTGGCGCACTAGCGGGGATGATTATCATGTTAATCATTCATTTTATTCGCCTATTTATGCTACAAGAAGGCTTTGAAGATGTGATGTTCCATACGATTTTACAGTTGGTGACACCGTTTATCATCTATCTAATTGTTGAAGATCTATTCCACGCATCCGGTGTGATTGCGGTGGTGGTAGCTGGGATCATCAGTCATTCATCACGGAATATCTTCCTCGATTTTTTACCGGAGTTGAAGTTAGTGACCGAACAAACTTGGTCAATCAGTGTTTACTTATTAAACGGGATTGTCTTTTTAATTTTAGGGATTGAATTACCTGTCGCTATGCATAATACCGTGCATAATCCGCTGATTAATACGAGTGAAGAAATTCTCCTCGTCTTAGCGGTTTGGTTGATTCTGGTGATTGTGCGGGGACTCTGGACACTAGCTTACTTGCTCTACACCAACCAGACGAATCCCAAAACATTCCGCGAAAACATTAAAATTGCAGTGCTCTCTGGACTTTCTGGGGTTCGTGGAGCGATTACGATGGCCGGGGTATTATCGGTGCCAACTGTTTTAGCGGATGGTTCACCGTTTCCTCAACGCGGCTTAATGCTCTTTATTGCGGCCGGCGTGATTATTGTCAGTCTGGTGATGGCCGTTGTCTTAATTCCTAAGCTGACAAAAGTCAAAGCACCAATCGAGATGCGAGGGATGCAACGAGATCTTGAAGCCGAAGCAGCCGCAGAAGATGAAGCAGCTGCTGATTTATTGGATGAAACAAACGCTAAGATTTACATGTACAAAGTAGCAGCGAGCATGGTCGAATCCCAACGGCATATTGATAATAACCGGGCTGCTTTAGATTTATTGGCAGAGTATCAGTTGATGATCCGCCGGTTGGAGAGTCAACAAAGCGAAGCAAGCACAAGTGACGAACTACCACCGTTAATTGCTGAAGAGTTGATTTTGCGACAAGTGGCATTTGACGGAGAACGTCAGAAGTTAGAGTTATTATGGGCTGAAAAGGCCATTAGTGCTAAAAGCTATCGGCATGGTAAACGTAAGTTACGGCAAAAACAAGTAATGTTATCGGTTATTGGGACGAGTTTTAATTGGCATCATGTGCAACTACAAGTCTATCGTGCTTGGTCAATCAGCAAACGCTTTTTGACGCATCTCTGGCCGCGGCATACCAAATCACCAAGTGAAACCGAGTGGCAATTGACTGAACGTGAAATGGCTAAGGCGGGAATTAAACAATTGTCGTATTTCCTAAAACAGCCTGAAAATCGCCAACGTCATTATAATCGTCAGGTTATTTATCAAATTATTGTGCGGTATCGGAATCAGATTGAAAACATGAAAAATGGGGGGCGGAGTAAGACTGCTATCTATGAACGTCAATTACAAAAATTAAGAATCAAAGCGCTCACGAGTGAACGAGTGGCGATTCAAGAGTTATTGGAACAACATAAAATTTCATGGCAACTTGCAGATGAATTACGCAAAAACATTAACTATTCCGAAAATACACTGATCTTAGCACGAACGGATACTGAATAGATTCAAAAAAGCCCCACGCACTCATTTTAAATTGAGTGCGTGGGGCTTTTTTTGATGGTTAGAATAAGTGGCGGCGGCGGTAGTATTTGTAGCTGTAATAACCACCAATTGCAAAGCCGGCGCTGATTAGTGAAATCGTCAAACCCCAATAGAAATAAGGTGGCCAGTATTTAAGGGTAACGGTATGGTGACCTTTTTTCAGCGGGATGGCGATGAAGTTCTTCAAGCCGCGTTTGATTTTAACCGGATGGCCGTCAACCGTTGCATGCCAACCAGCAGCATAGGGGACGGTTGTCATGAGGACTTGGTTTTGTTGAGGAATGGTGATCGTTCCTTTGATGGTTGTGTTTGAGAAAGTATTCAGTTTCAATGCATGTGCACGAAGTTGCTGCGTTAGGTGCGTCAATGCTTGATAATTCAAACTATATAAATTAATATTTTGGAGCCAAATTTCCTTTTTAGAGAAGCTAAGGTCAACGGTTTGTTGTTGGCCGATTGCGTTACTTGTCAGGTTTAAGACGACAGTATCGCGGAAAGTATCGTATTGTTGTAGCGTGTGACCGTTTAATGAGACCTGAACCGCATTTTTTTCGAGGTTTGAGCCTAATGTGAGGTAATAGGGGTCACTCGTTGTGGGTGTGAAGGTATAGATGACGTGAGCTGGATTCTTCGGATCAACCCGGAGGAAAGTTTCGTTGAGTTTTGGTTTTTGTTTAGCATTCTTGTAAGTGACAGTATTGAAAAATTGAAGTGTGAAGAGTGGCTGTTCTGTCGCTGAATTGACTAAGTCTGCCGCAATCTGGTTCTGTTCAAGGATGGGATAATTGGCAACCACATGATGTTTAAGCACTTTTTCAGAGGCCGCAAAGCCTAAATCAAGTGCGTTGGGGTTTTGATAAATTGCAATTTGATCTTTTTTTTTGAGTAAGTTATAACGTGCTAAGTCCGGCTTATTCGTACTGAGTGGAATTGTTGCTTGCCCACTAGTATTGTTAAGGTAGTAGCGATAACCTAATAACGCATCGGTGAACAGGGTCTGATTAGTATCGGCAACGGCGCCATCGCCAGCTGGTTCGCCAATGCTGCCCATGAATTTCGGATAGCTCAGTTCGAGCATCGAATTAAAATGAGATCCGCCGAAATAATCAGCTTGCATCGGGTCATTTTTTGTCCGCATAAAGGTTTTGCCAATTCGTTGAAACGCGGTTTTATTTGGAATTGCGCTAATGGCTGATTGTAAATGAGCTGTATAATCTGCGTAATCTTTTTGTGAGACATAGCTAATTTGATTAAGACTCATTGTCGCGTTGGTGACCATCTCACCACCGACGCATAGAACTAAGAGCAAAGGATAATAGTGCTTGAGCGGCTTTTTCAGGAGTAAAAGCAAGCATGTCATCAGTAAGAAAGCGATGCTTAAGTTAATCTGATTAGGACTTAGCGCGGTGAAGCTCTTGAGATGTTTGGCAGTATAACCAAAAGCCGCCATCAACATTAAAAACGGCAACAAGAGTTGATACCAACTAAATCGAAGGTGCTGGTGGAGCCGTTGAACCGCGAGCACGATTAGCCAAAAGCTAACCACATATGAAAAGCGGTAAGGATACCAAACTGGAAATTGCATGCCGTGCCATAATAAATCAAGGGGTTCATAACACATTGAAACACCTAAGAAAATGGTGACTAATAAGGCAACTAACCGTTCTTGCCAGGCGATCTTGCGTGTTCCAAAATACAAGATGGCACAAATCAATACGAGACTGCCGACGAATATATTCGGTTCGCCTTTTGGCATTTGGTCGAAGTTAAAATTGCCAATCACAAGTTTAGAAAGCATCTTAAGCGGATTATATTCGAACTTCCAATGAATCTTTTGAATGGTGTACTGCCCTTTGCTCTGCGTCAATTGGAAAAAAGTTGGCAATAGGAGCCAGGCTGAGAGTAAACCGGCCAAGAGTGAGCCACTGATGAAGCGGACAGCGCGTTGCCATAGATGGCGCCAAGTTTGCCAATAATGAGCACAAGCCCACGCAAAATAAGCAATGACAAACAGGCAAACCATATAGCCCATATAATAGTTACTCATTAAGAGTGCGGCAAGACTCAATGGATAAAGCCAAAAGTGACGGCCTGTAAAGAGCCGGTCGATGCCTAAGACAACTAGTGGAAGCCAGACGAGTGCATCCAACCACATAACGTTAAACTGGTTGGCAATTGCAAACCCGGATAAGGCGTAGACAACACTAAGTGTCGGTAACCACCAGCTATGGAGTAGTTTGTTAGATTTTAAGTAGTACGCAAAGCTAAGACCACTGGCGCCTGTTTTGAAAAGGACAAGCAGCCAAACACCAAAACTCAACCAAGTTCCTGGTGTCAATAGGACGATTAGATTGAATGGACTCATCAAATAGTAAGCCCAGACCCCAAGCATGTCGCCCCCTAAGCCCTTAGCAAAGGAATAAAAAAAAGTTTCGGGATGGTGCAATAGCGTACTTCTGAAAAAAGCGTAAAAATCGATGTATTGTTGGCCTAGATCAACAGTCAGGATTGTTTGCCCTCCAAAAGGGAACACTTGTCGAAGTAGTCCGTAGATAAATAAAATGCCAAATGGTAGTAAGAAACTAAGGCCTAATGTATAATGACGACGTGCAAAAGCGTAAAATCGACTCACGGTAATCCTCCAATTAATAAAAAAATCTAAAAATTAGGTTGCTAGTCCGTTTTTAACTGAGAAAAGCTGTAAAATATAACCAGTTAATGACTATGCTTAAGCATACCATAATCTCGTTTGAATTTAGAGATTTGGCATAGCTTGTTTAAGATAATTTTGCTAAACTTAAACAATACAGCACAAAATCGCTCAAAAGGTCGCTTGGCGACTTTTTGAAGCATAGAGCGGCGCCATCTTTTACTAGAGCGGCGCTAAATAAGGAGTATCTGACCGTCTGTGAAAATCATTAAGAGAAAAAACAAACAAAATCGTGAAAAATCACTGATTCCATTCCGCTTAAATTTCCTATTATTCGTTGTCTTCGCGTTATTTGCCGCGTTGATTATGCAATTGGGACGCCTGCAAGTGATGGAGGGCGCTAATTTTCAAGCGATGGTCAACAGTACTGATAAGAAAATCGTTACAGGTAACGTGCCTCGAGGGATGATTCTGGATTCAAAGGGCCGTGTCTTAGTTGGGAATACTGCTAAACCGGCGATTACTTATACGAAGAATATGAATGTCTTGGCAGACAAAATGTATGCAGAGGCCAATAAGTTAACCCAATATTTAACGGTCCCGACGGATAAGTTAACTGAACGTGATCAGATTGACTACTACCTCAGTAACCCCAAGAATCTTAAAAAATGGAACGCAAAACTGCCTAAATCTGCGAAGGTTGCCAGTGATGGTTCTGAGTTGCCAGAAAAGAAGGTTTATCAATCAACAATCGAATTGGTTAAAAAGTCGTTTAAAGGGTTAAACGAGCAACAAAAACAAGCCGCTGCGATTTTCAAAATTATGAGTGGGGCTTATCAATTATCGACAGTTTATATTAAAAATACGGATGTGACTGATAAGGAAATTGCTGAAATCAGTGAACATCTAACGAGTTTGCCAGGGATTAATGTCAGCACCGATTGGGAACGGGCTTATCCTAATGGCGATTCAATGCGCAGTATTATTGGGCATGTTTCAACTGAAGAGCAAGGGTTACCAGAAGATGGCGTCAACTCCTTGCTAGCACAGGGCTATTCGCGTAATGATCGCGTTGGGACCAGTTATTTAGAAAAGCAATACGAAAGTGTCTTGCATGGTTCTAAGTCGCAATCACAAGTTGAAGTTGGTGCGAATAATCAGATTCTCTCAAGTAATGTCTTATTTAAAGGGCAAAAAGGGAGTAATTTAAATTTAACAATTGACCAAGCTTATCAAACGCAAGTGGAAGCGGCTTTGAAGAAAGTCTATGATCAGGCAAAAGCAGCGGGAGCCACTCAGTATTCTGATGGTGCCTATGCCGTGGCGATGAATCCGAAAACAGGTGCTATTTTAGCAATGGCTGGCGAATCCAACGATCGTAAGTCAGGTGAAATTGCCGATGATGCGCTCGGGGTGATTAATCACACCTTCGTCATGGGGTCTGCTATTAAAGGGGCGACCGTTATGGGGGGCTTAATGGATGGTGTGATTACGCCAACCAATAATACCTTACCGGATACACCAATCTATTTAAGAGGAACGCCGGTTAAGAAATCTGTTTACCCAGTTGGGACGTTTGGATCATTGAACGCTGAATCAGCGTTGGAAGTTTCTTCTAATATTTACATGATGCAATTAGCGATGTTAGAAGGGCATGCCAAATATGTACCCAATTCTTCGTTAACGATGGATTCAGATATCTTTACGAAGATGCGTGGCTACTTCAGTCAATTTGGCTTAGGACAAAAGACTGGGATTGATTTGCCAGGTGAAGCCACCGGGATCGAAGGGCCAACCGTCAATGAATATGGCGAGCCAGCCAATGGTTCATTACTTGATTTATCTTATGGTAACTACGATGCCTACACCTTAATTCAATTGGCACAATACATTTCAACCATCGCAAACGGTGGTCAACGAATGAAACCATACCTTGTGGATTCGATTCAACAAACTGGTAACGATGGGTCAGCTGGCCAAGTTGGTACCAAGACCACGCCGACAGTGCTTAGCACAGTTGATGCGCCCGAAAGTTACTTTAATGTCGTTAAAAAAGGGATGTACAACGTTGTCAATGGGACCAACGCTTGGGGGACAGCACACACCTTGAAAGATATTAAACCAACGCTTGGCGCTAAAACCGGGACGGCACAATCATTTGCCCGTGAAGATCCAAACGATTCGACAAGTAAGCAAGTCGAAACCGTTACTTCTAGTTTGGTTGGCTTTGCTCCATACGATAATCCGCAAGTGGCAATCGCCATTGTGTTCCCGAACTTAAACTCTGATAAAGGGCACTACAATACGTTACTAGCCCGTGAAATGATTACGAGTTTCTATAAATTAAATAACATTACTGAATGAAATATTCCAAAATAACCTTTTCAGATACCATAAAAAATGGTATGATACTAAGAGTCTAAGAATTAAACAGTTTTTTAGAAATTTACTTACAGCTTGGAGGCTATATCAATGCGTGTTCACATTACAATGGAATGTACAGAATGTCACGAACGTAGTTACTTATCAAACAAAAATAAACGTAACAATCCAGATCGCTTGGAATTAAAGAAATATTGCCCACGCGAACGCAAAGTAACTTTACACCGCGAAACTAAATAATAGTGACGCACATCAAAAGTCGGGGCGCTTCGCGCTCGGGCTTTTTTTTATTAAGGAGGCTTTTGAATGCGGACTAAAAAGCAAATTCGGCAACAACAAATTGCGGCATTACAAACGCTTGCGCAGACGCCTGCGCTTAAACATGCCCAAGAAGCACAACTTTTGGAATTGTTAATGACAACCGAGGTGTTTCAAAAGGCAACAATCATCGGTGTCACGTTGAGTCAGCCAATTGAAATGGCGACCCAGCCGGTAATTGATGCCATTCGTTTGGCCGGTAAAGAAGTTGTAGTGCCCAAGACATTGCCAGAGCGACAAATGGCTTTTTACCCGTTAACGGCAACCACTGAATTAACAACGAGTTCCTATGGTGCTTTAGAACCAGTGGTTACAGCTGGTAGCCAGGTGTTAATCCCTGATTTAATGATTGTGCCGGGACTAGCATTTAGTCCAGAAGGTTGGCGGGTTGGTTTTGGTGGCGGTTATTATGATCGTTATCTTGCCAAATATCCAATGCCAACTGTTGCACTAGCGCTTAAACCACAACAACGAAGTGCTGATTGGGCCATTGATGAATTCGATATCCAACTCGATCAGGTTCTTCAGGTCTAAAGGAGAAAAGATGACTAATTTTAAAGAACGTTGGCAAGACGCACCGATTGTGGTGTATGCCTTGATGTTACTAACGATTTTGATGTTTGCAATGATGTTTTTGAATCCGGTTGTATGGTTGAACGGCTTTACATCGGTTAACATGCTAATGAATGGCCGGATTATTGGGTTTATGATGGCATCTGTCAATCATGGCCGGTTTATGAATCTCTTCGTAGATTTGGTTATTTTGTTTTTTGTTGGTGGACAACTTGAACGATTATTAGGACACTGGCGCCTATTAGCTATCTATATACTGAGCAGTTTGGCGAGTTTGTTTACAACGGGCGCTTTTTTTGGTCTCGATACACCAACCGTGACTGCTGGAACAGCTATCTTAGGGCTATTCGGTGGCTTCTTGATGTTAGGTGATGCCTTTAAAGAAGAATCCGTGCTAGGACAAGTGGCACGCCAGTATTGGCTGTTTTTATTTTTAACAATCGGATTACAATTTATTGTCGATCACAATGCATTGTACGCAATGGTAGGTGGGGTACTTGGCGGCTTTTTAAGTAGTATGGCGCTGGGTGCACCTAAAGTGGGTAAGATTGACCCGCTGAACCGTGTGGTGAGTGGGTTAATTTATGTTGCAACGATGATTTTATTTGGTTTTCTGGGTATGAATCATTAATCAATTTATGTATAATGTTAAAGGTGAAGTTGATGAGAACTCTATATGATGTACAACAACTTTTAAAACAATTTGGCGTTTACGTCCATCTTGGTAAACGACTTTGGGATATCGAGCTCACCAGTATCGAATTACGGCACGTTTATGATGCGGGGTTAATCGATGGCAAAGTGTATCGTGATGCTAAGATGGTTTTAGTGCGTGAACATCGGTTGGAGAAAAATGAAGCGTTTAATCACAATTTATTGGAGGAGAAGTTTAAATGACAGACAAGAAGTTAATCGGCGTTGATTTAGGCGGGACAACTGCTAAATTTGCAATTATGACAATGGATGGCGAAATCCAACAACGCTGGAGTATCGATACGGATATTTTAGATGAAGGTAGCCACATTACACCGGATATCATTGAATCGATTAATCATCATTTAGATTTATATAACATGACACCTGCTGATTTCATCGGGATTGGTATGGGCACACCTGGTAGTGTTAACAGTAAAGAAGGGACCGTTATTGGTGCTTACAACTTAAACTGGAAGACAACCCAATACTTACGTCGCGATATCGAAGCTGGCACACACATGAAGCTTGCAATTGATAATGATGCCAACGTTGCTGCTTTAGGTGAACGTTGGAAGGGTGCTGGTGAAAACCAACCCGATGTTGCTTTTGTCACACTTGGCACTGGAGTTGGCGGCGGGATCGTTGCTGATGGCCATTTATTACACGGTGTTGCTGGTTCTGCAGGTGAATTAGGCCACGTAACAGTTGAACCACATGGTTATGAATGTACGTGTGGCAAACAAGGTTGTTTAGAAACTTATGCTTCAGCAACCGGTGTTGTGCGCGTTGCACGTGACATGGCTGAAGAATACGCTGGTAATTCAAAATTAAAGACAATGTTGGATGATGGTGAAGAAATCAGCTCTAAATTAGTTTTTGACATGGCTAAAGAATCAGATGCATTGGCTGTTAAGGTTGTTGATCGTGTTTCTTACTACCTTGGTTTAGCATTAGCTAACGTTGGGAACATGTTGAATCCCGCTTACATCGTTATCGGTGGTGGTGTTTCAGCTGCTGGGGAATTTTTACGTAAACAAGTTGAAGCTTACTTTGAAGAATTTACATTCCCAAATGTTAAAAATACGACTAAGATTCGTTTAGCAAACTTAGGAAACGTAGCCGGTGTTATCGGGGCTGCTTCACTTGCACTTCAATTTGATCAACAATAATTTGTTATAAGGGAGTCTTATCGATGCTTGTATTAGGGACAATTAATGTATGGGTAGTAATTAATATTATTCTGATCGCCATTTTACTTTGGTTCTTGGGCGATTGGGCATATTATCAAATTCAACGCAAACGCTTAGGCGGCGAATTAACGGAAGCGGCGTTTGAAGAAACAATGCGCAAGGCCCAAATTGTCGACTTACGGGATAAAAAAGATTTTGATGCAGGCCACATTTTAGGCGCCCGCAACTTACCTTATCCAATGTTGAAACAAAATATGGGTGAACTACGGATGGACTTACCAGTCTACTTATATGATGCAGGCATTACGCTCAGTATCCGAGCAGCACTGAAGTTAAGAAAAGCTGGTTTCACCGACATTAAATGGTTGAAAAAGGGTTATGCTGGTTGGACCGGCAAAACAAAGCGTAAAAAGAAATTAAATTAAACCAAAAAAGCCCAAGAGTTACTAGCGAAAAAAACTAGTCAACTGTTGGGCTTTTTATAGAGTGCGCAGGCAGATGGTCATACTCTGAGGATTAGTGGCATACCGTAAATGAGCGGCAGAGCCGATCGTTTGCGGTATGTAACTAACCGAAAGAGTATATCTGGCGGCGCACGTTTCAAAACAGAGTGCGTTTAAAGCGGTTTGACTCTGAGCATTAGCATAGTGTTGTTAATGACCGACAAAGTCGGTCGTTTGCAATACGAAGCTAATCCCAAGAGTCAGCTTTAAAAAGCACGTTTCCACAAAAAAAGTCCGTCGCCAATCAGGCAACGGACGCAGTCTTTTCAAAGCGCTTAGCCTTGGTGAGCTGAATGGCTCTTACGGTTAGCACGTCGACGACTTTCTTCAATTTGATTTTCTTTTTCTTCGATTGGATCAACGACGGTCTTCTTAAATGCCAAGAGTGAACCGGCAATCGCGCCGACTGTTGAAACGGTTCCGATTACGAAACCTTTTAGAAATTTATGTTTCATAGGTAAAGCCTCCTCAAGTCTCAATTCATTCAAGTACAACTTTATTATCGCGTATTTAAGCGCGAATAGCTAGTAAAATACGTTAATTAATGTGGTGAAAATATGGAAAAAGAAAAGCTAATCGTCATTGTTGGTCCGACAGGCGTTGGTAAAACAGCGTTAAGTCTACAACTCGCACAACAGTTGCAAGGTGAGATTATTTCCGGGGATGCGATGCAGGTTTATCGCCAGTTAGACATCGGTACGGCCAAAGTCACACCAAAAGAGCAGGCGCTTGCGCCGCACCACTTAATTGATGTGGCGGATATCGATCAACGCTTCACTGCCTTTGACTTTCAACAGCAAGGACAACAACTCGTCACTGAAATCGTCAGCCGGCAACACATGCCCTTGGTTGTTGGTGGAACGGGACTTTATTTGCAGGCGTTACTGTACGATATGACCCTGGGTAGTGCGCAAGATGCGGAACAGAATTTTACGATTCGTCAAAAATGGCAAACTTTTTTGGATCAGCATTCTGAAGAAGCTTTGTGGCAGATGCTTAATCAAATTGATCCGCAAGCAGCCGCTAAAATTCCGAGTGCGAATCCACGGCGTGTGGTTCGCGCATTAGAGGTTTATGAAACAACGGGAACTTTGTTTTCACAACAAAAGCCAAAAGAATTACGTTATGATACGTTTATTATTGGATTGAATTGTGACCGTGCATTATTATACGAGCGAATCAACCAGCGGGTGGATCAAATGATCGATGCTGGACTTTTAGAAGAAGCGCGGTTGGCTTATGCACATCGTGAAACGAGTCCGCAAGCCGTGCGGGGGATTGGGTATAAAGAGTTCTTCCCATACTTTGATAGTGACTGTTCATTAGACGTGGCAATTGCTCAAGTAAAACAAAATTCACGGCACTACGCAAAACGACAACTAACGTGGTTTAGAAACCAGATTCCGGTCAATTGGTATAATCTGGTTGAACAACCTGAAGCCGATTTGGCTCGGATTCAAACCGATTTACAACAATGGTTACAGCAATAATAGAAATGGAGTGGTTAAAAAATGGATTGGCAAGCAAACTTAGCACCAGAATTACAAGCTAAAATCGCAGCAGTTGATACGCAAATCGCACCGCGTTTACAAGCACTGGATGAACAAATCATCAATAATCAAGCAAAGGTGCTCGAAGCGTTTCAAGCAGAAAATATTTCTGAATCGCATTTAAACGGGACAACCGGTTACGGCAACGATGATCAAGGACGCGATAAGTTAGAGGCCGTCTATAGTCACGTTTTCAAAACTGAAGATGCGCTTGTGCGGCCGCAATTGGTTTCCGGCACACACGCGATTGGAACGGCCTTATTGGGGATGTTGCGGCCTGGCGATGATCTTTTATATCTTACGGGCGAACCATATGATACGTTGCAAGAAGTCATCGGGATGGCCGGTAACGGGATTGGTTCACTAAAAGAATTCCAAATCGGATTCGATTTTGTGCCATTATTAGCTGATGGTGCCGTGGATTTTGAAACGGCCCGGACCAAAATTACAGCTAAGACAAAAGTGGTCGCTATCCAACGTTCACGTGGCTATGCTGATCGGGATAGTTTCACGGTTGATAAAATCAAGGAAATGATTGCCTTTGTCAAAAACATTAACCCTGAATTGATTGTCTTTGTCGATAATGCTTACGGTGAATTCTCTGAAACAACGGAACCAACAGAATTCGGGGCCGACGTAATGGCCGGTTCTTTAATCAAAAATGCTGGTGGTGGGATTGCGCAAACGGGTGGTTACATCGTCGGGACTGAAAAATTAATCGAAATGATTGGTTATCGCCTGACTGTGCCAGGTGTTGGTGCCAGTGAAGGCGCCACACAAGGCAATCTGCAATTGATGTTTGAAGGTTTCTTCTTAGCACCAAGTGTGACTGGTAATGCGATTAAAGGGGCTGTTTTTGAAGCAGCGCTTTTGGAACAAATGGGCTTGAGTGTCTCACCTAAATGGGATGCCCCTAGAACAGACTTGATTCAAACGGTGAACTTCGGTAATCCGGATGATATGGTTAAGTTCGCTGGTTGTGTTCAAGCGCAATCACCAATCGATTCATTTGTGACCCCCATTCCAAGTGATTTTGCCGGTTACGAAGATCAAATCGTAATGGCTGCCGGGACCTTTATCCAAGGTGCCAGCATCGAATTTTCAGCAGACGGCCCATTGCGCGCCCCATATACACTTTACTTACAAGGTGGGTTAACTTACGCGCACGTTAAACTCGCGATTAGTCGGGCAGTCCAAACAACCTTCTTTGAAAAATAAATGCCAAGCGGTCAATCAAATTCGCGTTTGATTGACCGCTTTTTTTGTGCGTTAAGCATGGTATGATAAGGGTGCAACGAATCGTAGCGGTCGGTTTTAAGAGATGCTTTGGATTGTTGCTAGTATAAATGTGTCATTCTCGCTACGGTAAGTCTTGGAGGTGGTTAGATGTTAATTGGTCAACAATTAAAACAATTTCGTTTGGATGCGGGCTACTCTCAACAGACACTCGCAGAGCAGATTAATGTGTCACGACAAGTCATTTCTAAATGGGAGACGGATAAAAGTGCACCAGACTTGAATACATTGGTTGTTCTTGCCAAATTGTATAATGTAAGTTTGAATACTTTGCTCGGGGTTGAAACGGTCACTAAACCGAATTCATTCTTTGGGCGGTTGCGGCAACATTGGCATTTGGCAGAAAGCGAAAATACAAAACCGCTGTCCGATTTAGGACGGATTATGCAACAACCCGAACAACACTATGTGGATTTAGCACAACAGTTCAGTGCCACTTTGACGGATGTAACTGTTACTAGTGATGGCCAAACAATGCCAGCGAATTGGCGGCAAGCACGGAGTCCTTATTTAATTGTATTAGAACCGCGCCAAATTTGTTTAAAGCAGACAGATGTTTTAAAAGTCATGCCCGCAAAAGTTGTTAAGCAACTTGCGACAACGGAAATTCGAACAATTCATTATGCGGTCATGCAGACTGCTGGACCATCAACCATTGGCGGGTTACAAGGTATCGGGCACGCTTATCGGGCCATCGTGACGGTTGATACAAAGCAATCCGTAGCACCATACTATATTACCAACCAGGATTTTCTTCAGTTGGCAAAAGTTCTGAAAGCTTATGCACAACAGGAACACGTTCAATTTGATGATCAGATGGCTTTGCTGCCTTATTTTATGACGCATGACACAACTGACTGCTTTAATTATTTAGAGGTACATTACAGCGAATTAGCGGAAAAAGTTGGGGTTCCAGCAGAAAGCGCAGGACAGGCGGTTTATCGATGGTAGATGAAACAGCAAAAAACAACTTTGAAACGGCGACAGATGGGGTTCAGGCTTATCACAATTATTTTGGCACGCCAACGCACGATGATCGTATTTGGTTTGAACTCTTAACAGTTGGGGTCTTCCAAGTGGGGTTGAGCTGGAAAGTAGCTGCAAGTAAAATACCAGTTCTGCGACAACAAATGGTGGGGATGGTGATTGATCAAGTCGCACAATTTGATGAAATGGATGTTGAACGCCTGCAAAAAGAACCAGATATGATTCGTAATACGCGTAAGATTCGGGCAACGATTCAAAATGCGCGGGCAATTCAAGCCATCCAAACTGAATATGGCAGTTTTTCAGCGTATTTGTGGGCGTTTGTTGATGGTCAGCCGCAATTGCTTGATTCACAAATGGCTGGCGTGTCCGATAAATCAGCGCCGATCAGTACGCAACTTGCGAAAGAGTTAAAGAAGCGCCAGTTTAAATTTGTTGGACCGGTGGTAACGCATTTGTTTATGCTTGCAGGTGGTTTGATTCAAATCATCGATGAAGACTAATGCCTAAAAGGTAAACCAAATTGGTTTACCTTTTTTTGTTGGCTGATGTTAGAAAATCTGACATCAAATGTTGACCGTTTGAAAGGCGACTGGTAAGATAAAACGCAAGTGAGGTGAAATGGATGGCTGAAAAACACTTAAGGCGCAACTTAGCAGTTTTACCAATTGGTACGGTAATGAAATTGACGGGACAAACTGCGCGTCAAATTCGTTATTATGAAGCACAGGCGCTTGTTTTTCCTGAACGGACAACGGGCCATCAACGGTTGTTTTCGTTGAACGATGTTGATCGTTTGTTGGAAATCAAGGATTACCTAGCTGAAGGCACCACGATGGCACAGATTCGCCAGATTTATCAGAAGAAGGCGGATCGGCAGCGTGATAAACAATTATCAGACGAAAAAGCGCGGCGGTTATTGGCCAATGAATTATTATCGGTCGGCGGCTTAGTTGGACAACAGTCAACCATTTCACAATCATCTAAATTATATTAAGGGGCGACGGATTAATGGCACGTAAAGTATTGACAGCAGAAGCAATCAAGCAATTAGTGGATCAAGAAAACGTTAAGTTCTTACGTTTAATGTTTACGGATATCAACGGGATTATCAAGAATGTGGAAGTACCAATTAGTCAATTAGATAAAGTTTTAAGTAACAAAATGATGTTTGACGGTTCTTCAATCGACGGTTTTGTCCGGATTGAAGAAAGTGATATGTATTTGCGGCCTGATTTAAGTACATGGCTCATTTTCCCATGGGAAGCGGAACATGGAAAAGTCGCGCGGTTAATCTGTTCTGTCTATACCGCAGATGGAGAACCATTCTTAGGCGATCCACGGAATAATTTGAAGAAATTAGTGCGCGAAATGCAAGATAAAGGGTTCAAAGACTTTAACATTGGACCGGAACCAGAATTTTTCCTCTTTAAATTAGATGAATACGGCAAACCAACGTTGAAACTCAACGACCAAGGCGGCTACTTTGATTTTGCCCCCGTTGATTTAGGCGAAAACTGTCGGCGTGATATTGTTTTGGAACTTGAAAAGATGGGCTTTGAAGTTGAAGCCAGTCATCACGAAGTCGCACCCGGACAACACGAAATCGATTTTAAATACGCTGATGCAGTCGATGCAGCGGATAACATCCAAACCTTTAAATTAGTCGTTAAAACAATCGCTCGGAAACATGGATTACATGCAACCTTCATGCCAAAACCATTACACGGTGTCAACGGCTCTGGGATGCACATTAATATGTCACTCTTTAATCAAGATGGTACGAATGCCTTCTACGATGAAAAAGGTACAGAACAACTTTCAAAAACGGCTTATCATTTCTTAGCTGGCTTATTGCAACACGCACGCGCCATCACGGCAATCAACAACCCAACAGTTAACTCTTACAAACGATTAGTCCCTGGTTTTGAGGCACCGGTTTATGTTGCATGGTCTGGTCATAACCGGTCACCATTGATTCGGGTCCCACAATCACGCGGGTTATCAACGCGTCTCGAACTACGGAGTGTTGATCCAAGTGCCAATCCTTATTTAGCAATCGGGTCGATTTTGGCAGCCGGTTTATCTGGCTTAGATCAAGGGCTCTTGCCTGATGCTGGTGTGGATCGCAACATCTATAGCATGGACGAAACAGAACGGAAGGAAAATCACATCACTGACCTACCATCCACATTGCACAATGCATTGAAGGAACTAGCCAAGGATGAGATTATCAAAGATTCAATGGGGCCTTATCTCTACCAGAGCTTCATGGATTCTAAATCATTGGAATGGGCAGCTTATCGTCAACAAGTTTCCGAATGGGAACGCGAACAATATTTGGAACTCTATTAGTCGCAATTTACGCCATGTTTTTGTACAATTAAACTTTAGAAATAGAAAGTTGGCAGAGTATGAAAACATTGGTGATTATCAGCCATCCCGAAATTGAGACGTCGATGGTCCAAAACTTTTTAAAAGCGAGTGCAGCACCACTGGAAGCCATCACTTGGCACCACTTAGATGCGCTTGAGACGTTAGATGTGGCTGCTGAACAAGCATTGTTACGCAACCATGAGCGGATTATTTTTCAATTTCCGCTCTATTGGTATGCTGCTCCAGCGAGCTTAAAAATGTGGTTGGACACCGTTTTAACGGGGCAATTTGCCTTTAATGGCCGCCAACCATTAGCCGGGAAAACACTCGGGGTTGTCGTTTCAACTGGTACGGCGGCTAAACATTTTCAAGCTGGCGGCAGTGAACAAGCAACGCTGTCTGAAATTTTGCGCCCATATGAATTGGTGGCTCGTAAGCTAGGGATGACCTATTTACCACCACTTGCGATTCATCAATTGGGTTATTGGCAAGAAACTGATAAACAATGCTTGGTCATCGATTATCAACGGTATTTGACGCAATCCGAGTTCAATTTTGATCAGCAATTAGCGTGGTTTGAAGCGATGCTGACTAAAAAGGCTGCTGAAGCCACATCGCCTGAAGCGCAACAACGTTTAATGCTTTTAAGCGAACAATTCGCCGACAAACGATCGGAATTAACCGATTTGAATTGGCAAGTCCAACTGATTCGCGAAGAAGAGGGGGAAGGCTAATGGATTGGTTAACAGAACAAATTCAACTACAAAAAGAACAAGCCACAACGTATGAAGAGCAAGCTTTTTATACGGCGCTTCAACAAACGAGTGATGAACTAGCATTACGGATTGAACAACGCCAAGGTGAACTTGATGGGCGAATCTGGAATGCAACGAATTGGTAAACTAATACAAAATAAAAAACGCCGCGACGAAAGTCGGGGCGTTTTTTGTGTAATTCGATTAATAGCGTTTGATTAATGTATCGAAAGCATCAACGATTGCTTGGAAGAAACCAAGTGTATCTGGGTTTGTGATTTCTTGATTGTCATCTAATAAGTTCATGACATTGCCGATATAAGCTTCTGGTTGTTGAACCGTTGGCATGTTCAAGAAAACAAGTGATTGACGTAAGTGGTGGTTAGCACCGAAACCACTGATTGCACCAGGTGAAACGCTGACGATTTCAGCTGGTTTGTTATCCCAGATGCTTGCACCATAAGGACGTGAACCAACGTCTAAAGCATTTTTCAATACGGCTGGTACTGAACGGTTGTATTCTGGTGTGACGAATAAAACGGCGTCCATTGTCTTCATTTTATTTCTGAAAGTTGTGTAAGCTTCTGGTACTTGATCTAAATCATCATAATCTTGGTTGTACAATGGTAAGTCACCAATTTCAACAATTTCTAGATTATAATCTGATGGGAATAATGGCATCAATGATTTAGCAACTGATTTGCTAAATGAATCTTTCCGTAAACTACCAATTAAAACTGCGATATTTTTTGTCATAGTGAAACCTCCAATTGTTTTACTTATTATTAGTAAGTAACTTTAGTATAGCACGTTCCCCTGAAAAGGCAACCACTTTTACTTACTAATTTAAGCATAGCGAATTGGTGAAGCTTTTAGCAAACAATATGGTCGGCCATTGATTGGCATTGGCAAGCTATAAATCGTATAATAGCAGTAAGTAGAACAAAGATGGGAAATGAATAATGGAAATTAAATGGCACGTCAATCAACCACAATCTGTTAAACAATTCTTGCTAGCAAGTGGCATCAGTCAACGATTGTACGCCAAAATTAAGGCGTTAGGCCAACCGATTCTAGTAAACGGGCAAAAAAGTGCGCCTAGTGATCAGGTACAATGCGGCGATGTGGTCACATTGCAGTTACCAGCTGAACCGGCCGATGAATCAGTTGCTGTTAGTCACGAACCAATCACTATTTGTTATGAGAACGAGTATTGGTTGGCGGTCAATAAACCAGCTGGCTTGGCAACGATTCCGGGTCCCACTAATCAAACGGATACTTTGTTGAATCGCATTAAGGGTTACTGGCAAGCGCAGGGTGCAACAGATTTAGTACCGCATATCATTACGCGCTTGGATTTTGATACAAGTGGAATTGTTTTAGTCGGCAAACACCAAATTGCACAAAGTCTATTGCAACCGCAGATTGAACAGCATCAATTACAAAAATTCTATTTAGCAGTTGTTTCAGGAACGGGTTTACCAGCATCAGGGGATATTCGTGAACCGATTGGACAAATCGACCATCAACCGCGGCGTGCGGTGTTGGCGGATGGTCAGTCAGCTTGGACGAGTTATTGGCGCTTGGGTGCATCGGGTCAGTTGACGGCGGTTAAAGTTCAGATTCATACTGGGCGGACGCATCAGATTCGGGTTCACTTCAGCGCGTTAGGCTATCCATTGGTGGGTGATCAGCTCTATGATGGGCCGCTTGATTTAGGGATAACGCGACAAGCATTGCACGCGTATCGACTGCAATTTCAAGATCCATTCAGTCAACAATCAATCTCGATTACAGCACCGATTGCAGCCGATATCCAAGCGATTCTACCTACAGAACGATTACCAATTGATTGATTCAAAGGAAGATGACAAATGAAAAAATGGCAATGGTTACTAATTTGTATCTTGTGTTTCGGCATTGGTGGGGTTATCGGTCATGTAGCGACTGGTCCAACAACGGTGCCATCGATTATTCAGCCAACTTCGGCCACCGCAAACCAGCCCGTTATTTTCGTACCGGGGAGTAATGGAACAGTTGAAGGGTTTAATGGCACCTTTGCTAAATTGAACCGTCAAGCCACACGCCATGTTTTAAAAGTAACGGTATTAAAAAATGGTCACTTGAAAACCAGTGGTCGCTTTGATCAAAAAACACAACACCCCGTGATTGTGGTTGCGTTTGAAAACAATGCAGATGGTGATGAGAACGTCTTTAAACAATCCGAATGGTTTAAATTGGCAGCAGGTAAATTAGCTAAACAATACCACTTTACGCATTTTGGTGGGGTTGGTTATTCCAACGGTGGGCTTGTATTAACGCGGTATGCTGAGCGTAGTGGAAGTGGACCGAAGATTACACGATTACTGACGTTGGGAACGCCATATAATGGCATGTCGGAGCACATCACTCAGGAAACACCGATGTTAGCTGATTTAAAGAGCCGCCGGCAACATTTATCCAAAGACTTAGTGGTCTATTCAGTCGGCGGCACAATTAACGATAAGAATGATGGGATTGTCCCAGCAGCGAGTGTTGCGGCTGGTCGGCTCATTTTTCAAAAGCAAGTTGCTGATTATATGACAATTTCGGTGAGCCAGCACCATGCAGCCCATACTGAATTGCCGGATAATCCAACCGTCATTTCACTGATTCAACAATTGATGTTTAAATAAAAAAAGGTGTGTCGCAGCAAGTTGAGCTGTGACACACCTTTTTAATACTATTGATCGATTGTTTTCAAGAGATTCCGCGTGATGAGCATTCCCATGATGAAGATTAAAATTTCTGTTAATGGGACACTCACCCAAACACCGGTTAATCCGAAAAGGCTAGAAAGAACCAAGACGCTCGCAATCAAAACGATGTAGCCCCGCATGATGGCCACGAAAAATGACAATCGAGGTTGCGCAATGGCGGTCATGAATAAGTTATTGACGATGTTCATGCTTGAGAAGAAAAAACTAATGAAAATCAAGGGAATGCCAGCAGACGCGTAGCGAATCAGTTGTTGGTTGTGTTCATGGTTAAAAATTTCGATGATCGGTAATTTAAGACCAATCAAAACGAGATATAATCCTACCGCAATCCCGAGTGCGGAAAGCAAACCGATTTTGAGACTCGTTTTGACATTATCCCAATGATGTTTCCCAAATTCGCGACTAACGATTGGCTGAACCCCGACTGCAACACCGTTGAATAGGGATAGACCAACTAGTAAGATGTTGGCGATAATGCCGTAAGCGGCGATGGCATAGTTATTACTGAGATGGAGAATAACAATGTTAAAGACGAAAATGCTGACCCCAGTACTCATTTCAGTTAAGAAAGATGGGAAACCGAGTTGAATTGTTTTGAACGTCGGTTTAAAACGTAAGGTTAAGTGCTGCAAAGTTAGTAACCGTTGTGGGTGATGCCGGTGTTGTGTCAAAATGAGTAGGCTGACGATTGGCGAACAAATCGTGGCCATCGCAGCACCCATCATGCCCATGTGTAGGGGGAACATTAAGAGGTAATCGAAGATAATGACGAATAAGCTTTGTGAAAGTGTCGCAATCATTGTCAAATGTGGATTACTATCGTTACGTACGAAACTTAAGACTAAGTTATTGATGATAAATAAGGGACTGCCAATTAAAATAATTCGTAAATAGGTCAAGCTTGGGGCGAGCGTTTCATGATTGGCACCTAGTAAGTGGAGTAGTGGGTGAATAAAAATTAAGCCGAGCGCCATGATGATGAGGCCTAATAAAATCCCAAAAGAAAGAACTTGAGTGAAAATCGAGCGACTCTTTTCGGGATGCTTGCTCTTGTTAATTGAGAAAATCGTGGCGCCCCCAATCCCGAGCATCAGACCTAAACCGTTAAATAAGTTAAAAATGGGCAGATCAATATTCAAAGCGGCCAAGCCAATTGGTCCGACTGCGTAAGCGATAAAATATGTGTCCGCTAAAATATAGATGGATAAGCCTAACGAGCTGAAAACGTCACGGATGATGTAGCCCGTTAATTCTTTTTTGATATGTGGTGAGTTTTCCAAAATAACACTCCTATTCGATTGGTAGTGGGGTCGCCATTAATAACGCAATAAATGATTGGATTGGTGCTGGTAAATTCTTCCGGGCGACAAGGTAGAATTGGCGTTGATATTGTTGGGACAATGGTCGATAGGGAATTTCTGGGTAATCAAGTAAGGCTGCGCTAGAAACTAATGATTGGCCGATACCCTGTCTTAATAGTTGGATAATCATCGCATTGCTTTTGATGGTCATCACGTTTTCGAGTGGTAAATTATTTTCTTTGACGTAATTCATCGTGTAGTGATAGACGCCAGAACCCTGTTCACGAAGTAACCAAGGTTCATTCGGGCGACCTGCTAGGACCAGTTGATCGGTCTGTAGTGGCGTCCGAATCAAGTCTTTTTCGGTTAATGGTTTTTCAATGAAACCAAAGTCTAGTTTGTGCTGCGTCAATTCTTGAACAATCTGCGATGAGTTGAGTGTACTGATATCTAAGGCGAGTGTTTCAAGGGCTGGCCGATGCGCTTTAAGCAGGGTTGGCAATAAGTAGGTTGCAGTGGTGTGCGAGGCGCCAATTCGGCACGGTGTTTTTGGCTGGCCATCTTGATGATGGAGTGCGTGCAAATCTTGGTCCCATAAATCAAGAAGTTGTTGTGCTTGTTGGTAGAAGAGATCAGCACTCTTAGTCGGCGTCATCTGCTGGCGCCCATTGCGTTCAAATAGTGTGACCCCCAGCGCATCTTCCAATTGTTTAATTTGCACAGAAACGGTCGGCTGCGATAGAAAAAGCAGTTGCGCAGCCGTTGTAAAATTCTTGGTTTCATAAACGGTTTTAAAAGTTGTTAAAATTTTAAACATATCATCACTTCTATTCGTTATCTTAATAACAACTATTATAAAGATTTATTTTATTAATTGAAAGAGTTTCGGTATAGTTTAAGATAACAAGTGAGAAGGAGTAAAGCAATGGACAATATAACAAAAAAAATACCTGGCTTTGCGTTATCGTTAGCGATTGCGATTGCCAGTTATTACATCGCTAAATTATGGTTACCAATGTTAGGCGGCGCAACGATTGCGCTTTTTGTCGGCATCGTACTTGGCAATACTTGGTTGCAACAACCGGTATTAGCAGCCGGAACTAAGTTTTCCGAGAAAAAATTATTGGAATATTCAGTCATGTTACTGGGTGCGACAATTACATTCCAAAGTATTCAACAAATCGGCTGGCATGGTGTGCTGTTTACCGTGTTACAAATGAGTTGTACGATTGGATTTGCCATCTGGTTTGGCCGCCGGTTGCAATTTAGCGAAGGTACCTATTTATTGATGGCCGGTGGGAATGCCGTTTGTGGCTCGAGTGCGATTGGGGCAATTGCGCCCGTCATCGATGCCGATAACGAAGATACCGGCATTGCGATTACATTGGTAAATCTAATGGGGACCATCTTGATGTTACTCTTGCCAGTTATTGGAACGTTGATGTGGGGACATAATAATGAACTCCGTGGCGTGTTAATTGGTGGAACAGTGCAGTCAGTTGGTCAAGTGGTTGCCAGTGCGACGATGATTAACCAAGGAACGGTTGTCACAGCGACCTTATTCAAAATTTTACGGATCATCTGTTTGGTTTTTGTTGTCAGCGGTTTTGGTTACTTACATCAAAAGAAACAAAGTAAAGTCAGTGATACAAAACTGAGCGAACAATTATTAGCGAAGAAGAGTAGCTTAGTGCCATGGTACGTGATTGGCTTCCTATTATTCTGCGTCTTAAATAGCTTACGGGTTTTTCCAAGCCAATTTGGTACACTGTGCCATTTCTTGAGTACATGGTGTGAAACAACGGCGTTAGCAGCCATTGGGTTACGCTTGAACTTAAAGGCACTCTTCAGCCAAGGTAAACGTTTATTAGCATATGCCGGCGGATTAGTGACCGTACAGGTAGTCCTCGCGATTTTATTAATTACACTATTATTCTAGGGCGTGTCAGCAGCTAGGATGTTTCTAGGAATATTGAATTATTAAAAAATCTGCCATCAACAATTTTGTTGATGGCAGATTTTTTTGTTATTAAGCTTGGTAAGTGCCGACTTGAACGGCTTGTTTTAAAGTGGCTGGTGTGTGATGTGACTTGGCGAAAAATTCGCTTAAATCACGTCCGGCTGTTAAACCTTTAAAATGTTTGCCGCCTTGCCAAGGGGCGATTGCGGAAAGGTCATAAACGACGCCATCAACGGCAACGTATGCGGGTTGACCATCTTGACCGTTATATTGAGCGAGTGTTTCTTTTGTAAAGACTTTATCTGTCATGATTAAAAATCTCCTTCGAATTGTGAATGGGTTACCAATAATATAGCGCTAGATGCAGAAGTTGGCAACGATTAAGTTGTGCACTTTGAAAATGAATAATGTTGAGGCTAGCGAATTAGAGAATTATTCGTGACCTTAAATACTGTTCTTCAAATAATAATTTGTTAAAATAATCATAATTGGGGGGGATGAAAATGGACAATAAAAAAGACTGGTTGATGCGACAAGTTGATTCTTTTGCGGAAGGAATGGGTTATTTGTTATCGAAACAAAGTGGTAATTCACAGTCGGAGGTTGCCTTTCCGCAAGAAAATGCTAAAAAATTGCCTTTTCAAAAGGAATTGACAAGTTTAATTGCTGCCAACGATACTAGAGGGGCCGCCCAACGATTATTAAAATTACAATACGCAATGCCTGAAGAACAATTTCTACAGTTAGGTACATGGTTGTTATTAGAAATGAAGCAGGACAGTTTTCCTAATCCTTTAACCCGTGAAGCGCTGACAGACGTTTTAAATAAGATTAATTAAATAATTGAACGAAAAAACCACCCTAATAAATAATAGGGTGGTTTTATTTAATATTGATGGACCCGACCAGATTCGAACTGGCGACCTCCTACATGCGAAGCAGGCGCTCTCCCAACTGAGCTACGGGCCCAAACGCTTACAAAAATATTTTAGCACTTTTAGCTAAAATAGCAAGGCGAATTAGTGACGGGCAGATGTTCTGAGGTTATTTGCTTTTTTGCCACCTTTAATCGTGCGGGTTTTGAAGTGGGCTTGTTGGCTATCAGGAACGAACTTGAAGTGTTGCATTTTCCCGGCATATGGTTGGCCACTGAGGCGAATCTTCAACCAATCTTGCATGGCTTCAATCATTCCAGTCAGTTTTTCGGCTTGTTCAGAATTTGCTTGTTTTTGGACTTCGGTTGTAACATCGTTAGTGAGATAAGCCAATAATTTTTGATGATAGGCAATTAGTTCTTCTGTGAGTGGCGCTTGGTTATATTGATTGAAAAGTTTTTGAACAAAACGCATTGCATCTTTAGCGTTTTGTGGTTGGTACAAGCGATCTTGATCAGACATAGAATTTCCCTCTTTCTTCAGAGTAGTATAACGAATAATAGTGCTCGTCACAACCGTGTGCTTTGGTATAATAGAGAAATACTAGTTTTTCGGAGGTCAGCAATGTTTAAACGTAAAAGTGATTGGTTCTTAGTGGCTGCACTGGTGATGATGGCGATCTTATTTTACAGTTCTTCAATGACGTATCATGAACAAACATCGGTGCCCACTTTGGAACGATTTCTCAAGAATGAACCACTTAAGGCTTGGTTAAGTCAATTTTCGTTCCATTATGCAGGCAGTGAACAGAGTGTAAAAGCATCTGGGTATTTCAAATTTGTGGAGTTTTTCGTGCGAAAAGGCGCCCATTTTGGGACGTATTTCTTATTGGCGGCTTTTGGTTATTTAGGGCTACGGCCACGCGTAGCCGGTGGTTTTTTAGCAGTTATCTTTAGTTGGCTGGCAGCAACCGGGTATGCGGCCACGGACGAATTTCACCAAATGTTGACTGGTGATCGGACGCCACTTTTTCAAGATGTGATGTTGGACAGTGTTGGCGCATTAACGGGGATTGTGATTGTTTGCGCACTACAGTGGATTTTTACACAAAAAAAGAGACGATAGCCCGACTATCATTGCTTTTAGCATGGTAATTTGCTATCATAGAAAACGACTTAGTACCAGAATTCTATAATCGAAAAGAGGAGTTAGATATGTCAGGACATTCAAAATGGCATAATATTCAGGGTCGTAAAAACGCACAAGATGCAAAACGCGGCAAGATTTTCCAAAAACTATCCCGTGAGCTTTTCATGGCTGCGAGAAGTGGCGGTCCTGACCCAAGTTCTAACGCCGCATTACGTTTAATTATGGATAAAGCACGTTCAGCTAACATGCCTAAAGATAATATCAAACGGGCAATTGATAAAGCTGACGGTAGCGATGGCGCGAACTACGATGAAATTACTTATGAAGGCTATGCACCAGGTGGTGTTGCCGTTTTAGTACACGCTTTAACTGACAATAAGAACCGGACAAGTTCAGACGTTCGTGTTGCATTTACTCGTAATGGCGGGACAATGGGTGCTTCTGGCTCAGTTGCTTACATGTTTGATCGTCGTGGTTATATTGCGATTGCACGTGAAGGATTAGATGTTGATGAAGATCAAATGTTTGAAGACATTCTAGAAGCTGGCGCGGATGATTTACAAACTGAAGAAGACGTGTTTGAAATTTACACAGATCCTAAGGAATTAGCAAATGTCCGTGATATTCTTGAAAAGAAATACACATTGGCAAATGCTGAATTAACAATGATTCCACAAAATACAACACCGGTTGATCCTGAAAAAGCAGAACAATTCCAACGTTTAATTGATGCTTTGGAAGACAACGATGATGTTCAAGAAGTTTATACAGCTGGCGAACTACCAGAAGAAGACTAATTTGTTTGATAAGTGCGTTGCAAGTAATTGCAACGCACTTTTTTTGTGCAGAAAATTATCCGGTTATTTGCGTATCTTTGGTTAGTCAGGAAGGAGGGACGAGATGACCGAAGTATTAACAACCCTTTTGCAAAAGTGCGCAACGGAAAAAGCGCAGGATCTTTATTTTCGACCACTATCGACGGGTTGGGCAATTATTGAACGCTTAGCGACAGGACTAAAGCCGTTACAAAAAGTTACTCTGTCAGAAGGCAATCAATGGCTCAATCAAATGAAGTATCAAGCGGGGATGGATATCAGTGAAACTCGGCGTCCACAGACCGGCCGTTCAGCGATCGAGGTGGCAGGCGAATTGATTTATTTACGGTTGGCAACCGTGGGGGATTTTTTGAATCGGGAAAGTTTAGTTGTTCGTTTCATTTATCCCATTGGGCAGACTTATCATTGCGACGACTCGCAGATTTTAAGTCGTTTAATGCAGTTAATTCAGCAACCAGGATTATTGCTATTTGCCGGTCCAACTGGTTCAGGGAAGACAACAAGTTTGTACTATCTTGCGGAACAAGTCATGCAAGATAAGATGGTGGTTGCGATTGAAGATCCGATAGAGATTCAACAGCCAGCTTTCTTACAGTTACAGGTGAATGAAGCCGCAGGGTTAACCTATGCAGCATTGTTGAAAATCAGTTTGCGATTACGGCCTGATACCTTAATTATTGGTGAGATTCGCGACTTACAGACGGCCCAACACGCGGTTTCTGCGGCGTTGAGCGGTCACTTGGTACTAAGTACGATTCACGCGCGAAGTACAACGGGGGTGATGGACCGTCTATTAGATCTTGGAATTAGCCACTCACAATTAACCGCTTGTTTAGCGGGTGTTGCCTATCAATCACTAGTGGTCGACGGCCACAATGTAGCGGCCCACTATGAGTTAGCAACTGCACAACAATTGGAGGAGGCTGTTCATGAAGACTAAAACCACTGTTCAATTCAATACTGAATTTATGTTGCTGTTAGGGCGCTTACTGCAAAATGGTTTTTCTTTACAACAAGCGCTTGAGTTCATGCCGATTGTTTTTCCGACACAAAAGCAGTGGCTGCATCAGGTGCAAACTGGGTTAGAAGCAGGAAAACGACTAGCACCAAGCTTAGCGGCGGTTTCGTTTCCAACACACCTTGTTGCACAGATTGAATTGACTGAGTTGCAGGGAAACTTAGGCGAGTGTTTGTTACATCTTGGCCAATTACAGCGAATTCAACAGAAACGGCGTAGAGAGTTAGTTGGCGTAATTGCCTATCCCTGTTTTCTACTCCTTTTTCTCGGGGCGTTGATTGGGATGATGCAGATTTATCTTTTTCCGGAAATCGCGCAGTTTAACCCAACAACTTCGGCGACATCACCATTACAACTATTTTTTAGAGTGATGGGGACATTCGTTATTATGGTTGGTGGTCTGATTAGTGTGTATTTATTCCGTTGGCATCGGCGACCGCTATTACAACGATTGGCGGCGGCATTTAGATGGCCGTTCATCGGTAAAACGTTGCAGGCTTACTATCAGTATTGCTTATTATTTGATTTAGCGACTTGCCTGAATAACGGCTTAAACTTGGCCGAAATGCATCAGCTTACACATCGTTTGGCGAAAACATCGTGGCTTGTACAATTAATGCAACAACTTGAAACGGCTGTCCAAAAGGGGGGCACGCTATTAGCGAACTTAGCGGATGGCGTTTTTTATCCACCTGAGCTGCAATTAGTGCTCGCTAAGGGAAGTCCGTTACAACAGATGGCCAAGGAGGTTGATCTGCTTGCAGTCATTAAATACGATGAACTGCAACGGCAATTGAAACAGAAGGTGAATTGGCTACAACCGCTCTTGTTTATCCTAATTGGGATCATCATTATTTGTACCTATCTCAGTATTTTATTACCGCTATATCATACAATGGAGGGAATTTCATGAAGAAGAAAAGAAATGCATTTACATTGATCGAAATGGTCGTTGTGCTAGCTGTGATAGCAATGTTAGTCTTGTTAATTGCACCTAATTTAATGCATCAGAAAGAGACAGCTGAGCAAAAAACGGATACGGCTCTAGTGGCAACGATTCAAACACAAGTTGAATTAGCTGAGGATGACGGTAAAACGGTGTCGAGTCTAGCCGATTTAGCATCAGGTGAAAAATATTTAACCAATAATCAGGTTAAACAAGCTGAAAAACGCGGCATAACAATTAAGGATAATAAAGTTGTTCAAAATACAAAATAAGGCGTTCACTTTAATCGAGAGCTGTCTTGTTTTGTTCATTGTTGGAGTAGTCAGTTTATTTGCGTTGCAACATATTCGAGATTATCGTGCACGGCAGGCGGAGCGTTTATTTTTTGAACAATTTGAAGCGTCTTGGCATGCGACTCGTGAATATGTCGCTGTTGAGCCGCATAATGTGCACTTATCTTGGGATCAAACCAACCACACGTTGCATTACACAAGTGCGGATCCACAATACCAAAGTATGGATATCCCGATTCCAGAAACATTGATGTGCGTCGATCCAGAAACATGGTTTAGGATTCAATTTAATCATGACTCAGCTGCTAGACCGCGGTCATTGATTTGTCGGTCTAAAATTGATGGGCACCGTTATGAATATCGGGTCCAGATGATGTGGGGGATGTTACATGTTAAGAAGTAGACCGGCATTTCTATTAATAGAACAAATCGTGGCGTTAAGTCTTCTCCTGATGGGAGGCTTGACCTTGACAATGAGTCTACGGCAGTTTAAAGCACATCAAGTTCAACGGCGGTGTGCTGCTACAGAATATGCTGTAATGGCAATGGCTGCCAATCGATTGGCAAATGAGCAGCCGCCACAAGCACAATGGCAGTTGCAACGGGAAACATACCAAGTCGTCACCAAAAAACAGGCCATTTATGTCACAAATAAAGCGGGTGAGCGAGTTGCACTTCAATGGTATTGTTACTAAACGCTCTGGATTTACACTGATTGAAATGGTTATAGCTCTCGTTATTCTGATATTGAGCAGTCAATTAATATTGGCAACCACTAAAACACTAACGCACACAACGCAATTAACCCAGATGGAACGTCAGAATATTAATTGGCACATTAGTATGATTGAACTTGATCGTTTTCTGGATGACGCTCAATTTATTTCAATTGAACAGGCGAATTATGAACAGCAATTAACCGTCGCTAAAGATTCGAAACGACGCTATACCTTAACGAAAACTAAGAAGGAACTGGTGGTTTCGAGTACGAAGAATGGTTATATGCCTCTGTTTGATGGGGTCTCGCGGTTAAAAATGGTGTATCATGAACCTTTTTTAGAACTCGAAGCGCGCTTAAGCGATGGGACAGCCTATCAACATGAATGTTTTTTGGAGGCGCAACATGACACGAAAAATACAGATTAAACGCTCTGCAGTCGCGCTCTTGAATGCAGTTTTGATGTTGAGCTTGGTGACAAGTGCGTTGTTGATTGTGACCCACAGTTACCAACAGCAACAACAGAGTTACGTCAGTTTGACTAACTATTACCAAACGCAAATCTTGCTTAAATTAACAAATAAAGCGCGGCAAACTCAGTCAATTCAAGGTATAAAGACTAACATCGGTAAGAGTCGTATCGACCAGCAACACAAGTTAATCATCATTGAGTTAAACAATGGTTATCGAAAACAGTTTCCAGATCAGAATGAAACAGATCAAGGATAAATTTTCTATTTGATAAAGCGCTTACTATGATTTATAATTCTAGGTATACCCACCTGTATTACTTGCTTTGCCGTTAGAATACCGATAGAATATAACAGGAATCTAATGAATAGAGGTGGCTATTTTGCCTAAGAGTGCTGTAGAAACGTTGTTTGATCAACTCGATCAAACAACACAATTAATTGAAAAGAATTTAGAAACAACCTATTTGGATGCACTCACCGAGACCATTGCTAATATTGCAGATGGTGGCCGCGTAAAGGTTGAAGACGGCTTACCAGATGCTGCCACTGTTGCACAACTAGAACCGCTTTATGCGGCGGTTAATCTCAACCAATTTGAAGCAGAAGAAATTCGCCAAGCATTACAGTTGGCAACGCTCAAGGGTTTGCGTCAAGTTAAAGTGGAACCAAACAAGCAAATGACACCAGATGCGATCGGCTATCTTGTAGCTTATTTGGCAGAGGTTTTTGGTGGTGCTGACCAAATCAAGACAATTTTGGACCCAGTTGTTGGAACGGGGAACTTATTGGCAACCGTAATCAATCATATCCAAAAACTAACGGGGAATACCGTGCAAGGTTTTGGGGTTGATAATGATGATAGTTTGTTGGAAATTGCGGGCATCAGTAGTGAATTGCAGAAGCATTCAACAACCTTTTTCCATCAGGATGCGATTGAACCGCTACTGGTTAAACCAGTTGATATCGCCGTTGCGGATCTACCAATTGGTTTTTATCCATTAGATGAACGGGCGGCTGATTTTGAAACCCACGCTGCCAGTGGTCATTCATATGCACATCACTTGTTGATTGAACAAACGATGCATTATGTGAAAGAAGGCGGCTATGGCTTTTTCCTAGTACCAAATGTGATTTTGGAAACGGATGAAGCTAAGCAACTGATTAAATGGGTGACAAAACATGTCTATTTGCAAGGCTTATTGAGTTTACCAGCAAACTTGTTTAAGACTAAGGAAGGTCAAAAAGCAATTTTAGTCCTTCAAAAACAAGGTGCCGGGGCTAAACAAGTGGACCAAATTTTATTAGGTGAATTTCCAAATTCTAACGATCAAAAGGCGTTTGCAACGTATCTACAGAAGATCCGGACTTGGCATAAAGATAATTTACAATAATCGAATAGAAAAGGTGATTAGATGTCAAAAGTATTAGCAATTAACGCTGGTAGTTCTACCCTTAAATGGAAGTTATTTATCATGCCTGAAGAACAAGTTGTCGCACAAGGGATGGTTGATCGTTTAGGATTATCCGATTCAGTCTTTACCGTTAAATACGGGGATGGTCAAAAATTCTCAATGACCCAGGATATTAAGACGCAAGATGTTGCGGTTGATTTGTTATTGAAGAAGTTAATCGAATTTAAAATCATCAATGAATATAGTGAAATTAGTGGGATTGGTCATCGGGTCGTTGCCGGTGGGGAAGACTTTAAGTCATCCGCATTAATTGATGAAGCGTCATTAAAACGGATTGAAGAATTGTCAGAATACGCACCATTACACAATCCTGCTGAAGCAGGTGTTATCCGTGCTTTCCGCAAGATTTTACATGATGTACCACAGGTTGCTGTTTTTGATACATCTTTCCATACAACGATGCCTGAAGAAAATTATCTTTACAGTTTGCCGTTGGAATATTATCACAAGTATGGAGCACGAAAATACGGTGCCCACGGGACTAGTCATCGGTATGTTTCCCACCGTGCTGCTGAAATGTTAGGCAAACCATTGGAAGAATTAAAGATGATTACCATGCATCTTGGTAGTGGTGTTTCAGTGACTGCTATTAAAGACGGTAAATCGTTGGATACATCCATGGGCTTTACACCACTTGCAGGGGTGACAATGAGTACGCGTTCAGGGGACATTGACGCATCACTCGTTGCATTTTTAATGGAAAAATTAAACATTAAAGATCCAGCAGAAATGATCGATATTTTGAATACTAAATCAGGTATTTATGGGATTTCTGGATTATCTCCTGATATGCGCGATCTTGAAAAAACGCGTGAAGAACGTCCAGAATCACAATTGGCAATTGATATCTTCGTCAATCGTTTAATCAAGTATGTTGGTTCATACGTTGCCATTATGGGTGGTCTTGATGTCCTAGTGATTACAGCCGGAATGGGTGAAGGTGACATCTTAATGCGCCAACGCATCGCCGATCGCTTGAGTTTCTTTGGCGTTAAAGTTGATCCAGAACGCAATAACGTGATGGCTCAAGAACGCGTCATCAGCGCTGACGATTCTCGCGTTAAAGTATTATTAGTACCAACTAATGAAGAAGTAATGATTGCCAGAGACGTTGTTGAAATTGGCCACGTCTAAGGCATCAGTGAAAATGACCAGCGCATGGCTGGTCATTTTTTAGTGGAGGGAATGGGAATATGACAGGTTTTACATTATTTTATGGCTTATTGGCAATTGCCTTGCTCATTATCTGGCTGATTGTTGAAACGAAAATGGTTTGGCGCGCAAAACGGAATCGACTATGGACGATTTTTTTATGTTGTGCTGGAATCCTCTTACTAGGTTTAACGTTAGTGATGGGCAGAACGCTCAGCGATCAAATCACAGGTATCGGCTCTGTTGTAATTTTAATTGTGATTGCTTTTTGGCCTCGTGGTTTAACCAAAACAAGTTTGATTGCAAACTTAAATACTATTCATCAATTTGCAGCGATTTCTAAGATTGAATTACTAACACAAGGTGACTTAGTCGAAGCTTGTTTTTATGTCGGTGAAATTCGGATTGCCAAGTTGCGCTTTAAAACGACGGTAGAAAAATTACAAACCTTTTTAAAAGACCGGTTTCCTAAGAAACGCTTAGTGGTGAAATAGGGTTAAAGTCTTTCATATTACTGGCTGATATGCTAAACTAGTATTTGCATATCGGGGCCGTTACGGATTCGACATGTGTAGGTGAGCGTGAGTTGCACTTCGTAGGTTACGTCTACGTTAACAACGTTACAGTTAATTATAACTGCAAACAATAACAATTCTTACGCTGTAGCTGCCTAAACACCAGCATAGCGTGATCCGCCTGACTTCACCCAAGGGTTAGATCCGGGTCTCAAATTAATTGGGTTACGTTAAACGCTGCCGTTTGAGGTGTTTAAAAGAGATTTGCAAACTAGCTAGTTCATCCGAGCTTCTGTCGGACGGCGTTTTGGACTAGCGAACTCCTAAATCGTTCGACTATGAGTGTAGAGATTGACGTGGCAATGCGCATGGACGCGGGTTCAACCCCCGCCGGCTCCATTAGATAACAAGGTGTTAAGCAGAATTAGGCGCTTAACAAAAGGCGATTAACACTACCGTAACGGTGTTAATCGCCTTTTTTGTTTGCAAAAAAATAACAGCCACACGTGTGACTGTTACATTAATTGCTTATGCCCAACGGTTTGTTTTTGTTGGTAAGAGCATTAGGATATAGAACCAAATTGTCCCGATAAGCGGTATGAATTCAATGAGTACCCACCAGCCTGAGCGGTCTGTATCGTGAAGTCGGCGCATTTTAACGGATAAAGTTGCAATCCAAACAATGAAGACGACGATGTTACGACCCATTGAGATGCCTAAATCCCCAATATTATAGATTTCTGAAATTGGATGGCCGGTTATTGTTTGAATAATACCGATGATAATACCACCTAGAATGTAGTTAATGATGATTGGCCACCAGAAATCAGGTCGGTTTGAAGTGCCTGAGAAATCAAAAATCCGGGACCAAAAACTTTGATATGATTTAACCATGATGTAAAACCCCCTTCTCCTTATCAGCTTTTCGCGTCGTCAGTTCTGGACGAGATGAAAAGTTATGATAAATTTAATAACTTCCTACCAAAGATATTATGACATACTTAAACGAGTTTTTTACAGTTTTTAGCTTACATAGAGAATCAATAATTTATTCGCCAACGCCCATTAATGAAGCAAGAATGAATAATAACCAAATGTGAATTGGGTAGAACAAGTAGAAGAAATACTTCATGCTACGTCCTTTTTGTCCGTTGTACAAGAGGATTGGGATAATCGCGAAGATCATCATCCATTGCGTATTGCTAGTGAAGAGTCCAGTGAAGGCAAATCCGGAGTTGATTCCAGCGTCAAGGAATGCGAAAACAAGAACGGTAAGACATTGTAAGAGCCGGTTGTTTCGGAAAAGATAAAAAAATACTCCTATGTAGAGGAGAAGGCCATTTTCCGCAAGCATAATGGTTGGAATAACCATTGCGAGATTGGCAGCAAACATCATTGTCTTAGGGTTAGCAATTAGACCAAGCGCCAATAATGATAAGAGGATAGGAGCAATAATTGCCAGTCCACCAAGCAAAATTTGTTTGGAATGGTGCGTGCGGCGACCGACACTAATTTCTTGAATCCCATACATTGCTAAAACGGCAATGTATAAATCGGTAAAAATATTGTTTGACAGTGCGAGGTTACCGACTTCGAAGAAGTGTTGGACAATGGGGCTTCCCAAGTTCATAATCCAAAAACCAACGAGTAATTGGAACATGTAACGTTTTTGATTCCGCGTATGTATGAATCCTTCAACTGCCATAAAGAAGAAGATGGTGGCAACTGGTCGTCCGAACCAATCAACCCAGCCAGGGACCCCAGCCCCGGCGAACATTTGGTGCACGTGATCAATAAACATGAGGATAATTCCAATTACCTTGACGTCGAAGTTATTTAAAACTTGATATGATTTAGTCTGCATAATAGCCTCCCTAAAAGTTAAGTAAGTACATTATCGTATGTTTAGCTCATATTATTAAGTTTTAAATGGCTAGTGACAATAATGTTAGATAGCAAAAACCACGATAAAAGGAATTTATCGTGGTTCTGAGCTTATTTAGCAATTTGGCTTGTGCCATCTGCGTAATTTAATGTAACGCCGTCTTGGACGTTAAAAATGTAAGTGTTAAATTGAATGCTGTTATCCCCGACGGATTGGCCTTCCATTTGAACGCCGCGGGCTAGCAGCTCATTATCGTTAAAAATAGGTGTGACACGGTAACGAACAAAACGATTAGGGTGTTTTTTGAGATAATAAGCAATATCTGATTCATGGGCCAGCATTTCGGGTGCGTTTAGCTGGCGTGTTCCTGTCATCAGATTCTTTGGATTATTATTTTCACCGGTTAGTTGATAGCCAATTAAATGACTCCGATTATACAGCCAGCCAGATTTAATCCGCTTATTATGCCAACCGGTCGGATTCCAAGTGAGTCCTTCGCGCTTGGCAGTAGGCATCATCGATTGATTTAAAAGAACATTTGCAGCACCAACGCGATTTAGTGCGTCGAGATTACTAAAGGTTTGCCAACCACCGTGATCGGTAGCCAAATCAGTAGCACTGAAGCTTGGTTGGTTATTATTGACGAGTACCTCGTTTTCACCACGGTAGGTGAGGGCCGCGAGCTCTGATGTGTTATGACGCTCAGGACTAGTCGTTTGCATTTGTTGCTGATAGTTAGTGAGTTTTTTGTTTAACTGGTTAATTTTACGTTGAAGCGCATTAATTTGACGTTCGGTTTTTTTGTTGTGCGCATTAATGCGCTTGGTTTCTTGACGTAAGGTGGTAGCGTGAACGGTAGTTGGTTGTTGCAAAAGGGTTCCGACACCAGCAAGTGAAATTGTTACCACCACGCGACTTATCAAACGGGTTGCTTTCATTGGCTAATCCTCCCATCCGCAAAGGGTATAGCCTTCTGCTTGTGCTTGTGACAATGGCATGGTTGTAGTACTGTTGGCACGACTTAAGCCACGGCAATTGGGATCAAGATGGTATTTTTTACCAGAATTAGGGGCAATTGTCACCATTTGTTCAACTTGTTGAGCACTAGCAGCTTGTTGTGCTTGTTGGCTTGCCTGAATTGCAGCCTGTTGCTGAGCGGCCTCGCTAGCTTGACTAGTAGCGGCGATTGAGGCTGAAGCCGCACGGACTCTTTCTGACTCAGACGCTTTTTGCTGCTTTTTAACAAGTCGTGATTGACTGGCAACTTGTTTTGTCAGTTGGCTAGCCTCTGTTTTCTTTGTAGCTAGTTGTTTTTTTAAAGCGCTCGAGTTAGCACGGGCCGCCTTGTTTTCGCGTACATCAACTTGATGTTGGCTGGTCTTCTTGGAATTCGCAGCAGCCACCGGCATTAATGAACCGCCTAAGCCGATTAAGGCGATGATGATAATCAGTACGCGACGCCATTTTCTGGGTCGTTGCCGGTTAAAGAATAGTAGTGAAATCAGTGCGCTCCCCAAGAACGCTAAAAATAAATAGGACATAATAACCTCCAAAGTAATGAATAACAGTTCTTAACGATTGTATATTGTACATAATATGAAAGCAATTATAAAAAGCCTAGGCGTACCTAGGCTTTTAGCGGTTAATCTTTGGTTGTGAGTGAAACAATTGCTTTTGTTTGATAGTATTTTTCAGGATTGGTTTCAAAAGTTAACCAATCTGCATCAGCGAATAGACCAGCCAATGCAAGAATTGGGCGTTCTTTAGCGAGTTGTTGTTCGCTAGAAGTTGCAATGGCGTCTTGGTAGCTACCATTGAAGATTTCATCTAGATAAAAGGCTTGATCATCACCAACGTTTAAATAGGTAGTATCATTCTTCCAAGCATGTAGCAAATCCGTTTCCGAAAAAGTAACGGTTTCGTTATTTGAAAAAGTCATGATAAATTGCATATGGGTCAACTCCAATCAATTAATTAAGCAACAATCTATTTGGTTGCCTGCCTAAATTATAGCATTTAGATAATAAAAGGCGAACCTTTTGACAGTCATTGTGGTTAAAAAGTAGAATGAAGGTGAACAAAATAGAAAGGAAGTCATTGATATGGCAAACGAAGAACGATTAGATAGTTTGAAAAATGTAATTGAAGGCACAGTTAAGAAGGTTGTCAGTGAGGTGACACCTAATAAAGATAAGAAAGAAAAGGCGCAAAAAGCTGACAAAAAATAGGACTTAGTAATGAAGTAAAGGTCAAAATCATCCGTTTGGTTTTGGCTTTTTTATTGGAAAGCCGTTAAATGCGTTCGCTTTTACGAGGCAGGCTTGGTATAATTTAAAGGATAGTCAGAGGAAGTAGGTACAATTAATGGATTACGCAGAAATGTTAGACCGGCAAAAGCACATTCGTAATTTTTCGATCATCGCGCATATTGATCATGGTAAATCAACATTAGCTGATCGGATTCTCGAGATGACGGATACTATTGCCAAGCGCGATATGCAAGCGCAAGTCTTAGATGACATGGAATTAGAACGTGAACGTGGGATTACCATCAAGTTAAACGCGGTGGAATTACACTACCATGCCAAAGATGGCGAAACTTATATTTTCCATTTAATCGATACACCTGGACACGTCGATTTTTCATACGAAGTGTCACGAAGTTTGGCAGCTTGCGAAGGCGCCTTATTAGTCGTCGATGCGGCCCAAGGGGTTGAAGCACAAACGTTAGCCAACGTTTATTTAGCGGTCGACGATGATTTAGAAATCGTCCCTGTCATTAATAAAATCGATTTACCATCTGCACAACCAGACGTTGTTAAAGCAGAAATCGAAGAGATGATTGGTTTGGATGCTTCAGAAGCCGTGCTTGCTAGTGCTAAGAGCGGGATTGGGATTGAAGAAATCCTAGAAAAACTGGTAACGGACGTGCCAGCACCAACGGGTGATTTAAAAGCACCATTGAAGGCGTTGATTTTTGATTCGATCTACGATAGTTATCGGGGTGTTGTGTTAAACGTGCGGGTTTTTGATGGCACTGTTAAAGTCGGCGATAAGATTCGCTTGATGAATAACGGGAAAGAATTCGAAGTCACTGAAGTCGGTGTGATGTCGCCTAAAGCCGTTAAACGCGACTTCTTAATGGTTGGTGATGTGGGTTATATTACGGCCAGCATCAAGACCATTCAAGATACGCGGGTTGGGGATACGGTCACCCTTGCTGACAATCCGGCAGCAGAAGCCCTTGATGGTTATCGGCATATTCAACCAATGGTTTATTCTGGGATGTATCCCGTGGATAACGCGAAGTTTAACGACTTGCGTGAAGCCCTTGAAAAATTACAATTAAATGATGCCGCGTTGGAATTCGAACCTGAATCGTCACAAGCATTGGGCTTTGGGTTCCGTTGTGGCTTCTTAGGCCTCTTGCATATGGATGTCGTACAAGAACGGCTTGAACGGGAATTCAATCTTGACCTGATCATGACCGCACCATCAGTGGATTATCATGTCGATTTAACCGACGGCACAGAAGAAGTGATTGATAACCCATCAGAAATGCCAGAAACATCAAATATTTCAGAAGTTAAAGAACCGTACGTTAAAGCATCTATCATGGTACCGAACGATTATGTGGGGGCTGTGATGGAACTTGCACAACGTAAACGCGGCGAATTCGTCACGATGGATTACTTAGATACCTATCGGGTTAATGTCATCTACAACATGCCACTGTCTGAAATCATTTTCGATTTCTTCGATGACTTGAAGTCCAATACCAAGGGTTATGCCTCATTCGATTATGAAGTGACTGGCTATCGTGCGAGTGATCTGGTGAAGATGGATATTCTATTGAACGGTGAATCCGTTGATGCCTTGAGTTTTATCGTGCACCGTGACTTTGCCTTTGAACGAGGCAAAGCGATTGTTGGTAAGTTGAAAGAAACCATTCCACGTCAACAATTCGAAGTGCCGATTCAAGCAGCTATCGGGAATAAAGTGATTGCCCGTTCAACAGTCAAGGCCTACCGGAAAAACGTGCTCGCCAAGTGTTATGGTGGGGATATTACCCGGAAGCGTAAGTTGTTAGAAAAACAAAAAGCCGGTAAGAAACGGATGAAATCCGTGGGTTCGGTGGAAGTCCCACAAGAGGCGTTCATGTCCATTTTGAAGATGAATGATGAAGATAAAGCCGGTAAATAAGGATTCTTAAAAATTTAATAGTGATAAAATAGCAGTTTTGCCAACATTTTGCCAACGTCAATTTTCGTTGGTTGGCAAAACTGCTATTTTTTTGTGTTTCGAATTATTCAAGATAGTGCTCTTGCCAACATTACTCGTTCTGAATTTGTTCGATCAGACTAACTGTATTTTTGCGCATTTTATGAGTGACATGAGAATAAGTGTCCATTGTAGTGCTGATTCGAGAATGGCCTAAACGTTCACTAACGACTTTCATTTTTTCTCCGGCTTCTAGCAGCATAGTAGCGTGAGTGTGACGTAGTGAATGGAAATTAAAATTCTTATGCAATTTGTCTTGGACTAATTGCGCCTTATATTTAATCGAGTTAGGAAGGACGGGGGTACCATTTTCTTCGGTGCACACAAAGTTACGGCTCCTATGATGGAATTACGGACAAACTGTTCGATATAATACATCATAAAGGAGCTTTTTATTATGGCAATTAAATATTCAAATGAATTTAAAGAATCGATTGTTAGCTTAAGTCAGACTGGCCGTTCGGCCAACTCACTGGCTAAAGAATACAACGTCAGTGTTTCAACGGTCACTAAGTGGATTAAACAAGCTGATCCTAACAACACTAAAGTGCTATCATCAAATGAACGTGCTCTGATTAAAGAAAATAAACGGTTAAAAGAAGAACTTGATATTTTAAAACGAGCAGCGGTGCTCATGGCAAAAAGCTAATTATTAAAGGGCGTGCCCTCGTGTTAGAAGTCGTCAACGCTAATTTACTTGCTGGGCACCGCATTACGCGTATCTTATCAGTACTCAAAATTCCGCGCTCAACCTACTATGATTATCTACATTGGCAGCCAAGTAGAACTGAACGCCGCCGGCATTTAATTAAACAAGAAGTGTTAACGGCTTGGTTAAGATATCCAATGTATGGCTACCCACGATTAACGATCTTACTAAATCAACAGTCTGATATTCACGTTAGTCAGCGTCTGGTCTATCAACAAATGTGTGAATTAGGGATTAGATCTAGAATGGTTAAACGAATCAATAAGCCAACCACTCAGACTGATTATGATCAGCGACCAAACTTGATTAAGCAGTTAACTGATCAATCTGGTATTTTATTGACTGATATTACGTACATTCCCCTTAACCATACTTGGTGTTACCTAGCTAGTGTCTATAATCCAGTAACCCGACGGGTTATTGCTTACCAACTTAATACGCAGATGACTAAAGAACTAGCGACTAACGTTATTACCCAAGTCATGGCGCAAGCAGTTAAACCACAAATTATTCATAGTGATATGGGAAGCCAATACACAAGTGACTTATTTGAAAACACTTTATCGAAGTATGGTATCAAGCATTCTTACTCCCGAAAGGGTCAGCCCGGCGATAACGCGCGAATTGAAAGTTTTCATTCAATTTTGAAACGTGAATACGTTAATTTCCAAGATTTTAAGACAATTCATGAAGCAATCGCCGGAATTGATAACTATATTCGTTGGTATAACAGTGATCGTATTTCACTTGTAGCGTAGCTACAGGCTATTAAATTCAATAATGTTGGGGCTTATTTAATATACTCTAAAGCGTTTTTAAAATCTGAACGGGACTAAAACTTCGGCCTCTGAAAATTAAATTAAGTAATTTAAATTGAAAGTCAAATTTGTTCGTACTTTTATGTCCGGATTCTTGACATAGGAGCCGAAGATTCTATGGAGTATCTATGTAAAAGAAAACACTGTAACAGCAGCTCAGCTTGAAAGCGGGTATGGTGAAACTCGATTCAGATATTATAAGAATCGGGCATGCCTGCAATTTGCAGATGCATTCATGATTGAAGACTTGCACGAGTTCAAGAAATAAAAAGTGCGGTTTTTGTGCGGATTGTCTGTGGTTATTAGCCGGATTTCCGTGATAAATTAGTATTATGGATTATTAGTAAAGCGCGCTTAAACTGTGGCCAGTAATCACCGGCGGAAAACGGTGGTCGCGCTGTTGCCAAAAATACGATCTGTTATACCCGGCAATTAGCGTTAATCAAACTTTGTTAGGTTAATCGACTTCAATTCTAATTGCTGGAAGCGTGGGGTTAGCACGTTGTTGCCGTGGATGATCGCGGACCTAACCATTCCTAGTAGCTTAAATAGAGCAGCGCGGAAGTGCACCTGCGGTCACGATTCGGGTTCGAGTCCCGGCTAGGATATTATCGCAGTGGCGGAATAGGTAAAGCGTCTTTACGCCTTAAAACGGCAATTGTGTGGTGCAAATCCACACCTGCGATATTGCCAGTAATGGCACATACTTCACCTCCAATAGTCCTAGCCTTTATGGCTGGGGTTTTGTATTATAGATTTATTGGAGGGTGAAAATTATGGATAGAGAAAGTTTGTTAGAAATGATCAATAATCCAGAATCAATTTTAAAGGCTGATAAAAAAACGCTTAAGCAAAGAATAGAGCAACAGAGGTTAACAGCTGATGAGTATGCAGAGGCTGCAATCGATACAGGAAAATCTAAAGGTCGAGAATTGGTTGTTGATATATTAAATGGGTCTTTAGGGAGTCTTATTTTTGATGTGATTGAAACTGGCGATGAACTAGGCCAAAACATATCTGATATGAAAAAATCTTTGGTCGTTGCTTCTTATGTACAAAAATCAGACGACCACGATAAAGCGTTACAATGTATTGTTGACTTAATTACGGATCCCTATGGTCTGACATTGTATTCAAAATTAATAGAAATACTTAATGATTCACCGGCAGATGATGATACCTTAAATGTTTTAGCCAACGTTCTAAGGAATATAAGTAATGATAGTGATTTAAAAGAACACTTTTCAAATAAGAGAGTTGTGTTGTCTATGATTGCCAAACTATCACCACAGGCACTCTTAGTATTGCAGAAAGCTAATAGATGGCCGATTATGAAAGCTCCCAATAAAGCAAGCATCACTGTTGGAGGAATAATGAACGGTGATAACAGTGAGTATATTGCACAAGGATTATTAAAAACTGAAATATTTAATGACATTTCAATAACATCATTAGGACTAGCAATCAAGGAGTTAGAAGTAAATGGACTATGTTTCACGGCGTCTGGCACGTTTGGCGGTAAAAATGCAGTACAAGAAACTTTAACAGATTCGGGCAAAGAGGTATATAAATTAATCTATTAATATTATCAAGGCAGCCTAGGCTGTCTTTTTTAATCCCGAATATTTGTAGTACTGTAAGATTGAGTCTACAATTAAAGTAAGAAAGAAGGGATATCATGGTAGTTTATGTATTTGGGCTTCCTAGTCCCAAAGATGTTTATAAGCGCGCAAAGGATAAAATTCGGAAACAGAAGAAAGATAAAGAGAAGAAAGCAGAAGAAGGACCAGTTGCAACAACTGCTTAAGGTAATGAAGGATGTCAATACGACGTGTAATTGATGTGATGATGCATCACGAAAATCAATAAAGAGATATTTGAAAACTTTTTTAATAAAGTGAAATGCAATTACAATCATTAGGGAAGTAGCGACATAAACATGAAGTTGTGGTATATTCTGGTTAACGGAAGGTGATATAATGTCAAAGACTATTAATGAGCAAGTTTTCGAAATAATTGATGAAATGTATAATGATTTGGCCCACAAAGAAATTGATCAGCATATTAAGGATATTCTTTTAATTGCAGCAAAACATTTATCTACAGAAGATATGCCAGCTCAAGTGGTAGCAGCTAAAACCGTAAATGGAATTACAATTTGGACCATGAATGGTAAGAACTTATTGGGTAATGAAAACGCTGAACGAATCCGAAAATTGATGCGGATTGCTCGCTCCGAGGGATACAAATGGAATGCGACTGGCTTAGGTTCATTAGGCGTACAATTTTAAAAGAGTTTATCTTGAGACAGCTTAGGCTGTCTTTTTTTGTACATAAAATTAAAGGAGTGATAGGCATTGTGAAACTAATACATTCAAAGTACGGCTACGAAACACCTGAATGGACGGCAGCAGATGCCCGTTTAGAGAAGTGGCTTAAACAGAAGAAGATAGATGAGAAACGTCGTTCAGATAATGAGCGGCGTATTTTATTGGAGAAAAACAATTATAAGAAGGAGGGCGGTGCTATGTAATGCATGATGAATCAAGAAATGATGCAAAGGAAGACTATTTATCTGGGATGAAGTACAAAGACATCGCTGATAAATATGATGTGTCGATTAATACCGTGAAATCATGGAAACAGCGTAATGGATGGGAACGTGGGCCAAATAAAAAAGCGGTGCACCCCAAAAGCAAAAAGGGTGCACACAAAGTTGAAAAGGTTGCACCCAAAATAGTGAAGGAATTATCTGCTAATGATGGGTTAAACGATCAACAGAAAATGTTCTGCTTGTACTATCTGCAACGATTCAATGCCACATGGGCTTATATGCAAGCTTATGACGTTGATTACAAGACCGCTAATGTAAATGGCCCAAGGTTGCTAGTAAATGCTAGTGTGCGTGAGCAAATTGATAAGCTGCGTAACGAGATTGCTAACGACCTATTCGTTACAGCTGATGATATCGCTAAAGAGTACGCTAAACAAGCATTCGCTGATATTGGCGATTACGTAGGGCTCCTATGTCAAGAATCCGGACATAAAAGTACGAACAAATTTGACTTTCAATTTAAATTACTTAATTTAATTTTCAGAGGCCGAAGTTTTAGTCCCGTTCAGATTTTAAAAACGCTTTAGAGTATATTAAATAAGCCCCAACATTATTGAATTTAATAGCCTGTAGCTACGCTACAAGTGAAATACGATCACTGTTATACCAACGAATATAGTTATCAATTCCGGCGATTGCTTCATGAATTGTCTTAAAATCTTGGAAATTAACGTATTCACGTTTCAAAATTGAATGAAAACTTTCAATTCGCGCGTTATCGCCGGGCTGACCCTTTCGGGAGTAAGAATGCTTGATACCATACTTCGATAAAGTGTTTTCAAATAAGTCACTTGTGTATTGGCTTCCCATATCACTATGAATAATTTGTGGTTTAACTGCTTGCGCCATGACTTGGGTAATAACGTTAGTCGCTAGTTCTTTAGTCATCTGCGTATTAAGTTGGTAAGCAATAACCCGTCGGGTTACTGGATTATAGACACTAGCTAGGTAACACCAAGTATGGTTAAGGGGAATGTACGTAATATCAGTCAATAAAATACCAGATTGATCAGTTAACTGCTTAATCAAGTTTGGTCGCTGATCATAATCAGTCTGAGTGGTTGGCTTATTGATTCGTTTAACCATTCTAGATCTAATCCCTAATTCACACATTTGTTGATAGACCAGACGCTGACTAACGTGAATATCAGACTGTTGATTTAGTAAGATCGTTAATCGTGGGTAGCCATACATTAGATATCTTAACCAAGCCGTTAACACTTCTTGTTTAATTAAATGCCGGCGGCGTTCAGTTCTACTTGGCTGCCAATGTAGATAATCATAGTAGGTTGAGCGCGGAATTTTGAGTACTGATAAGATACGCGTAATGCGGTGCCCAGCAAGTAAATTAGCGTTGACGACTTCTAACACGAGGGCACGCCCTTTAATAATTAGCTTTTTGCCATGAGCACCGCTGCTCGTTTTAAAATATCAAGTTCTTCTTTTAACCGTTTATTTTCTTTAATCAGAGCACGTTCATTTGATGATAGCACTTTAGTGTTGTTAGGATCAGCTTGTTTAATCCACTTAGTGACCGTTGAAACACTGACGTTGTATTCTTTAGCCAGTGAGTTGGCCGAACGGCCAGTCTGACTTAAGCTAACAATCGATTCTTTAAATTCATTTGAATATTTAATTGCCATAATAAAAAGCTCCTTTATGATGTATTATATCGAACAGTTTGTCCGTAATTCCATCATAGGAGCCCGTGTCTATTAGAGGCGTTCATGTCCATTTTGAAGATGAATGATGAAGATACCAAAGGTAAATGGTAGATTGCAAATTTAATCCGAATTTTTGGACAAATTTGTCAGCATAACCTGATACGGTGTTTGCCAGTCGAGTATTTTAAGCGGTCGCTGGTTAATTTGGAGTAACGTCGTCGTTAAATCTTGAGCACTAATGTGCTCAAAACGAGTCCCTTTAGGATAAAAATAACGTAAATTCCGATTAAAGCGTTCATTACTACCACGTTCAGCTGGCGTATAAGCATGGCAGTAATAGGTCTTAATACCATATTGTGATTCAAGTGATACTAGCCCACTAAACTCAGTGCCACGGTCCACAGTAAAGCTGTGCACCGGACCATTAAAAGTGGTTAGGAACTTAGTTAGTGCTTCATTAACAGTCGCTGTCGTCCGATCTTTTAACCGGTATGCCCAAAGGAACCGTGATTTGCGATCGATTAAAGTTAATAAAACTGCCTTACTATGCCCACGAGGACCAACGACTGTATCTAGTTCAAAATCGCCGATGCGCTTACGTTGATTAATCATCATGGGACGCTGTTCAATTGATCGCCCCAAAGATTGATTATATTTGGATCGTTGGTCAACGTTACGCCGTTGGCGTACGCCATGTTCAGGTAGATCATTCAAGGAGAAACCAATTCTCCCCTGATTTAGCCAATTATAAATAGATTTAGTAGCTAGTTTAAATTCGTGAGCAATCATTCCTGGTGACCAGCTTAGACGTAAATGGTTGAGAATTTTTTGCTTTAACTCATCGCTCAGCTTAGTTTTCCGACCACATCGTGATCGCTTGTATTCGGCATCTGTTTGTGCTAATTCAGCCTGATAAGGTTGACATCGAGATAATTCATAAGAAATTGTTGACGGTGATCGGTTCAGCCGAACGCCCATTTGGATATTGGACAGCCCTAGTTCACAAAAGGTTTCGATTTTAATTCGTTCGGAATAGGTTATACTAGACAAAAGATCAGCTCCTAAAAGATGGGTTTGTGGTAAACACCATTTTAAGGGAAGCTGATCTTTTTTGTCCGAACAGCGTCGGATTAATTTTACAATCTACCAAATAAAAAAATAAAAGCGTGCTAGTCGAGGCTGACTAGCACGCTTTTTTGCGTTATTGAAAAGAAATAACAGTTTTACCAACACGTTAATGGATAGCGATTGAGACGAGCAGGATGTTTGGTCCCTATAAAAAGCCGCTCCAGAAAGCTATTCATGCTGCGCGCTGTTGATGGGTGCAAATAGCTTAATGCAATATAATGCGCTAAGTCCAACAAGGACATATACGATGCGCGAAATAATAGCTGCTTGACCGCCAAATAACATAGCGACTAGGTCGAATTTGAATAGACCGACAAGTAGCCAGTTCAAACCACCAACGATTAATAAAGTAAGCGCGATATTGTCTAAGGTTTTCATAGTGACACCTCCTTTAGTAGCTTTAAGATAACATCCTAAAAGGTGGGGAACAATAAAATTGCTTAGACCAAGTTTTGTAACTTAGCAAAGAATTAAGGGTGGTTTTTTAGAAGATAGATTGCAAAAAAAGCATGCTAGTCAAATTTGACTGGCATGCTTTTTGGTGTTTATTGAAGCATATCGATTAGTTTCAGAAAGATCATCATCACGAGGATGCTGACCCAAAAGAGCACATTCGATTTCTTCTTAAGTTGGTCATTTTTCTTTTGTTGGGCGATGAATAAGATGACTGATGAACTTAAGACGCCGATTGCAGCAATGATCACGATCAATAATAAAATGAGATGTTGAGCAGGTAACATGATGAGGCTCCTTTAACTGATTGATTCTAAGGAGCAGTATACCAAAAAAATGGAGAGACGAGAATAGTGAATCTACCTGATGAAGCATTAACTCTTGGTAAGATACATCGTTTTTAATTGGTTGAGATCCGCCTTAGTCAAACCCAGCCCGTGTTTCAAATAACCATTAACGCCACCATATTCTTTGTTCATTGTGTCATATGCGGCCTGTAGATAGGGTTTACGGACGGCCATCATTGCAGTGATCGTTTTAACGGCTTTGGGGTTATTGTGAGTTGCCACCTTAATTTGTTCAATTGTCTTTTCATTTTCGGCGCGGCGATATTTATTAGAGGCGAGGTAGTCGTCCATGATGCTCTTTTGATCAACCCCGAGGGCACTGAGGACTAACATAGTACCGAATCCGGCACGATCTTTACCGGCTGTACAATGCCAAAGTGTCGCACCACTTTTATTATTCAATAAGACATTAAAGAACTGTTTATAGTTCGTGCGTGCTGCGGGATCAGTAACCAATTTTTGGTTAATATCAATCATGAAAGCTTCACCATCAACCTTATCGAGATTCTTGAAAAAGTCAGCTTGACTTGCCGAAGTCCCTAAAGACTTGGTGACATCATAGTGATTGTAGTGGACGTTGCTTAAAGCGGGATCGGGTTTAGCCGCAACTTCGCTACTAGTCCGTAAATCAACGATGTTATTTAATTGTTTTCCAACGGTTAACTTCTGTTTATCCTTCGTTGTTAAACCAGCTAATTCACCAGAACGAATTAACCGATTGGCTTTAATTTTGGCACCTGTTTTCGTGACAATTCCACCTAGATCACGAGTATTAATCGCACCGGCTAATTGAATGTGGCGACTCATGTTTTGTTTAGGGACAAGGGTGGATTGATGAGCTGTCGATTGTTTAGTATTTTTTTGTGGGGTACAGCCGGCTGCCAAAAGTAATAAAGTTGTTGTTGCCACGTAAGGGATGATTGTTTGGCTCATGCGCATATTGATTGCTTCTTGTAAAACGATTTTTTATTCTTTACAAGGTTAAGCATAAACAATAATGTAAAGTGTTTGTTGTTCTAGTGAAAATAAAGTGTAAAGCTTCGTAATGGTTTGGTAAATTCATAAAAAAAGGCCTAGTAGTGGTTTAATGATACAATGGGGTTAACTTTTAGATATGGAGGATGATAAGATGCATGCAACGCAACTATTAAGTGCAACGGTCGAACGCGCTCAAGAACGATTACTCGATACATTGGAACAAATGACAGTGGCTGAGGCCAATACAATGCCGCAGCCACTAATTAAATCGGTGACCTGGTTAGTATGGCATACTGCCCGTGAAATGGATTATCAGATTGCGGATTTGAAAGGGATACAACCATTGTGGATACGTGCAGGTTGGTCACAAAAATTTGCATTAGATCTACCCGATGAAACGCAAGATTGGTCGCATTCACCAGAAGAAGCAGCCAAAGTGATTATCATCGATAAAGCATTATTAATTGGTTACTTAGCAGACGCATTGCAATTGACGCTTGATTACCTGGCTGAAGTTACTGACGAGTCTTTATTAGAGATAATTGATGAAAATTGGACACCGGCAGTTACCCGTGAAGCACGCTTAGTCTCAATCGTGGATGATGCGGTCATGCATTCCGGGCAAGCTGTTTACACTAGAAGAATGGTAATGGGGAAATAACTGCTAGGACAGGATTGGAATCGGTTTAACGAATAATTAGTGAAGGGTAAAAATAGATACCGTATGGTATCTATTTTTTGTTATCCGGCAATTGAATTGCGTGCTACTATATTAAATGTAATTAATAATAATTTGGAGGAATTATCAATGAAGACAAAATTATTTTCAGCATTAGCAACAATGGTAGCACCAACAGCAATGACAGTGGGGTCAGTATCAGCTGACGCAGTTGCTCCGCAAACATCAAAAGCCGACTTTAGTGTTGTTGCTAAGGATCCAACAAACCCAACAGATCCTGAAAATGTGACATTAGTATTAAAATCAGTACCAAGTTTCAGCTTTGGGACAATTGAAGCTAGTGCGATTTATGCTGGCTTTACTGGTAAAGTTGCTAAAACAGCTGGCGCTTTAGAAATTGCTGATATACGTTTAGGCAAATCTGACTGGTCGTTGACAGCTGACATGGCTCAATTCACAGATGATGCTAATAAACTAACAGGCGCAATATTGAATTTAGATTCTACTGGTTCACTTGGTGAAACTTTAACAGGTGCTGTTAAGGACGATTCTCCTGCCGTTGAAGTGGTTAAAGGTAACGGGAAACATGGTGTCGATAATTTCAAGATGGAAGCAGCTACGTTAACATTAGCAGCAAATCCAGCAGCCGATTTAGCTAAAGATGAGAGTTTCACAACAACAATTAATTGGAATCTTTCATCAACAACACCAACTGCACCAACTGCACCAACTGCTTAATCATTTTACTATTAAACGCACGAAATAAGTGAATAAAGTTAACGAAGCGATTGATGTGGAGGGTGAAAAGTATAAGCCAGATTCGTATTATACTGGAAAATTGAATAAAGATCCGAATACACCAGGGATTCCAGCTAAATATAAAATTGCTGCAGGGAATGTCTCTAAAGAGAAAACGGTTTATGTTGGTGGGTTAGCAGCCTACAAGAAAGCGGCGGATCTCGGTGGGACTTGGTCAGTTGATGGTTTGTCAGACCTAGCTAAGGCATCTGGTGCAACGAGTAATTGGCATTATGAATGGCAATTTACAGATGGTGAGGATAAGACAATAACCCCCGCTACTAATAGTGGTGTTTCTAATCTTAAGGGTGACATTACAAATTTAGCGAACTTAAATACGGAACAACCACTAACCTTTAGTAAAGATAGTACTTTCATGAAAGATGCTGCAGCTGCAACTACGGCTGGAAAGAGTTATCGAGCACAGCTAACATTAACGACTAACGTAACGGAAGAATCAAGTGGAAGTTCAAAAAAAGTTACGATTGTTTCTAACGAAGCTGAATTACAAGCGCAACCAGCAGTTGGTAAGTTGTCATTGGATCAAGTGCCTAGCTTTAGATTTGGGAACGTCTTGTCAAAAGATATTTATGTTGGTACAACTGCTCAGGACAAGCAATATCAGGTCAGTGATGGGTTGAAAATCACGGATACCAGAGCAACGCCAGGTTGGAAATTGACAGCAAAGATGAGTAAAATGGCATCAACCACAGGCAAACAATTAAGCAGCACAGCCATTAATATGACTGGCTTGCCAACGAACGTAGGATTATCTGATAATGGTACTGAAATACCGATTATGACGGATAAGATGTCGAAAACATGGCAAGTTGCTGGGAAATTAGCATTAAGTGCCAATCCAAGTATTCAACTTGCGGCTGGTGATACATTCTCGAGCAACATTACGTGGACTTTAAATAGCGCACAACCCGCAGCACCAGCGGCTTAAGTTGTTGATTAGAATTAATAAGTAAATTAAAAAAGATGAATGATTTCCTGAATATCAGGGAACCGTTCATCTTTTTTTGTTAGTCGATATATTTAACAGCCGTGCCATAAGCGGCAACTGATTGCATATCTGTTCCGATTGAACCGGAATCAAAGCGCATCATGACAACCGCATCTGCGCCCATTTCAAGTGCATTTTGGCGAAGCCGGTCGATGGCTACATCGCGTGATTCAGTCATCATTTCAGTATAGGCTTTGATTTCGCCACCGACGACATTTTTCAATGAAGCGCCGATGTTTTTGAAGACGTTCTTGGATTGAGTGGTTAAACCGAAAACTTCACCGAGCACTTCATATTTTTTACCAGGAATAGTTTCGGTGGTGGTGATGAGAATTGGATTTGTCATGATTAAAGCTCTTTTTTAGAAGAATAAGATTAACAATAATGTGATTAAAGCGGGTAAGCCTTGTAAGAAGAAAATTTTCTTGGTGGCGGTAAATGTCCCGTAAAGGGCAACGATGAAGATGTAGAGCATTAATAGGGCGAGGACAATCTTGAGCGTTTGGCCGGCTAATAACAGGTTGACCATGATAATTACGGCGCCCAACATTCCGTTATAAATGCCTTGGTTGGCCAGTGCCACGCGGGCATTTGGTAGTTTGACAAAGTCTAGCGGCATGTCAAAAGCTTTCGCCTTTGTTTCAGCACTGGCAAACATTTCCAGCCCCATGATACCGATGTGTTCAACGGCGATTAGATAAGTTAAAACAAGAATCAATACTTGCATAAGTTAGTGCCTCCTCAATGGTGGTTTCATTATAACAAAAACAATGACGCATGTCCAAATTAGGCCATAAAAAAACACGCCAGAGAATTTCTGGCGTGTTCCTTCATCATTAACCGCGGTCTGTATAACCGTTGGGATGATTTAAATGCCAATTCCAGGCAGTTTCAATAATTGCTTCCATATTGTCATACTGTGGCGTCCAACCTAAGACTTCGCGTGCTTTGTCACTTGCGGCAATCAAAGTACTTGGATCACCAGCACGACGCGGTGCCATTGTCACAGGAATTGCCTTGCCAGTCACTTTGCGAGCGGCTTCGACAATTTCCATATTTGAAAAACCAGTTGATGAGCCTAAGTTAAAGGCGTTACTATCATGGCCTTCTTCGAGGTAACCGAGGGCCAAAATATGGGCGTCGGCTAAGTCTAACGCGTGGACATAGTCGCGGACGTTAGTGCCATCTGGTGTATCATAATCATCACCAAAGATGGAGAGTTGTTCACGTTTGCCAGCAGCCACTTGTAACACGATTGGTAACAAGTGGGTTTCTGGGTGATGATCTTCGCCGATTGAACCATCTGGTTTGGCACCAGCGACATTGAAGTACCGTAATGCAACGAATTTAATACCGTAAGCTCTGTCAGCCCATTTCATCATCGTTTCCATCATTAATTTACTTTCACCATACGGGTTAGTTGGGACTTGTGGGTCGGATTCCTTAATTGGAATTGATTTCGGTTCCCCATAAGTGGCCGCTGTTGATGAAAAGACGATGTGTTTGACGTCGAATTCATTCATCACTTCGAGTAAGGCAGTCATGCCGTATGTGTTATTGTCGAAATATTTAAGTGGTGCTTGCATCGATTCGGGCACGATTGAGAAAGCGGCGAAATGAATCACACCGCTGACTTTTTCTTGTTGGAAGACGCTGCGCATGAAATCTTTGTCGCGAATATCGCCTTGATAAAAGCGCGCTTGTGAATTAATGGCGGCTTGATGGCCGGTGACGAGACTGTCGACAACGGCCACATCCGTGCCGCGTTGAATTAATTGATCAACGGTGTGCGAGCCGATGTAGCCGGCGCCACCTAATACTAAAACTGTCATGGTTGTTTCCCCCTATGTAATAACCTTGTGTATCAATTAACAGTATATCATTTGGACTGATAAACAAAAGCATTGATTGGATTATTAAACGAAATATAATAATCTTTGCTATAATGGGTAAGTTAATGATTTGGAAGTAGCGAGGGATTAATGTGGAAGCACAATATGAATGGCAATTAAAAGCAACACCAACTGACCAAGACTTACAAGCAATAATGGCAGTTGAAGCACTCCCGAAAGCCGCAGCCCAATTGTTGTGGCAACGAGGAATCAAAACACCTGAGGCAATCAGTGCGTTTATGCATCCGAATGTCGGTCAATTACATGATCCATACGCTTTGTATGATATGCAAACGGCAGTCGATCGAATCCAAGCGGCTGTGATGGGCGGCGAAAAAATTACAGTCTACGGCGATTACGATGCCGATGGGATTACAAGTACCGCTTTGATGCAAGAGACGCTCGAAAGTTTAGGCGCCGATGTGGAAGTATATGTGCCCAACCGGTTTAAAGATGGCTACGGGCCCAATTTAGATGTCTATAAGCAACTCGTTGAAAATGGGACCCAGTTGATTGTGACCGTTGATAACGGGGTGAGTGGCTTAGAGCCAATCGCCTACGCGCAAGAACACGGTGTCGATGTAGTGGTCACAGATCACCATGAACTACCAAGTACATTGCCAAATGCGACAGCAATCATTCACCCCCGTCATCCAGAGGGACAGTATCCCTTTAGTGATTTATGTGGGGTTGGGGTGGCATTTAAAGTCGCTACGGCATTATTGGAAGAAATCCCTTACGAGAGTTTGGACCTAGTGGCGATTGGGACGGTCTGTGATTTAGTGTCACTGACTGATGAAAATCGCGTTTTAGTTAGCTTAGGCTTACAACAATTACAAAATACCAGTCGTCCCGGTTTAGTGGCTCTTTGCCAGTCAGCGGGTATTGAACAAGAAACGCTTGACGCCACATCGATTGGATTTGGGATTGGGCCACGTTTGAATGCGATTGGTCGCTTAGGTGATGCCAACTTAGGTGTTAATCTATTAACGACTTTCGATGAAGAACAAGCGGTGGAACAGGCCCAATTTGTGGAACAACAAAATAAAAAGCGCCAGGGTCTTGTGCAAGAAATTACTGCGCTAGCTAGCGAAATGGCACAAACACCTGAGAACCAAGCTAGTGCGACCTTAGTGTTGGCACATGAAGGCTGGCATGAAGGTGTGCTGGGGATTGTGGCGAGTCATATCGTTGAACAAACCGGTAAGCCAACTTTAGTGCTAGCAATTGATCTAGCAACTGGCCAAGCCAAGGGATCGGGACGAAGTGTTGAAGCATATCATCTCTTTAAAGCGCTTGATGCCCAACGCACATTGTTGACGCACTTTGGTGGGCATCATATGGCTGTTGGCTTAACGATGCCAGTCGATCAATTGGCTGCTTTACAAACGGCGATGAATACTTATGCCGCTGATAATCAGATTGATTTAACAACGAAACCCACATTGGCGGTTGATTTACAGCTCGCATTAGCTGATGTGACGCCCGATGTTTATCAAGCCATCAGTCAATTAGCTCCTTATGGCACGGATAACCCAGAACCTTTGATTGAAATGACGGTGCCATCCGTCACCAATGTGAAGCAGATCGGTGCGGATCAGAAGCATTTGAAATTTACGGCGGTTGATCAAGAAGCGCAGTTAGCAGTCTTAGCATTTAACCGTGGTGCGTTGTACGACGATTTACAAGCGGTGGAACAGTTGAAATTAGTTGGTCAACTAAGTGAGAATACTTGGCGCGGCAATACGACGTTGCAATTGATGCTGAAAGATTTACAAACGAGTGGGCAAGTGTTAATCGATCAACGGAGTAATCGGTTGACGCAACAGTTGTTTAAAGCTAGTGGCACCTATGTCTTTTTCAATGAGAAGCATCTGGCACAGCTACAAAGTTATATCCCAGCCGGCAGCCAAGCCATCTTAGCAGCCGATGTCGCACAGCAAGCAGAATTGATTGTGGTTGATGAACCAACTGATTTAGATGAATTTGAAGCCTTTTATCGCCAACAACAGGCCACTAAAATCAGCTTTATCTTCTATAGTAAGTATTCGGCATATCTTGATGGTATTCCTGATAAGAAACAGTTTGCGACTTTCTTGGTTTACCTACGTCAACATCCAGGAATTGAAAAAGCACGGTTAGGGGAATTAGCGACTTATCTAAAAATTAAATTGCCGCTATTAATTTTTATGTTGCAGGTGTTTTTTGACTTAGGATTTGTTAAAATAGAATGTGGTCTCATTTCGGCCGCGGAACAACCGGAAAAGCACGCATTAGAAAGTGCACCGAGTTATCAACAACGATTAGCTAAAATTGACATGGAAAAGCAGCTTGTTTACTCAACCTTCGCGGAGATGAAAGACTGGCTGGCAGGATTCAATCAGTAGCAAACTGTTGAAAGAGTTAAGGAGCGAATTTAAAATGGCAATCAACTTTAAAGATTACGTTGCAAGTGTGCCCAACTTCCCTGAAGAAGGTGTCACATTCCGTGACATCTCACCTTTGATGTCTGATGGTGAAGCATATGCAGCAGCAACCGACAAGATCGTCGAATACGCAAAGAGTAAAGGGGTCGAAATGATCGTTGGCCCTGAAGCCCGCGGATTCATCGTCGGCTGCCCAGTAGCTTACAAATTAGGCGTTGGTTTTGCACCAGCCCGTAAAAAAGGGAAGTTACCACGCGAAACCGTCTCAGCAAGTTACGGCTTGGAATACGGCGAATCAACATTATACATGCACAAAGACGCGGTCAAACCCGGTCAAAAAGTGTTGGTCACAGATGATTTACTCGCAACAGGCGGCACAATCGCCGCAACCATCAAAATGGTTGAAGAATTAGGTGGGATTGTTGTCGGAACAGCCTTTTTAATCGAACTAAACGATTTAAACGGTCGCGAAAAAATTAAAGACTACGATATCTTCAAATTAATGGATTATTAATGGATGTCTTTCTAAGCTGGGAGAGTCTGAGCATTAACTTAGGTTGGTGAATAACCGATGCAATCGGGTTGTTTGCGAGACGTGGCTAGACGGAAGAAATTGCATCAGAAAGCACGTTAAGAAAAAATGTAACGTCAGTCAGTCGCTAAACGTAAGGACCTGGCTGAAGGAACATGCTAAAAAAGGATTCGCCATAACGGCGAATCCTTTTTTGATAGCTACATTCTGTCGCGGTATAGGCCAACGACCTTACCTAAGATGCTAACTTCATTCAAAATAATGGGTTCAAATGTATCGTTTTCTGGTTGTAGCCGATAATGATCAGGTTCCTTGAAGAATCGTTTGCAAGTTGCTTCATCTTCAGCAGTCATTGCAATCACGATGTCACCGTTATCGGCAGTCGCTTGTTTACGAACGATCACTTCATCGCCGTCTAAAATTCCGGCATTAATCATACTTTCACCGCGAATCGTCAACATGAACAAATCTTGTTCAGTTTGTAGACTTGGTGGAATCGGGAAATAATCGGTCGCTTCTTCAACCGCTAAAATGGGCACCCCAGCTGTAACAACACCGAGAACCGGAATCTTCTTCTGTGATGCACCAATTGCTGTCAAACCAGCTGCTGTTAATTCAATGGCACGTGGTTTAGTCGGATCTTTTTGTAAAAAGCCTTTTTTCTCAAGGCGTGCTAAATGGCCATGAACGGTAGAAGTAGAGGATAAATTAACGGCTTCGCAAATTTCACGAACCGTTGGCGGATAACCTTTATCTTGAACGCGGTCATGGATAAAACGCAAGACCTCTAATTGCTTGGATTCTGTTCTCGTCATAAGAGCACCTCATTTGTTCTAATAGCTATATGTTAGCATACCTATAGCGGGATTTCAAACAAGCGTTCGTGTTTTTTGACATTTTACGGATTTTAGTCCAAAATAGACAAATAGGTTGAATTGGAGGGCAACAAGATGGCAATGGATCAAAAACGATTAGACCGAATTAATGAATTAGCACACAAAGCAAAAGCTGAAGGACTAACTGAAGCTGAAACAGCAGAACGTCAAACACTGCGCGATGCCTATTTAAAGGATTTCCGCGAAAGTTTCCGCTCACAAGTTGAGATGCTACAAGTGTATGACAAAGAAGGTAAGGAAGTCACTCCTGAAAAAGTGAAGGATATCCAACGGGAAAAAGGCTTGCGTGACGATTAATCTTAGAATTCCGCTTTCTTTTTAGGTTAATTATGTGTAAACTATTTAAGTGAACTGAATTAGGAAGGGGTGCATAAGATATGGGATTAGGCATTTTATTATTTGTCATTGGGGCTTTATTAGGCGCAGTCGCTGGTTTCTTTGGCGCACGTGCTTACATGAAGAAGTATTTCCAAGACAATCCACCAATTAACGAAGAAATGTTAAAGGCTATGATGATGCAAATGGGTCAAAAACCATCTGAAAAGAAATTAAATCAGATGATGAGCTCAATGAAAGCACAACAAAAACGTAGCAACAAAAAATAAAACAGTCAAGTCGGTTTTAAAAGGGTTTCTAACGAACAAGTCGTTTGTTAGAAGCTCTTTTTTTATCATAATAAGAACGGAAATACAAATGATTGTCCGGCTTAATTAAGATTGTTATAATAGGACTTATCGAATTTTAGAGGATAGGAGCACAACATGGGAATTTTTAAAAAACTAGGGTGGTATTTTAAACAAGAATACCGCCGCTATTTATGGGGCGTCATCTTTTTAGTCCTCGTGGCGATTGTCCAAATTGTGCCACCAAAAGTGATTGGGACCCTGGTTGATTTAATGGACGCCAAACAATTAACGGCCCAAAAATTAATCATGTGGCTCGGCGTCTTGTTAAGCGCAGCGATTTTACAATATATTTTTCGCTATGGTTGGCGGACCCGGATTTGGGGTGGCGCGGCTAAACTGGAACGGACATTGCGGAGTCGATTGTTCTGGCATTTCATGAAGATGGACACGACCTTCTTCCAAAAACATCGGACAGGTGACTTGATGGCACATGCCACGAATGATTTAACCGCGATTCAACAAGTGGCTGGTGCCGGTATTTTAACCTTTGCCGATTCAATCATCACTGGTGGGACAACGATTATTGCGATGGTGATTTTCGTTGACTGGCGCTTAACGTTGATGGCCTTGATTCCAATGCCCTTGTTGGCCGTTGCGTCACGACGGTTAGGTGCACATTTACACACAGCGTTTGGGCAATCACAGGCGGCTTTTTCACGGTTGAATGATAAAACCCAAGAGAGTGTCTCTGGGATTAAAGTCTTAAAAACGTTTGGCCAAGAAGAAGCTGATATTAAAGATTTCAACGAGATTGTCACGAAGACAATTGCGATTAATAAACGTGTGAATATGATTGATGGTTTATTTGATCCCGCCATCAGTTTGATTATCGGGTTAACGTACATTGTAACAATCATTTATGGCGGGACGTTGGTTATGAATCACAGCATTTCGATTGGTCAATTGATTTCGTTCATTAGTTATATCGCGGCGCTTGTTTGGCCAATGTTTGCGATTGGGCGCTTGTTCAACGTCTTGGAACGGGGCAATGCGAGTTATGATCGGGTTGATCAACTTTTGAAAGAAACCAGCACCATTGTCGAAGCACCGGATGCGATTCAAACACCAGCAACTGGCGATATTCATTATGCTGTTCAAAAATTTACGTACCCTGGCGACAAACAACCAACGCTCAAACAGGTGGCGTTCACTCTGCCACAAGGTAAAACGTTGGGCATTGTCGGAAAAGTTGGTTCGGGTAAAACCACACTGATTAAATTATTATTGCGTGAATATGATCAGTATCAAGGCGAGATTCAAATTGATGGTCACGATATCCGGGATTATTCGCTGGATGCGTTACTTGATAGTATCGGCTATGTGCCACAAGATAATTTCTTATTTTCAACGGATGTCCGCGACAATATTCGGTTTGCTGATTTTGACCGAAATCAAGCGGCGGTTGAAGATGCCGCGATTTCGAGTGCGGTGCATGATGATATTTTAACGTTTGTCCAAGGTTATGAAACGGTCGTTGGTGAACGTGGTGTGTCGTTATCTGGTGGGCAAAAACAACGAATTGCGATTGCGCGAGCGATTATGACTGATCCAGAAATTCTGATCTTAGATGATTCGCTATCAGCCGTTGATGCAAAGACTGAAGAAGCGATTTTAATGAATTTGAAAACGATGCGGGCTGATCAAACCACCATTATCACTGCTAATCGCTTGAGTAGTGTGATGCACGCCGATGAAATCATTGTCATGGATGACGGTCAAATCACCGAACGTGGGACACACGAAGCACTCCTTGCCGCAGATGGCTGGTACGCAGAGATGTGGTTGAAGCAACAATTAAGTCAAGCCTTAGGAGGTGCATAAGATGGCCAAGCAATATCAATCAGAATGGTCCAAGAAAGTTCCATTGAAAGAGCAATTGCACATCATGAAACGCCTCTTTGGTTATACGAAACGCTATAAACGCCAATTTATCGGCGCAATTGTGGCCGCCGCAGGTTTAGCGACCATCAATATTTTATTACCACGATTACTACAAGTCTTTATGGATCGTTACTTAACCAATCAGAGTGCGACCACCCAAGTTTTAATGGGGGTTGCGGCGTTGTACGGTTTAGGCGTGATTCTCAAAGCCATTACACAATTTTTCCAATCTTTCCTTTTTGGAATGGGTTCGGAACGCGCGATGGAAGATGTCCGGCGCGATTTATTTCAGAAGCTCCATCAACTCGGGATGCGTTATTTCGATCAGACGCCAGCAGGCTCGATTGTATCGCGGGTCACGAATGATACGATGACTTTGATTGATTATTGGAATGTTTTCTTATCCTTGTTAGTCGGTTCATTTTCAATCATTTCAGCGTTCATTGCGATGTGGTTAATTTCACCAAAAATTGCCCTTGCAACGGCAGCGTTTCTACCAATATTGTTAATTGTTATCTGGTATTACAGTAGTTACAGTGCGCGGGTTTACCGGCATATGCGTGAAAAATTGAGTCAGTTGAATACGAAACTCAACGAATCAATCGAAGGGATTACGATTATCCAACAATTCCGCCAGGAAAAACGGTTGACCGACGAATTCGAACAAGTTAACGCGGACTATTTAAAAACGCGCGAAGCGATGATTCGAACGAACTCGTTGTTGCTCGCACCAATTGTGAATTTACTCTATACACTGGCATTGGTCGTTGTCTTGAGCTTGTTTGGTGTCTCAGCCCTGCATAGCTTTGTCACGGCGGGTTTGGTTTATGCGTTCACAACCTATGTTGGGAACTTCTTTAATCCGATGACCAATATGATGGATTCTTTATCATCATTACAAGATGGAATGGTCGCTGGTCGCCGAATTTTCAGAATTCTCGATCAAGAAGAATATGCGCCAGCTCAAAATGCCGATGCTGCAAATGAAATTACTGAGGGTCGCGTCGAATTCAAGCATGTTTCGTTTTCATACGATGGGAAAAATGAAATTTTGCATGACATCTCATTTGTTGTTGAACCTGGACAAACTGTCGCCTTAGTTGGGCATACCGGTTCTGGGAAAAGTTCAATTATTAATGTCATGATGCGGTTCTATGAATTTTATGAAGGTCAGATTCTAATCGACGGACATGATATTCGGAGTCTTCAGACAGCAGAACTGCGCCGCAAGATGGGGCTTGTTCTACAAGATGCATTCATGTTTTATGGTGATGTCGCATCAAATATTCGATTATTTAATCAAGAGATTACAGATGCCCAAATTCGCGCAGCGGCTGAATTCGTGCAAGCTGATGACTTTATCGAACAATTACCTGGTCAATATCATGCTCGTGTAATTGAAGGTGGCGCTCAATTTTCAAGTGGACAACGCCAATTAATTTCGTTTGCGCGAACATTGGTTACAAATCCTAAAATCTTGGTCTTGGACGAAGCGACGGCTAATATCGATACGGAAACGGAATCGATGATTCAAACTGGTCTCGCTCGGTTACGTCAAGGACGTACAAGTATTGCCATCGCGCACCGTCTATCGACGATTCGCGATGCTGAATTAATCTTGGTTTTAGATCAAGGGCAGATTGTCGAACGGGGTAATCATGATAGCTTAGTGGCTCAAAAAGGACGTTATTATGAAATGTATCAACTCCAAAATGGTGGCAGTGAAGAATAAGCAGTTTCAAAAAAACACGACTATTATTATTGCGGAGTAAATCGGGAGGAATTTAGCACATGAAGAAAAGACGCTGGCTGAAATGGTCGTTAATTAGCGTTGTTGTCTTAGTGGTGGTAGCACTATTTGGTGCCACTATGTATATGTATCAATACGCATTTGTACCGGGGCAAAAATCATTTTTAAATGGTGGTAAGCCAACGAAAGTCTATCAAGACAATCAACGTTGGTTAAAAAATGTTAAACAATCAAAGTGGCATCAACAATCTGCCACAGATGATTTAAAATTGGCGGCAATTTATGTGCCAGCAACAAAACCTACGAACAAAATAATTTTAGTTGCGCACGGCTATATGGGTAAAAAAGAGGATATGGCACGCTATATTCACATGTATCACGATCTTGGCTACAACGTTCTCGCGCCGGATGACCGTGCAGCAGGTGAATCGGAAGGCGATGCCATTGGCTATGGTTGGACGGATCGCTTGGATTACGTCAAGTGGGCCCAAAAAATTGTCGCTACCAACGGACAGGATAGTCAAATTGCCCTTTTCGGGGTCAGCATGGGTGGCGCGACCGTCATGTTTACCGCGGGTGAAAAATTACCTAAGCAGGTGAAAGCGGTGATTGAAGATTGTGGGTATAATAGCATCGCTGACGAACTCGCTTACCAACTAAACGATCTCTTTGGATTGCCGAAATTCCCGTTATTTTACACAACGAATTGGATGGCACGGGTTCGCGCCGGCTATAACTTTAATGATGGCGATACTGCTAAGAGTTTAGCTAACTCGAAATTGCCAATCTTCATGATCCATGGCGATCAAGATAAATTTGTACCAACCAAAATGGTGTATACAAATTACAAAGCGGCGCATGCACCTAAACAACTCTGGGTGGTTCCGGGGGCAGCTCATGGTGAAGCCTTGGCTACAGATCCAACAACCTATCGTAATAAAGTTGCGCAATTTTTAAATGAATATCTTCAATAAGTCTGTTTAATTGTATTTTGAAGTCGATTTGGTGTGATAGATATATAAATATATTGATATCGCTAATCCGTTAGGTGAGGCTCCTATATGAACAAACGCTGCTACTCAGAAACATCGAGAGATGCCAATTGAGTCAACAGAAACTGCCCTGAAGGCTTTTTCTAATGTAGCTGAACAAAGTTCTACGTCATATAGTGCTAAAGCTCAACGATTGGAATGGCTTGTTTTTCTTGTGAGGCATCCTTTCTTTGAGGATGCCTTTTTTATGCGGATCAGCTGCGAATGGGAGGGATTACGATGGCTAAGACAATTAAAATGACACTCAATCAGATTAATCAATTAACGCCAAAAGCGAGTTTAGAACATTTCGAAACTGACAAGAAGGGGTTATCACGGCAGCAACGAACAGCACGGTTACAAACCTATGGGGAAAATACGATTCAAAAGCGGCAACAGCGTTCGTTATTGCGAGCTAGTTGGCAGAGCGTGCAAGATCCGTTTATCGGCGTATTAGCCGTCTTAATGATCATCTCCTGGCTCAGTCGAGATATTGATGGCGCGATAGTTATGTTAATCATGATTGTTGTGTCTAGTAGCATTCGATTCGTGCAAGAGCGCAAGTCCGAGCAAGCGAGCATTGCTTTACAAGCGATGTTGGCAAAGACCAGCCGGGTTGTAATTGAGGGTCAACCAACTGAAGTTGCCGCACAAAGTCTGGTACCTGGGGATATTGTGCAGCTGCAGACGGGGGATTTGGTGAATGCTGATTTAAAAATTCTGGCGAGCCATGATTTACAAATTAATCAATCTTCTTTGACGGGTGAATCAAAACCCGTGAGCAAACGCATAACAGCGTAAGCAACTGACGTAATGAATGCGGCGGATATGGCGAGTTTATTGCTGATGGGCAGCACCGTTGTCAATGGGCAAGCTACCGCGTTAGTGATTGCCACGGGTCAAGCGACTTGCTTTAGCGCAATTGTGACTACTGAACCTAAGTCGCGACCGAATCAATTTGATGCAGGGTTAAAACACATCAGTTGGTTATTAATTCGCATGATGCTCGTTTTGGTGCCCTTTGTATTTGTGATTAATGGTGTGACTAAGGGAGATTGGCAACAGTCGTTTTTCTTTGCGATTGCAGTGGCAGTTGGTTTGACACCGGAGATGTTACCGATGATCGTCAATAGTAATCTGGCGAAAGGCAGTGTCGTTTTAAGTCAACAACAGGTCATCGTAAAGCAGTTAAAAGCCATTCAGAATCTCGGGGCGATGTCGGTTTTATGTACGGATAAAACGGGGACGTTGACGGAAGATCATATTAAATTGATGTACTATGCAGATATTTTAGGAAAGCGGGATGTGCAAGTTTTGCGATTAGCATATTTGAACGCCAAGGGTCAATCCGGCTGGCAGAACCTTCTGGATGAAGCGATTATTCATTACTATGAACAAGACCAAACCAATGATGACTTTCCATATTAAAAATTGGGCGAGATTCCATTTAATTTCGAGCGGCGGCGGCTAACGGTCTGGCTCAAAAACCATGCAGGTAATCAATTAGTGCCAAAAGGGGCCTTTGAAGAAGTGCTAGCAATGTGTTCCCAAGTCAGGTTAGCGGATCAGATTGAGCCGTTGACTGAAGTGCAAAAGCAGAACCTAGTGGCAGTGCATGATCGTTTGGCACAACAAGGGATGCGGATGCTGGCGGTTGCTTATCAAGATGAGTTAGCAGAGACGGCATCAATTGACCGCGTTGGTAATCAAGGTTTGATTTTCGCCGGCTTTTTGGGCTTTTTGGACCCACCAAAACAATCAGCTATCTCGGCAATTCAACAACTACAAGCTCATCAAGTGGCGGTCAAAATTTTAACGGGTGACAGTGCTTTAACGACGCAGCAAGTTGCCCAAAAAGTGGGCATTCAGAATCTAGCTGTGACCACTGGTGAGATGTTAGAGACGTTAACGGATGCACAAGTCAGTGAGCTATTAACCGAGCAAGCATTATTTGCCAAATTGGCTCCACTTCAAAAAGCGCGTTTAATCCGTTTATTATAAGCACAAGGGGAAGTCGTCGGTTTCATAGGCGATGGCATTAATGATACGACAGCTTTGAAACAAGCAGATGTCGGGATTTCAGTTGATAATGCCGCAGACCTCACAAAGGATGCTAGCGATGTAATCCTACTGGAAAAAGATTTGAATGTTTTAGAACACGGGGTGCTTGAAGGACGGAGAGTCTTTATCAATATGTATAAGTACATTCGGATTACGTTAGCTTCTAATCTAGGAAATGTTTTGAGCGTGCTGGTTGCCAGCATCTGTTTACCATTTTTACCAATGTTGTCACTGCAAATTCTTGTCCAGAATTTACTGTATGATGTCGCCCAACTCTGGTTACCTTGGGATCGGGTTGCTGAAGATCAATTGCGCCAACCAACACAGTGGGCAACTAAAGGCTTACTGAAGAGTGCGTTTATTCTAGGACCGTTGAGCTCAATGGTTGATATTTTAACGTTTGCGATTCTCTGGTTTGGATTTGGCCTGCAAACATCAGCTCAACAGGGGGCTTTCCAAGCGAGTTGGTTCGTCGTTGGTTTATTGACGCAGATGCTAGTGGTTTATGTATTACGGACACCAGCATCACCGTTCAAGGATCACGCAAATTGGCGTGTTTACTTGGGGAGTTTAATCAGTTTGTTAATTGGAGGTATTCTGGTATTGACACCGCTTAGACAAGCCGTTGATTTCCAAGCGATTCCAACACAATTTGGCTGGATTGCAGTGGCATTAGTTACGGTCTATCTATTGGTGACGAATGCGGTTAAGAATTTAACGCGTTAAAAAAACTGCTAGATGATATCATCTAGCAGTTTTTTGTTATTATTTTTTATCAGGTAGTTCATATTTAAAATCAGGGTTAATTTCGTGGTCAATTTGGTCAAATGCAGCTTGCATTTGATGATTGACGATTTCTAAGTTTTCTTCGTTGAGTTTTAATTTCGGATCGATTGGGATTGGTTCACCAAAACGAATCGTAATCTTTTTCCGTTTTAAAACATCAGAGAATTTTAATGGTCCTTGGTAGACTGCTGGTACGAGTGGGACCCGCGCCATCTTGGCAATTACGACCGCGCCGCCTTTAAGTTCGCTTGAATAGCGGCTACCAGTGGGGAACATGATTAACGAAAGTTCTTTTGAGCGAAGGGCTTTTACTGGCGTTTTAATCGCCGATGGACCAGGATTTGTTCGGTTCACAGGAAATGCGTTTGCGTGGGTTAAGATGAAGCGTAAAATTGGGTTTTTAAAGAGTTCTTCTTTAGCCATGAACGTGAACTTTCGGGGACTAGCAGCAAGTGCGAAGAAGATTGGATCCCACCAAGTCCGGTGCGGGCCAACTAAAACATAAGTCCCTTCGGGCAGGGCTTCTTTATTTTCGACCTTCAAATTGCCATTCAATAACCAGGCTAAAATGCGGACGATAAAACGTGCAAATGAGAAAAACATAGTTTAGATTCCTTTCAAACGTGACTAGTATCTGCTCATTATACCAAATAATGATACTCTTTGTTATAATATGCCTAAATACAAATGAGGTTGAAGGTAGAACGATGTTAAAAGCAGATGAGCGAATTGACCAATTATTTCGCTTAGATATTCAGATTATTCAAAGCCCATCCGTCTTTTCCTATTCGATGGATGCGGTGTTGTTAGCCGACTTTGCCCAGTTACCAAAACGCGGGACGATTGTCGATTTGTGCGCAGGCAATGGGGCGGTTGGATTATTCATGAGTCCCAAAACAAATGGTCAAATTATCGGTGTTGAACTTCAAGAACGGTTGGCCGACATGGCACAACGGTCAATTGAATTAAATGACTTAACCGACCAGGTGACAATGCTCAATATGGATTTGAAAGACGTTAACACTAAGATTCATAAGGACAGCGTCGATATTGTGACCTGTAATCCACCATATTTTAAGGTTGAACCCAATAGTCAAAAAAATCCCAATCAACATCTGGCACTGGCGCGGCATGAGATTGCAACGGACTTACGCACTGTGGTTCAAACCATGAGTGGCCTGTTAAAGATGAATGGTAAAGGGTATTTAGTCCACCGTCCCGAACGGTTCTTAGAAATCTGTGACGAACTACGCGCCGCACGCATGGAACCCAAACGCGTCCGGTTTGTTTATCCCAAAGCAGGCAAAGAAGCGAATATGGTGTTAATTGAAGCGGTCAAAGATGGTAAAAAAGGGGGCTTACGAATGCTTCCGGAACTGACGATTTATGACCAAGACAGCCACTATACACCAGAGATGCGCACGAAGTTATTCATGGCTGACAATGACTGAGAAGGCTTATTATTTTTACGTATTAGTCTGCGCCGATCATAGTTTTTATGGGGGGTTCACGACCGACGTTACCAAACGCGTTGCCACGCACAATGCTGGCAAAGGTGCGAAGTACACAAAATTGCGCCGACCAGTGCGGTTATTATATTTTGAAACGTTTAGTGATAAATCGGCGGCGCTTAAAGCAGAGTATGCGTTCAAACATCAACCCCGCCGCAAAAAAGAACAATATTTAATGGAACATGGCATTTCAAGAACTCAATTTTAGAATGGAGAGACCAATATGCAACCTAAGTTAGTTGTCGATCAACACATTCATTTACAACCTGTGACGGAAGCGGATGCGCCGGCGTTATTTCAGTTAGTGGATCAAAATCGCGTCAATCTCGATACTTGGTTACCATGGGTGGGCGATATCGAATCAGTGGCCGATGAACTTGGCTTTTTAAAATATGCGCAACAACAAATGGCAAACCAGGAACTTTGGATGGCAACGATTTGGGATGACCACCAGTTAGTTGGTACGATTGATGTCCACAATATTGACGACTTGAATCGTGCGGGTGAAGTTGGCTATTGGTTAGATGAAGCTTTCCGCGGACGAGGTGTCATGCATCGCGCACTAGCCGCCATTGAACAATACGCGGCCAGTGAATTGGAACTTGACCAGTTGAGTATCATTGCTGCACACGAAAACGTGGCGAGTCAGCAAGTCGCGCTAAAAGCGGGCTATCGAGCGGTTGAAACAGTGAGTGGCGTTACCTCAGTGAGCCACCAACCACAAGATGCAACCCGTTATCAGAAACAATTGGGCGGCATGTAAGTTCTTGTTGACGCGCCTTGTTATTTTTAGTATACTTTTAAACGGTATTTCAATACCAAAAAATAATTCACACTGGTTGATTTCTAGAGAGGTGCTTGGCGACAAGTTCTCTAAAAAAGTGAAACCAGTGGTCGAAAAAAACCATATGGAGGTCTGTTGACATGGCTGTATTGTCAATGAAACAATTATTAGAAGCGGGTGTTCACTTCGGTCACCAAACACGTCGTTGGAACCCAAAAATGAAGAAATTTATCTTTACTGAAAGAAATGGTATCTACATCATCGACTTGCAAAAGACAGTTCGCATGGTTGACGATGCTTATGACTTCGTTAAAGAAGAAGCTGCTAATGAAGGTGTATTCTTATTCGTTGGTACTAAGAAACAAGCACAAGATGCAATTGCTGAAGAATCAGTACGTGCAGGCCAATACTTTGTAAACCACCGTTGGTTAGGTGGGACTTTGACTAACTGGGACACAATCCAAAAACGGATCAAACGTCTTAAAGAAATCAAAGCAATGGACGAAGATGGTACATTCGATCGTTTACCTAAGAAAGAAGTTGCCTTGTTGAAGAAACAACAAGAAAAACTCGAAAAATTCTTAGGCGGTATCGAAGATATGCCTCGCATCCCAGACGTAATGTTCGTTGTTGATCCTCGTAAAGAACGCATTGCTATCAAGGAAGCACAAAAATTAAATATCCCAGTCGTTGCTATGGTTGATACTAACTCAGATCCTGATGATATTGATGTTATTATCCCATCAAACGATGACGCTATCCGCGCTGTTCGTTTAATCACAGCTAAAATGGCTGATGCTATCATCGAAGGCCGTCAAGGTGAAGATGATGTTGAAGAAGCTACATTTGCTGCAGAAAACAAATCAGTAGACTCAATGGAAGAAATCGTTGAAGCAGTTGAAGGCGACAACGATACTAACACTGACGCTAAATAGTAGATTCAAATAAGCTGTCTTAGAGGTTTCGCAAATACTGCCTGACTTGTGGGACAGCTTTTTTTAAACCAATTATATTGAATATAAATTGTCGGAGGTATGAATTATGGCTGAAATTAAAGCTGCTCAAGTAATGGAATTACGTAAGAAAACTGGCGTTGGGATCATGGACGCTAAAAAAGCCCTTGTAGAAAGTAACGGCGACGTTGCTCAAGCAATCGATGCTTTACGTGAAAAAGGGATGGCAAAGGCTGCTAAGAAGAGCGACCGCATTGCTGCTGAAGGTTTAGCAGGCATCGCCATCGATGGTAACACTGCTGCAATCGTTGAAGTGAACTCAGAAACTGACTTCGTTGCTTCAAACGATCAATTCAAAGCTTTATTGAAAGATATTGCTGAAACAATCGCTAAAAACAAACCAGCTGACATGGCAGCTGCAGAAGCATTACCAATGGGCGAAGGCACAATTGCTAGCTCAGTAATCAACTTAACTGCTGTTATCGGCGAAAAGATCAGCTTCCGTCGTTTCGAATTAGTTGAAAAAAATGATGGCGATCACTTTGGCGCATACCTACACAATGGTGGCCAAATCGCTTCATTAGTTACTTTAGAAGGTGCTGACGATGAAGCAGCTCATGACGTTGCAATGCACGTTTCAGCTGTTAACCCTCAATACGTTTCTCGTGAAGATGTTCCTGCTGAAACATTGGATCACGAACGTGAAGTATTAACTGAAGAAACAAAGAACGAAGGCAAACCAGAAAACATCATTCCTAAGATCGTTGAAGGCCGTGTTAACAAGTTCTTGTCAGAAATCAGCTTGAACGACCAAGCTTTCATCAAAGACTCAGATCAAACTGTTGCACAATTTGTTGCATCTAAGAACGGTAGCGTTAAAGGTTTCGTTCGTTTCACAGTTGGTGAAGGGATCGAGAAAAAAGAAAATAACTTTGTTGATGAAGTCATGGGCCAAATCAAATAAGCTTATTTTGCTTCAAAAAGGGAACGCAATTTGCGCTCCTTTTTTTTGCAGTTTTACGATAATTCAGAATCGCATACCCAAATAACTTATTAAATATGGTAAAATGAGCCTAGTAATCAACGGAGGGATATCAATCATGTCAAATACAAAATACAAACGCATCGTCTTAAAAGTGAGTGGTGAAGCACTTGCTGGCGACCAAGGTTTCGGAATTAACCCTGAAATTGTTAAAGTAGTCGCAAACGAAATCAAATCAGTTCACGATTTAGGGGTTCAAATTGCCATTGTCTGTGGCGGTGGGAACATCTGGCGTGGTGTGACTGGTGAACAAATGGGCATGGAACGTGCGCAAGCCGATTATATGGGCATGATGGCAACGGTCATGAATGCTTTAGCTTTACAAGATAACTTAGAGAGCATTGGTGTCCCAACGCGTGTGCAAACATCAATTGAAATGCGTCAAATCGCAGAACCTTATATCCGTCGGAAGGCTGTTCGTCATTTAGAAAAAGGCCGCGTTGTGATTTTTGCTGGTGGGACAGGGAACCCTTACTTCTCAACAGATACAACGGCTGCATTACGAGCTGCTGAAATTGATGCAGATGTGATCTTGATGGCTAAGAACAACGTTGATGGTGTTTACTCTGCTGATCCTAACACTGATTCAAGTGCCGTTAAATTCGACACATTAACACATTTAGATATTATCAACAAAGGCTTGCAAGTGATGGATTCAACTGCAAGTACTTTATCAATGGACAATGATATCCCATTGGTAGTCTTCAACTTAAACGAACCAAACAATATCAAAAAAGTTGTTGAAGGTGCCAACATCGGGACAACGATCGAAGGAGGAGAATAATATGGCAAATCCAATTTTAGATGAAGCAAAAGCAAGCATGGAAAAAGCAGAAGCTTCATTACAAAGAACATTAGGCCAAATTCGTGCTGGTCGCGCGAATGCAAGCTTGGTCAACCGCGTGAATGTTGAGTATTACGGTGCAATGACACCACTTAACCAAATCGCCGCAATTACAGTCCCAGAAGCACGGGTCTTGTTGATTACCCCTTATGACAAGGGTGCGCTTGAAGATATCGAAAAAGCTCTTTATACAGCTGATTTAGGGATTTCACCAGCCAACGATGGCTCAGTAATCCGTTTAGTAATTCCACAATTAACTGGTGAACGTCGGAAGGAAATTGCTAAAGAAGTTGGTAAAGAAGCTGAAATCGGCAAAGTTGCCATCAGAAATGCACGTCGTGATGCAATGGACAGCTTGAAAAAAGCTGAAAAAGCAAGCGAGATTAGTGAAGATGAAATGCATGATTTAGAAGAACAAGTTCAAAAATTGACGAATGAAGCAACGAAGAAGATTGACGAAATCGCCAAGAACAAAGAAAAAGAAATCACAGAAGGTTAATCCCTAATGGATGCAAAAAGCCCCGCCACAACAGTGGCGGGGCTTTTTTTGCGTTAATGAATAATTTTACTCTTCGTCGCTTCTTTGTGGAGTTTTTCAAAGAATGGATTGATTCGATCTTTCAGGAAGAGGCCAATTAGGAAGAAAACAACCGCAAAGAGCGCTAGGATGATAAAGTTATGCCAGAGGTTCGGTGCGTAAATCCCACCAGTTGGTTCGCGTAAGAGGTTGACCCCGTATGTGAACGGTAAAATGGGGTTAATAAACTGGAAGAATTGATCGGAGAGGACAACTGGGAAGTTCCCGCCACCGCCAGAGATGGAAAGCACCAAGACAATCATCGCAATTCCTTTACCAACGTTCCCGAACATCGCGGCGAGAACGTAAACAATTGTCATGAAGACCATGCTCAGGAAGACGGCTAATAAGATTAGCGGTAGTTTATCAACGATGTAGGCCTTCAATAAGAAAATATTACCAAGCGTCACAATCACGGCTTGGGCGACACCAATGACGATGTAGGTTAGCCAGCGAGCAATAAATTGCTGTTTCTTAGTGTACTGATTCTTTTGTTTGTCGTCTAACGCGAAGTTGGTTAAGACGATGTTACTCAAAAGAAGTGCACCAACCCAGAGACAAAGGGCTGTGTAGAACGGCGCACTTGCTGAGCCATAGGTCTTAATCGGGTAGACGTGTTTTTCTTTCAGTTCAACCGGTTTGGCTAAGAAATTACTTTCCTTAGTTGCATCGCGGCGAAGTAATTTAATCAGATCTTTGAGATCGACCGTCTTTTGTTGTTTGCGAATCGCCTCAGCGCCTTTTTGGATCCCGCTACGTAAGAATGGCCAATCATTGTTGATGAGGTTGGTCGCATCATTTAAGGCGGTTTTAACGAGTGGGAATTTCTCGTTGGCCATGTTGAGCGTCGTTGTTAAGTCGTTTTCGATGCCTGGTAAGTCATTGTTGATGAAACTGGTTGCCAGTTGCAGTTTATTTTTGAGTAGTGGGTAATCATTCTGGTAAACGTCAGAAGCGGTGTTTAATCCAGAGATAATCGTGCCCATATTGCCATTTAATAATGTATTCGCGTCATGAATTTCTTGTTTCAACGCTGGTAACTGCTGAGCATATTTTTGCAGATAGTCGATGGCTTGTTGGAGCGTCTTTTGTGTGTTGAATAAGAGTGCGGGGAGTTTCGGTAAAACTTCGCCGTTAAGCTGTGTTAAGACGGCGTTACCGCTAGCAATTAATGTTGAAAAGCGGTCGAGCATATTTTTGACGCTGTCACCGATATGGGCCGCTTGAATCTTAGCGACGCTGTCTTCGACTTGGTCGGCGTATTGAATCAAACCATTAATCTTGGTTTGCAAATCGTCAATTGATAAATCATCGTAATGGGCGAGAAGGTCATCAACTTGGCCTTTAAAAACGCCGAGTTGGGTCGCCAACGTATTTAAATGTTTAATCGGTGTATCAAGTGCATGTGATTCCGGTTGACCATTCGCCACTGCTGACTGATTGTAGCTGTCTTGCAAGTTTTGGAGGGTTGTCGCAAGTTGAGTCGCATGGGTTTGCAAGGTAGCGGTGTGATCATATAAGTTCTGGAGCGCTTCTTTGAGCGCTTGCTTGAGTTCAGCATTATTGGGATCCTCTTTGAGTTGACTCAGCAAACTATTGACGGCCGTTAAATTAGTTGAAATGTTAGTTGCCAATTGATTGGTAATGGCTAACCCTTGATCCACCGTTTTTTGAATGACCGGTAAAGCAGCTTGGAGTTTAGGGATTAAGTCTGATTGTAATTGACCCGCGACACCTTGGGCCGTTTGGCTAAAAGTCATTAAGTCCGGTAAGACTTTTTGTGTTTTGTTTAACACATCTAAACCAGTTTGAGCTTCGTTAATGCCGTTCGTTAAAGTATTGGCGATGCCATCGAAATCAGAATCGAGTGTGGCAACTTGTTTGCCAGCACTTTGGATTTCTGGAATCTTAGCCTGAACTTTCGTTGCGAGCTGACCGGCTGCTTCAACTTGTGGTAAGTATTGATTGATGCCGACTACTTTTTGCGCCATGGCATTTGCTTGTGGTAAAAAGGCCGCGAACTCGTTGGCTTGGGTAAGCTTTAATGCCATTTCCGGTAGTTTCTTTTGTAGATTAAGCACTTGTTCTGCGTATTGGTTAATTTCTGGAATTTGTTGGCCTGTTTTGAGAATGAGGCTCGAGAAACGATTAATGACGGGGAGATTTGTATCGAGATCAATCCCGGCCTTGTTTAGGGTACTCATCAATGTTTTACCAACGGTTGAGACGAATTCTTCTGAAATGGTGGACTGAAGCGTAGTTGCACCCGCACTGGTAATTTTAGGCGCAATCGCGTTAATCTTATCATTAGATGAGTAGACTATCTTTGGCTTTTGAATCTTGCCATCGACGAAACTAACGAGATCCTTTGAGAAGTTTTTGGGCACGTAAATTCCGGCGTAGTATTTCCCCGTTTTTACGCCGTCATCTAATTCTTTTTTGCTCGAAGTAAATTGCCAGCCTAATTTGTCGTTTTTCTTTAATTGGCTAATTAGTTCGGCGCCAATCTCGACTTTTTTGTCAGCAATGACAACACTTTGATCGGCTGAGTAAACAGCGACTTTTAAGTCTTGCGTTTTACTATAAGGGTCCCATAACGCCCAGATATTAAACCACGCGTAGAGCGATGGAATGATAATGAGGGCAATAATTAATAGAAGAGCGATCGGGCTTTTTAAGATTCGACGCCAATCAAGTCGAAAGAGTTCGAAGGTTTTTCGCATAATAAACTCCCTTTTTCTGTTTAAGGTATGTATTAGTTTATCATATTTAACCTGTTACATGCCAATAACTATAGGAATCTACTAATATTTAACAATAAATTTCAATGTGATAGCGGCAACAGTACGTTGTGGCGGGAATCGTTGGTATTAAAGGCTTAATCGTGGATAAAAATCATCTGGGAAGAACTCAAAAAGTGCAGAATGGGCGGTTCAGTTTGTACAATGCCGGTGACAATCGGTTGATTTTAAATAGTCACTTCCTGTGATTTTTGGTACAATCATATGAGAGTTATTGAAACTGGAGGAGTATGTGGTGTTTACAAATAAAAAAACAGACGCACAACAACTAGATCCCACCAATATCCCCAACCACGTTGCCATCATCATGGATGGTAACGGTCGGTGGGCGAAGAAACGCTTAATGCCAAGAATCGCTGGGCATAAAGCAGGAATGGAAAACGTTAAGACGATTACCAAAACGGCCAGTCGAATGGGTGTTAAAGTCTTAACGTTGTACGCTTTTTCAACTGAAAACTGGAAGCGTCCAAATGACGAAGTGAACTTCTTGATGCAGTTACCGGTCGATTTTTTTGATACGTTCATGCCGGAATTGATTGCTGAAAACGTCCGTGTGAAAGTCATGGGTAATATTCAAGAATTACCAGAAAAGACGCAAAAAGCGGCTAACAATGCGATGGCCGATACGGCTGATAACACAGGGATGATTTTGAACTTTGCACTCAATTATGGGTCGCGTGACGAAATCCAACAAGCGGTTAAGCAAATTGCTAAAGATGCGGTAAATGGTACAATTGAGGTCGATGCAATCGACGATGCGTTGATTAGTGATTACTTGATGACTGGCTTTTTAGGGGAATATGCTGACCCAGAATTATTGATTCGGACGAGTGGCGAAGAGCGAATTTCGAACTTCTTACTCTGGCAAATTGCTTACAGCGAACTTGTTTTCGTAGATGAATTCTGGCCAGACTTTACCCCAGCAGTGTTTGAACGCTCAATCGGCGCTTACCAAAAACGTAATCGTCGTTTTGGCGGTCTTAAATAGGAGGAAATACAATTATGAAACAACGTGTCATTACAGCAACAATTGCTTTAATCATCTTTATCCCCATCATTTTCTTTGGTGGTATTTACATTGATATCGCGGCAGCCGTTTTAGCACTCGTTGCCTTATCAGAAGTTTTCATCATGCGTAAACGAATTATTGTCTCACCTGATGCAACCATCGCCGGACTAGCGGTGTTAAGTTTAGCCTCACCCAAAGGCGCCTTTAACTGGTTACCAGCAGGTGTGTCACAATTTGATTTATTCTACTTCTTCGTTGCCATTTTATTAGCCATCACAGTCTTCACGAAAAACCGGGTTAACTTCGATGATATGGGTGTCACAACCTTAGCCAGTCTCTATATCGGCTTAGGCTTCCATTATTTAGCCGCAACGCGAAATATTGGTGGTTTTGACACTGTGATGTATATCTTATTGGTCATCTGGATGACAGATATCGGTGCCTACACATTCGGACGGATGTTTGGTAAGAATAAAATGTGGCCAGCTATCAGCCCCAATAAAACTTGGGAAGGTTCAATTGGCGGGACATTATCAGCATTAGTGGTCGCAGCTATTTATTTAAACTTCTTCCCACAAGCTTATTCAATGCCTGTCATGTTAGGTTTAACGTTGATCTTCTCAATTGCCGGTCAATTAGGCGATTTAGTCGAATCAGCTTACAAACGCTATTATGGCGTTAAAGACTCAGGTAAAATCTTACCAGGTCACGGCGGCATCTTAGATCGCTTTGACAGCATGTTGTTTGTCTTACCGCTACTACACTTGTTTGGCATGATTTAGAGTGCGTTTGTGGCGGTTAGCAACTGAGCATTAATACAAAAATTCGAATAATCCCGGTTTTAGGATTATTTGAATTTTTAGATTAAGCGGAAGTTGTTGCAACCAAAAAGCACGTTTTTAAAAGTCAATATTATCTAGCGTTTAGCGCAACTTTTTGGTTTGCGCTAAACGCTTTTCTTGTTTCTAAGGAATTCGTGATATAATATAACAGTTCATATCAAATGAGAGTATTGAAATACGCATTTAGAAGGGAGTCGTACTCTATTGGCGGCGATTATTGCGTTTATTATCATATTTGGCATTTTAGTAGTGGTGCATGAATTTGGCCACTTTTACATGGCGAAACGTTCTGGTATTTTGGTGCGTGAATTTTCAATTGGCATGGGGCCAAAATTATTTGCAACGCGCAAAAATGGCACGACTTATACGATTCGTTGGTTACCACTTGGCGGCTATGTCCGCATGGCAGGGATGGCGGATGATGAATCTGAAATCGAAGCCGGCACGCAAGCAACCTTGCTGTTAGACGAACAAGAAACTGTTCAAAAAATTAATACAAGTGACAAAGTAACCACGTTAAACGGTGTCCCATTTCAAATTGCAAAAACTGACTTGCAAAAAGAATTATGGATTGAAGGCTATGAAAGTGGTGACGAATCCGAATTAAAACGTTATTCGGTCAGTCACGATGCAACGATTGTTGAATCAGACGGAACGGAAGTGCAAATCGCACCCGTGGATGTTCAATTCCAGTCGGCTAGTTTAATCAATCGGATGTTGACCAACTTCGCAGGACCGTTCAACAACTTTATCCTTGCGATTGTGGCGTTTGCGCTCTTTGCTTTTTTAAACGGTGGCGTCCCACAAAACAAAGCGATTGTTGGCACAGTGATGCCAAACTCGCCAGCACAAAAAGCCGGGCTTAAAATGGATGACCGGTTAGTGAAAGTTGCTGGCAAAAAAGTCACGACGTTTACTGATTTCAGCTCGGTGATTGCAAAATATCCGAATAAACCAGTGAATGTCCAGGTTAAACGGGCAAAGCAAACTAAGTCACTCGAAATCACACCTAAAGCGGTGAAAGTCGAGGGACAAAAGGGGAAAGTCGGCCAAATTGGTGTGACAGCTGGACTCAACCATAGCGTGGGGGCTAAGTTGAAATATGGCTTCACCCAATCATGGGCGAATGCGACCCAGATTTTTAAAATTCTCGGGTCATTCTTAACGGGTGGTTTTTCACTCAATAAACTAGCCGGACCAGTCGGCATGTATTCAATGACGACGCAATTCGCGAGTCAAGGCTTTACAATGCTCGTCTACTTCTTAGCGTTCTTATCCGTCAACTTGGGGATTATGAACCTGATTCCAATTCCAGCCCTCGATGGTGGTAAGCTCGTGATCAACGTGATTGAAGCGATTCGCGGTAAACCCATCTCACCGGAAAAAGAAGGCATTGTCACCCTTGTCGGGGTCGGCATCATGGTCGTCTTAATGGTCTTGGTTACATGGAACGATATTCAACGCTTTTTCTTTTAGATTATTTTTGGAGGCATAACAGATTATGAAACAGTCAAAATTATTTATCCCAACTTTAAAGGAAGTGCCTAACTCGGCCGAGGCTAAGAGCCATCGGATGATGTTACGGGCCGGCTATATTCACCAAGTATCTGCTGGTGTTTACAGTTACTTACCTTTAGCATTCCGCGTCTTGGAAAACATCCAAGCCATCATCAAAGATGAAATGAGCAAGATTGACGCCGTTCAAATGCAAATGCCAGGGATTTTACCTGCTGAATTGTGGGAAGAATCAGGTCGTTACGAAACCTATGGCGATAACTTATTCAAGTTCAAGGACCGTCATGGCCGCGACTTCATCTTAGGCCCAACACACGAAGAAACTTTCGCTGACTTGGTGCGCAATGAAATCAAATCATACAAAAAATTACCATTAACGTTATATCAAATCCAAACGAAGTATCGTGACGAAGATCGTCCACGTTACGGTTTATTACGCGGCCGTGAATTCATCATGCAAGATGCTTATTCATTCTCAGCCAATGAAACTGATTTGGATACAACTTTCCGCCAAATGTACCAAGCTTACACCAACATTTTTGAACGCTGTGGGTTAGACTTCCGCGCAATCGTTGGGGATGCCGGTGCCATGGGTGGTAAGGATTCAATGGAATTTTCTGCGATTGCTGAAATTGGGGAAGATACGATTGTTTATTCAGACCAAAGTGATTATGCTGCCAACCTTGAAATGGCAACGAGTGTCCGTCCTAAGCAAAACTCAAGTGATGTGCAATTAGAGCTTGAAAAAGTAGCGACTGGCGATGCCCACACAATTGAAGAAGTGGCTGCTAAATTAGACGTCCCAGCACAACAAATCATCAAGAGTGTTCTCTTTATCGCTGACGACCAACCGGTCTTGGTCTTAGTGCGTGGCGATTTTGAAGTTAATGATGTGAAGTTGAAGAACTTCTTAGATGCTGATTTCTTAGAAATGGCAACCCCAGAACAAGTCTTAGCAACAATGAACGCACCAATGGGTTCAATCGGACCAGTTAACGCGCCAGAAGACTTACAAATCGTTGCTGATTACAGTGTCGAAGCCATGGTGAATGCCGTGGTTGGGGCGAATGAAGCCGATCACCATTTCACGAATGTCAACAGCAAGCGCGACTTTACCGTAGCTGATTATTCAGACCTACGTTTCGTTCAAGAAGGCGAAACATCACCTGATGGTCAAGGGAACTTGCACTTTACAAAGGGGATTGAAATTGGGCATATCTTCAAACTAGGCACACGTTACACTGAACAATTCGGTGCCACTTTCTTAGATGAAAATGGCCGTGCGAAACCAATTATCATGGGTTCTTACGGAATCGGTGTGAGTCGCCTCTTATCAGCGATTACGGAACAACAAGCTGATGAAAACGGCTTAGTTTGGCCAAGCGCGATTGCCCCTTATGACTTGCATGTCGTACCGGTCAATGTCAAAGATGCTGACCAAGTCTTATTAGCTGAACAGATCGAAAACTTACTTGAAGAAGCAGGTTACTCAGTCTTAGTTGATGATCGTAAAGAACGGGCTGGCGTTAAGTTTGCCGACAGTGACTTAATCGGCTTACCAATCCGCATCACAGTTGGTAAAAAAGCAGCAGAAGAAATCGTCGAAGTTAAATTACGTAAGACGGGTGAAACCCTAGAAGTGAAGAAGGATGAATTGATTAATTCATTAAGTATCCTATTGGCTTCAGAGACAACAGAAGCTGAATAGAGTGCGTTCAAGCTCGGTCAACTTTTGAGCATTAGCACAGGGAAGCGAATTAACGACGCAGTCGATAATTTGATTCCCAGCGCTAAGCGCAGAAAGTTAGCTTGAAAAGCACGTTTAGGAATAGAGTGCGTTTGAAACCGTTTGGCTCCAAGCATTAACTTAAATTCGTGAATGAGCGACAACGTCGATCGTTCGCGGATTGTAGTTAAGCGCAAGAGGCAGTTTCAAAAAGCACGTTTACATTATAAATGTTCGGACATCTAAAAAGGGCTGAGACAGAATCATATTTGTCCTAGCCCCTTTTATTTAACTTTCTGAATATGAGGAGGCCCTTTTGTGGCATTAGATCAAACCGCACTGTTTCAAAAATTATTAGAACAAATTGATTTACCCGCGGATGTTGCGAATTATCCTGGCTTCAAAACTGGCCAAGTAGAACAAGTCGTTGTCCACGAAACATCCAAACGGTGGACTTTTAAATTACATTTCGAATCCGTTTTGCCATATGCTGTTTACACAACGTTTGAACAGTATCTAGAAGCAGCATTCAAAGCGATTGCGGGTGTTTCAGTGGAAATCACCACCGATGCAACCGAATTAGACGGTGGCGTTTTAGCAGCTTATTGGGAATACGTCATTAACCATAGTGGGATTCAATCTTCAATGTTGCACGAATTGTGTGAAAAAGAGACCCCCTATATCGACGGTCACAACGTCTTTTTAGTTGTCGAAAACGACATCGTGAAGACGTTCTTCTTAAATCAAGCGCAAACGACAATCCAAGCTGGTTATCAACGGCTTGGTTTTCCCAAGTTTGCGATTCAACCCTTGATTGACGAATCCGCCTCACAAAAGGCAATCGAAGATTTTCAAGCGAAGAAGGCTGAACAAGATGCAGCCCGCGCACAAGCGGCAGCCGAAGCGATCAAGAAAAATGAAGCACTTAAAGAAAAACGTCAATCAGAAGGCAAACCAGTCGATGGCCCGATTTCAATGGGTCGCGGCTTAAATCCTGCTGAACCAACCCGTCAGATGATTACAATCAATGAAGAAGAACGTTCCGTTGTCATTGAAGGGTTTGTATTTGATAAAGAAGTCCGCGTTTTACGTTCTGGCCGCCAGCTCTTAATCTTGAAGATGACGGATTACTCATCATCATTTACGGTCAAGAAATTCTCCCGGGATAACGGCGACGAAAGTATCTTCGCAGCCATCGATAAAGGCATGTGGTTCAAGGTGCGCGGGAGTGTTCAAGAAGATAACTTCATGCGCGATCTCGTGGTCAATGCCAATGATTTGGTCGAAGTTAGCCATCCCAAACGCCAAGATACCGCTGAAAATGGCAAGCGCGTCGAACTGCATTTGCACACCAATATGTCACAAATGGATGCGACCAACAAGATTGGCGACTTCGTTCAACAAGCCGCTAAATGGGGCCAATCCGCGATTGCGGTGACCGATCATTATAACTTACAAGCTTTCCCAGATGCTTATGCAGCAGGGAAGAAGAACGGCGTTAAGATTTTGTACGGTGTCGAAGTCAATTTAGTCAACGATGGCACGCCAGTCGCGTATAACTTGCGCGATGAAGCACTCGACCATGCTGAATACGTGATTTTCGATGTGGAAACGACTGGATTGTCAGCCGTTTACGATTCGATTATCGAATTGGCCGCTGTCAAAATGAAAGATGGCGAAGTGATTGGCTCGTTCGATGAATTTATTGATCCCGGTCACCCGTTATCAGCTTTCACCACGCAATTGACGAGTATCACCAATGAAATGGTGCACGGTGCTAAGAAAGAAGCCGAAGTCCTAGCGCTGTTTAAAAAATTCGCGGGCGACGCCGTCTTAGCTGGGCATAACGTGACGTTTGATATGGGCTTTATCAATGCTGGCTATGGGCGCAACGACCTCGGTCAGATTGAAAATCCCGTCATCGATACGTTGGAAGTTTCCCGGATGCTTCATCCAGAATATAAAAATCATAAACTCGATACGTTAACCAAGCGGTATAAAATTAACTTGGAACACCATCATCGTGCTAACGCCGATGCTGAATCAACTGGTTATTTGTTATACAAATTAGAAGCCGAAGCGGCCGACATGTATGGGATGGTCAACGTCAATCAACTAAATGATCGCGTTGGGATTGGCGATGCGTATAAACAAGCACGGCCAGCGCATGCGATTTTAATGGCGCAAACCCAAGCTGGGTTGAAGAACTTATTTAAACTGGTTTCAGCATCGATGACCGAATACTATTATCGCACGCCGCGTTTGCCAAAGAGTCGCTTGGATGCCTTACGTGAAGGGATCTTAGTCGGTTCAGCTTGTGCCAGCGGTGAAGTCTTCGAAGCGATGATGCAAAAAGGGTACCAAGAAGCACGCGATCGCGCGAAGTATTACGATTACCTCGAAGTAATGCCAAAAGCCGTTTACGCACCATTATTAGAACGTGAATTAGTTCGCGATAATCGGGCGCTTGAAGAAATCATTCGCAACATGGTCAAACTCGGTGCTGAATTGGATAAACCAGTTGTCGCAACTGGGGATACACATTATTTGAATCCAGAAGATTCAATCTATCGTAAGATTTTGATTCACTCAATGGGTGGGGCTAATCCATTGAACCGGTCACAATTACCGGATGTTCATTTCCGATCAACCGATGAAATGTTGACGGCGTTCGATTTTCTTGGTGCCGATATTGCCCAAGAACTCGTGGTGACGAACCCGAACCAAATCGCCGATATGATTGATGAAATCACACCGGTCAAAGATAAGTTGTACACGCCGAAGATGGCGGGTGCCGAAGATGAAATTCAAACCTTAACGATGAATCGTGCGCATGAATTATACGGGGATGAACTCCCTGAAATCGTGCAGGCCCGCCTTGATAAGGAATTGAAGAGTATCATCGGGAACGGTTTCTCCGTTATCTACCTGATTTCGCAAAAGCTCGTGTATAAGAGTGGTAAGGATGGGTACTTGGTTGGTTCCCGGGGGTCCGTTGGGTCGAGTTTAGTCGCAACGATGACCGGGATTACCGAAGTTAATCCATTGCCGCCACATTATCGCTGTCCCAACTGTCATTACTCCGAATTTTATACCAAAGGGGAAGTCGGTTCGGGTTACGATTTAGCCGATAAGGACTGCCCTGAATGTGGGACACCACTTGATAAAGACGGCCATGATATTCCATTTGAAACCTTCCTTGGCTTCCACGGGGATAAAGTGCCCGATATCGATTTGAACTTCTCCGGTGATTACCAACCGGTTGCGCATAACTACACCAAAGTCTTGTTCGGGGAAAATAACGTGTTCCGCGCTGGGACGATCGGGACGGTTGCTGATAAAACCGCCTACGGCTATGTCAAAGCCTACGAACGTGATACCGAACAAACTTTCCGCGGCGCAGAAGTCGATCGTCTTGCCAAAGGCTCAACAGGCGTTAAACGAACGACGGGTCAACATCCGGCCGGAATCATTGTTGTGCCGGATTACATGGACATCTATGATTTCACACCAATCCAATTCCCAGCTGACGATCAAGATGCAGCCTGGAAGACAACCCATTTTGATTTCCATTCGATCCATGATAATATCTTAAAACTCGATATCCTGGGCCATGATGATCCGACCATGATCCGGATGCTGCAAGATTTATCGGGGATTGATCCCAAGACGATTCCAACCGATGATCCTGGTGTGATGGCCTTGTTCTCCGGCACTGATTCACTCGGGGTAACGCCAGAACAGATTAATTCGAAAATGGGCACGCTCGGTGTACCAGAATTCGGGACGCGGTTTGTCCGCGGAATGCTCGAAGAAACGCACCCCACGACGTTCTCAGAATTACTGCAAATTTCTGGTCTTTCTCATGGGACTGACGTGTGGTTGGGCAATGCCGAAGAACTGATTAACAAAGGCGTTGTCACCCTAAAAGACGTTATCGGTTGTCGTGATAACATCATGATGGATTTAATTCACTGGGGTATGGATGATAGCATGTCGTTTAACATCATGGAACGCGTTCGTAAGGGTAAAGGGATTCCGGATGACTGGCAACAAGCCATGCGCGACAATGAAAATGTGCCAGACTGGTACATTGATTCCTGCCTAAAAATTAAGTACATGTTCCCCAAGGCCCATGCGACCGCCTATATTTTGATGGCGTTGCGGATTGCCTACTTCAAAGTTTACTTTCCAATTATCTATTACTGTGCTTACTTCAGTGTGCGTGCCGAAGATTTCGACCTCGTGGCCATGGCCCAAGGTAAAGAAGGCGTCAAAGCGCGCATGAAGGAAATCACCGATAAAGGGATGGAAGCCAGCACCAAGGAAAAGAATTTGTTGACGGTTCTCGAAATCGCCAACGAATGTTTGGAACGCGGGATTAACATCAAGATGGTCGACATCGAAAAATCAGATTCATCTGACTTCTTGATCCAAGACGACCACACCTTGCTTGCGCCATTCCGTGCCGTCCCAAGTCTGGGCGGTAACGTCGCCAAACAAATCGTTTCCGCCCGCGAAGAAAAACCATTCTTATCTAAAGAAGACTTATCCAACCGTGGGAAAGTTTCCAAGACACTGATCGAATACCTAACAGAAAATAACGTATTGAATGACCTCCCTGATGAAAATCAGTTATCGTTGTTTGATATGATGTAAATAAAATAGCCCTCATGCACCTGCCAAGAATTGTTTGGCGGTGGGTGAGGGCTTTTTTGTTGCAGAGGATTTTTGTCATTGGTTTTTCTTTTTTATGAAATGAATAGTATTTAGCTAGCTCCAAATAATTTATTTAGTTTGTTTAACATATGCTATAATTAAAGCATTATTTAAAGGTTAATAGCGAAGAAATATGGGAGAGAGAAGTGTGTTATACCAGTGAGTTATCAGAAACTCTGGACGCTTCTCATTGACCAAAATATGAATGAAAAGTAGTTAAGTGAAATTACTAATTTGAGTCAATATATAATTAATAAATTGACATGAACAGAGATAATCATAACGGAAACGCTGAAAAAATACACCAATCGTTAAAGATCGATATTGATGATATTGGGGTAATCACGTTTGAGCGTAATGACTTCCGAAAGGAGCATGATCATGGACGGTAAAAACTACAGCGCGAGCCTTGTTTCAAAGCGGTTCTGGTTTTACGAAACGAAACAATACATAGAAATGCTTAATGATGGAATGACTAGTGATGAAATTCAAAGGCTTAGTGAAAATGAAAATATTTTTGGTGCAGCAAGTAACAGTCGTGCGAAAGAAATATTCAATACAGTACGCCGACGCGTTAATATTTTAGATGAAGAAATTCAAGCCATATTTCCTAAACTTAACATTGATAATCAAAAAATTATAATCTTTATTTCAGTTTTATTGCTGAACGATCTAATACTTGAATTTATGCTAGAGGTTTATCAAGTGCAGTTGCAAAAGGGACAAATGCAGCTAACGGTGACGGATTATAAAGCTTTCTTCTCTGAAAAACAACGAACTAACGAAACTGTGGCAAGTTGGAAGCCGTATACTTATAATCGTTTAGGCAGTGCATATAAGAAGTACTTGCTAGAGGCGGGGTTGATCCGAGAAGATGGTGAGGCAGATTTAATGACGTTAAAGGTAATCGATCCCAAGGTTTTGCAGTGGCTAAGAGTGATTGGTCGGCCGGATATTATAAGAGCCATTACAGGGGGATTGCAATAAATGGATAAGAATATTGAAGATCGATTTAAAGTATTAGAACAGACTTTAAACTCGGATGACTTTTTGAAAAGCCGTGGCCTCGGTAATGAGGTAGGCTATTATATTTTTGATTACAATCCTAGAGATGAATTAGTTGTTCGAGAATATGTTAGAAATTTAAAAAATCAGAACGCTCCAGAAACGAATGGTTATACCCTACAAGTATTCAACTTATATGAGATTATGATGGAGTTTATTGAGCAAAAAGGCTATCTATCAAAAATCGTTCAAATGGAGCAAAAACACGGAATCAAATTTGTCGCAAGTCGAATTAATCGATTGCTGAAGATGGAAGAGTTTGATGACGCACAGATGTACTTTACAAAGTATATCGGAGAACGCGTAGTAGATGATGCCGTTGTGATTCTAACCGGTATTGGCGAAATCTACCCCATTATTAGAGCTCATTCGGTGTTGAATAAGATGCATTTGGTCTATACTAAACGGCCAGTTATTATGATGTATCCAGGAGAATATGATCGTTTAAGACTAACTATTTTAGATACTAATCGGGATGCTAATTATTATCGAGCATTCAGAATCAACTAGGGGAGATAAAAATGAAAATTAATGATATGTTTTTAAAAGATATTCATCGCAATATTGAAGGTGTTATTACCGCAACACAAGCATCTGATGAACAAGTTTACCAGGAATTAGACGAGTATGTTGTCACTAAGGAATTACAGGGGCATTTTAAGACCTTCTTTGATGCTTACAAAAAAGGGATTCTTGGCGATACAAGTTCAATGGGGGTTTGGATTCAAGGGTTCTTCGGTTCTGGTAAGTCACACTTCTTAAAAATACTATCGTATATTCTTGAAAATAAAGAGATTAATGGCAAAACAGCCTTTGATTTCTTTACTGAAGGGGACGAAACGACTCGTAAGATTAAAGATGACATGACGATCGCTGATATGAAACTAGCAGCTGATACGCCAACTAATGTCATCTTATTTAACGTTGAGTCGAAGCATGCTGCTGGAATTGAAGAGAAGAGTAGTTTAGTAAATGTCTTTTTAAAAGTATTCAATAACAGTATTGGGTATTCAACTATTCCACAACTAGCCGATTTAGAACGGGCATTAGATAAGAAAGACAAGTTTACTGAATTTAAGGCAGCCTTTGAAGCTATTCAAGGAGAAAGCTGGGAGAAATCACGTAATGAAGTTGATTTCTTAGAAGATGAGGTTGTTGAGGCGCTTGTTAAAATTGACTACTTTTCAGAATCGGCGGCACGTAATTGGTTTGCTAAGTATGACAAAGAATATCAAATCAGTATTGAAGATTTTGCGGTTCTAGTTGAAGAATACTTACAGGCAAAAGGTAATAATGAACACATTGTTTTTCTTGTTGATGAAATTGGGCAATACATTGGTGGTAACAGCTCACTAACGTTACAATTACAGACCATCGTTGAAGAATTAGGTAACAAAACGCGTGGGAAGGCCTGGGTCATTGTAACTAGTCAACAAGCAATTGATAAGATCACAGATATTGCTGGTTCAGCTGCACTCGATTTTTCTAAAATCAAAGGGCGCTTTGAAACAACACTTTCATTATCATCTGCAAATGCGGATGAAGTTATTCAAAAGCGAATTCTAGCTAAAAATAATGGGGCTCAAGATTTCTTAGAAGCGGACTATCCAAATCATGAGAATGATATTGACTCAATGTTGGTTTTTGAAGATAGCCCAGAGCTACGTTTATATAATAGTGCGCAAAACTACGCAGATGTTTATCCATTCGTTCCTTATCAATTTAATCTATTGGCGAACATCTTAACGCAAATCTCTAAGCATTCGATCCAGGGTGCTAATTTATCGCGTGGTGAACGTTCTTTACTAGCTTTTTTCAAGGAAACGGCAGAACGAAATGCAGATAAGGAAAGTGATGCGTTGGTTTCTTTAGATCAATTCTATCCTTCCCTAGAAAAATGGTTGAATGAAACTGACAATGCTAAAGTGATCAAACAAGCTGAAGAAAACTCACGGATTGTACCTGATCCTGATGATCAATTTAATATTGCAGTTCTGAAAGTATTGTTCATGATTAAATACGTGGATCAAAATATTAAACCTACGTTGAATAACATTACTAATTTATTAATTCGTTCAGTGAATGAAGATAAGCTAGCTTTACGTAAACAGGTCGAAATGGCACTTAAAATTTTGATTAGTGAAAATTTAATTCGGCAAAATCTTAAAAGCTTTGTCTTCCAGACGGATGAAGAACAAGAAGTGACACGGCTAATTAATAATATCGATTTAAATGAAACGGATGTTGATAATAAATTAGCAGTTGATATTTTTGATGCGAATGTTGGTCGGAACAGTTTTTCTTATAAGAATATTCATGCCAGCGGACGTGCTTTTGATAACCGGTACAACTTCAGTTATAACTTGTATGTTGATGACTATGCTTATCGGAAGAACAGTAACCCCAACCTAGAAGTTAAAGTGATTACACCAGACTATGATGGATTATGGAATGATGAAGCACAATTAGTTATTCAAAGTACTAAGAATCAAATGTTAATTAACTTACCGGTTGATGCGGAATTCATGAATCATATTAAAACGTACTTGCGAGTTGAAAAGTATATTACCACAGCGAATGTCTCAAGTGCCATCAAAAACTTTGCTGCTGTGAAAGCTGAGAAGACAACTGAGAATCAAGATTTAGGGGATTCAATCAATCAACAATTAGTGGACTTTCTGAAACAAGCGACATTCTATTTTAATAACAGTCAACTCGATGTTTCAGGCGGGGACTTTAAGACCCGCTTGAATGATGCGCTACAGCAAATGGCGAAGTTGGTTTATCATAAAAATGACTTAGTCGATGCTGCTATATCCGAAGCCGATATTAATAACTACTTAAAAGAAGGCGCCGATAATTTAGTCGCTCATAATGAGAATCAGAATTTAATCGATGAAGTGAAACGTTATCTACAATTGCAAGAAAGCAAGAAATTAACAACGACAATGCGAACGTTGCGTGATAATTTTGTTAACAAAGAACCATATGGCTTAGTTAACGAAGATATTGAGTGGGCGATTGCGCGATTGTTTAAAGAAGGCGATATTAATTTATTTAAAAACGCGATTCCATTATCGACGACACAAGATTTAACAGAAATTTCAAAAGTTATTTTCGAACGTAAAGCGCCTGAAAAGATCCGTGTTGAGTTACGAATTAGATCTAATCTGCAACAGAAAAAAATGGTAAAAGAACTTGGTGATGCGCTATTTGAAAGTCGGAACATTGTTGACGAGAATAGTGACGATAGAACAAGAGCTAAATTTATTGAGCGTGCAGATCGATTGAAAGACGAGTTTAAAACTTATCAGGATACACCAGGTAGAAACTATCCTCAAGCAGAAATCGTAACTGAGGTAATTAAAGTAATGGAACGTGTGGTTGATGCCAGAGATACACAATCGTTCTTTGAAGTACTTAAGAATAAGGAAGATGATCTTCTAGATTTAGCGGAAGATATTAACGATATTCGTAACTTCCATAAAAGTAAGCAAAAGGCAATTTGGGATAAATCACGAGATTACATCAGTCGAATTCAAGATAACACTGTTAAAGAATCAACAGCAGAGCTTGATGAAATTATTACTGAAATGACAAGCATCATGAAGCAAGTGGTACCTTATAAAGAATTACCTAAACTAGGGAATTTAAATGAGCAATTTGAGAATAAGTATCTTGAATTTATTGAAATTAAATCAAAATCCGCTGCCGAAAAGGTTAATAATGATAAAGAAGAAACATTAGCCGATTTGGATAGTCGTGATTTAGATGATCGCTTTAAAGTCAAAGTGATTAGTCGGTTTGATCAATTACTCAATGAACTAGAAAGCTATCAAAAATTAGATCCAATAGAGTTAATACCAGTCCGTTCAGCAGCTGACAAGCGTTCATTTATTAGTCAGTTCACAGCGGAAGAAAATCGTATACGGCATGAAAAAGCCAAGGCAACTATCGAAGTGATTACTCAACCGACTGTTGGGGAAAAAGGTGCATCTTATACTGCAGAGAAACCAGTTAAAGTAATTGAATCTATTCAGCTAGATTCACTGGTTGATTCAAGAACACGGGTTAAAACACCTGAAGATATTGATACTTATGTTAATAAAATAAAACAAGAACTACTAAACAAACTAAATGATGGCAATGAAATAGATATTCTATTGTAATCGAATGGAGTCACCAAATGGATAAGAAATTAATAAAGACCTTTGCGATTGAGGCACGGGTAAAGTTACGTGAAAGCGTGATGAGTAAACTTGCAAAGTTAGGGATTACTGACGAACAAATTAGTGAAATTACCGAAATTGGAAATGATACGATTGAAATTAAAGATAATCATGAACGATTCACTGGAAATGATGTTAAGAATCGCGCTAAGCTCGTTGAGGAACTAAATAAACGCGAGCAACAAACCGGAAATCGTCAAATTGCTTATGATACATTAGTTGAGGAAGTTGCTTATACATGGTTTAATCGCTTGATTGCGATCCGTTTCATGGAAGTTAATGACTACTTACCAGAGCGGGAAAGAGTCCTTTCAAGTGAATCTGGGATTAAGCAGCCCGATATCATTACGCATTTACTAGATACAGAAATGTATGCTGAATTTGATTTGGCCACAAAAGAACGTGTAACAGAACTATTATCTGATAGTTCTGCAGATGCAGTTGACGAGTTGTATCAATTGGTCTTTATCAAACAATGTAATAGCTTGAACCAACAACTACCGGATTTATTTGAAAAGATTGATGATTATACCGAACTATTATTTACAGTCTCTTACATTAATGATAATGGCGTTATCGCATCATTATTAAATATCCCAGAAGATGCCTTTAATGTTGATGAAGGCGGTCAAGTTGAGATTATTGGTTGGATGTATCAATACTATAATACAGAACCGAAGGATAAAGTATTTGCACGCGGTAGTCGAAAAATTCGAGCAGATGAAATTCCAGCCGCTACACAATTGTTTACGCCGGATTGGATTGTGCGCTACATGGTTGAAAACTCTCTAGGGCGTTACTATATCGATCAAAAGATGGCTAATCCGAATGAAACACGAACTGAAAAAGAAATTGCGGATGAATTTGGTTGGCAATATTATTTACCAACTGCAGAACAACCAGAGGATGTGCAGTTACAAATTCAGGATGAACGAAAAGCTAAAAGTGATTTCGCTTTACAAGAGTTAAAACTGATCGATCCTTCAATGGGCAGTGGTCATATTCTGGTTTATGCTTTTGATGTTTTCATGCAACTTTATGAAGCTGAGGGTCAATCACCACGAACCGCGGCTGAACTAATTCTTGAAAACAATCTATTCGGGTTAGATATCGATCAACGCGCCTTCCAACTCGCTTATTTCGCCTTGATGATGAAAGGTCGCCAGTATTCACGGCGTATTCTATCTAAGCAGCTTCGACCAAATGTGTACGCAGTACCTAATAATGCAGAGATTGGTGAAGCAGAATTACAATTAGTTCAAATGCAATTCAACGATCAAAAAAAAGCCCAACAAGATTTACTAACACTTGTTGAAGGCTTTAAAAATGGTGATGAATTAGGTTCTTTAATTAAGTTTGAAGGTCTAGATTTTGAAAATCTAAAATCCGGATTAAACAACACAAACGTTTCTTTCTTTGATCAATCGATCAAAGAAATGATTCTTGTGGGCGAACTCCTGCAACAACAATACGAGATTGGGATTACTAATCCACCGTATATGGGTTCTTCTGGATTTGGATCGGTGCTATCTAAATTTTCAAAAAAACAATATCCCAATTCAAAAAATGATCTCTTTGCAATGTTCATGGAACGTTGGAATAATTCTATTTCCTTTACTGGATATAATACAATGGTGACTATGCAGTCTTGGATGTTCCTATCTAGTTATGAAGTAATGCGTAAAAATATTCTGGCAAAAAATACAATTACCAACATGATGCATATGGAAAATATGGTCATGGGAATTGCATTTGGAACTGCGGTTACAATTATTAAGAATAATTATGTTAAAGGATTTAAGGGAACCTACCATCAAATTAAAACAGTTGACGTTTCAAGTAATTTAGAACCCTCGATTATTCCAATACCAGGCAATCGATTTAATCAAATTACTCAAGATGAGTTTAGTAAGATCCCTGGCTCACCAATTGCATACTGGGTAAGTGAAAAATTACTTCATGCTTTTGTTGTAGGGAAACGATTCGGAGACTTACTATTAAGTGCACAAGGAATGACGACAGGTGATAATAACACTTTTTTAAAGTATTGGTATGAAGTTAAGGTTAATGAAATAAGCTTCAATTCAGATTATATAAATATGACTTCAAAATGGTATCCAATGAATAAAGGTGGAGAATATCGTAAGTGGTATGGTAATAATGATTATATCATTTGGTATAACCAAGAAAGTCTGGAATTACTTAAGACTAAAAGTGGATTTCGTCATGATGGTAAAGAGTACTACCTTAAAGAATCTATTACTTGGTCAAGTATAACAAGTGGAAGTCTCTCCATGAGATATCGTCCTTCAGGCAGTATATTTTCAAATGCTAGCCGAGAGGCATTTAATACAAAAATAAATTATCTTAATAGTAAAAATACAATGTTATATGTGCTTGCTATAATGAATACCAAACTTGGAGATTTATTTCTTAAAATTCTAAATCCGACAATAAATACACCAACCGGTGATATTCAAAAAGTTCCAATAATATTTAATCAAAGTATCGACAGAATCGTAATAGATTTTGTTAAGGACTGTATTGGGATAGTAAGTAAAGATTGGAATTCTTTTGAAGTCTCTTGGGACTTCAAAAAACATCCATTAATATAATGCTATAGTAGTACGTTGCTCTTAAAATTCCATGATAATTCAGTGGAATCCCAGTCTTCTTTACAAATTTGGATATTAAGGGCAATGTTATCCATTATTGCAATACTATCTTCATACAATACTGGAAAATTCTGCAAATCACCTGTTTGTAGATTTATTGTTGGATTAAGTATAGAAAAAATATAGTCAGCGAGTTTTGTATTTGTTAACCCGATTAAATAAATTAAAATATCATGATTGCTAGAAAACGCTTCATTACCAGCACTTTCGTGAATACTTCCAGGCTCTCTGTAACGTGAGGAAAATCCACCACTAGTTATTTTAGGAAATGAAAGTGCCTCCTTGAAATAATATGGTATATTCTTGATGGTTCTTGTATATGATTTCCATTTCTCTTTTGCTTCTAATTTGACTTCTTCTCCATCATTTTTCCAATTAATGATAAAATCGTAATTTCCGTACCACTTACGATAAGGACCACCTTTATCAATGGGGACCCATGTTAACTTATTTTTTAATGAAATATTATTATTATATACAGTAAAATTTATATTTATATAACTTACTTCAAACCACTGACGTAAAAAGTAGTCGTTATTTCCAGTCGTTAATCCACCGCGAGGTTCGGCAAAGTCTCCGAATCGTTTCCCTACAGAAAAATTTAAATCAGTGGATGACATTTAAAATCCCAAGATATTTCTGAAGAATCTACTTCTTTTTTGGTTTCCTTTATATTCTGATTAACTAACTCAGTAATTACTTTTTTTTCATTTAAATTGTTGCTTTCAATTATTGGTATGTTCGAAAGATTCCCAGCTGTTAAATTTAATGTTGGTGCAATATATGCTAAAAATTTTTCTGCTACAGGGGAATTAAGAAAACCAAGTATAAATTGATAATGCATATTAGAAATAGGAAACATTGAATCCCCGGACTGATCAAAAATTAAGTTTTTTGGTAAATATTTAAACTTCATTTCACTTGAGCCTATTCTTTTCCAGGAAATTCCTTCTAAGTAGTAATAATTCTCGTTACGTATAACAGAACCTTTATTATTTTTGATTTTATAACCATTATTCTCCCAAAGAATTACATCACTGAGATTACCATACCATTTAATAGATTCTCCCCCGGTGTTAATCTTTTGGTATTTTGCATAATGAGTATTATTCTGTATATTAGTATGAAAAAAATCCACTTCACTCCAATGCCTTAGAAAGGTATAATTATCACCTGTTTGCAGACCTGTTTTCGGTGAGTAATAATCTTGAAGAGGATTTCCATGAATAAATGCACTAAGCTCATTTTCACTTACCCAATACGAAATGGGTGATCCCGGAATTTTAATAAATTTTCTTTGATTTGTTCTATAATAATAATTAGTATCAATTTTTTGGATTGCTTCCAAAACTTTTTCTTTCTGAACAGTCATGCCCCCTTTAAAATCAGATAGCTTAAGATAATTTCCAACAGGCTCAGTTTTAGCATTCTTTATCATAAAACAACAAACCGGAACAGTGGCTTCTTCAAATGCCGAATATTCCATCTGTATAAGACTTGAGATACTCTTATTAGTAATCAAGAATGATCTTAATTCTTCATATGATTTAATAAACATCCAAACAAATGGTGTCATAAAGCCGGCATAACCGCCCTCGGTCAATATGTTACTATTCATTTTAATAAATACTGAGAAAAGATCTGTTTTGACATCTGGATAATTCTTTTTAACATATTTATCTAAATTAGAGCTCATCTTATTCAAATACGGCGGATTTGTTGTCACTGCTGTGTATTTGGTCATCAGTACTCTTGTAATATTAAGAATACTGATGACCTTTGTTTGTATTTCAGGTAGCTGATAAAGAATATCCATATCTGAGAAAAATTCAAATGACCCGATAAACTGTTCAAGCTGATCTAGCTCTGATTGTCGAAGTTCTTCAATCTTTAGAATAGAGCCAATTTCTGTTGCATTTTTAAATTGATCTAGAAGTCTAGTAAGTTGATTTAATAGAGTTGTTGTTAATTCATAAGAGTATGGGGATACTTCGGCTAATCGTTCGAAGTACTCATTTGGTATCTCAGGCGAATCAATAAACTGATGTAAATTTAGTTTTATTTCTTTAGATAAGATTCGTCGATTGTATTCTCGCCCCTTCATCATGATGGCAAAATATGCTAGTTGGTAGGCCCGTTTGTCAATTTCCAAACCAAATAGGTTGTTAGTCATAATCAATTCAGCTGCATCACGTTCTCTAAATCCTTCAGCTGTATAGAGCTGCATGAAGACATCGAAGGCATAAGCCAAAACATGTCCCGATCCCATAGCATTGTCTAAAAGTTTTAACTCTTGTAAAGCGAAACTAGTCGGCTAATGCTGTATTCATGATTTTCATAATCAGTTTTGTTTCGCGTTCTTCCATTTCTTTTATCACATGGAGGTAGACGCTTTGTGTTGTGGTGACATCTTTATGGCCAAGTCGGCGACTAACACTGAGAATGTTGACACCTTTGAATAGCAGGATTGAGGCATGGGTGTGCCGAAGTCCATGAAATGAGATTGGCGGAATATTAAGTTGATAACATAAGTTTTCTAGATAGCGATTAATCGTGGCACTGACGGGTAGTTTCCCCTGGAGATCGATACAAATTCTGTCATGACTTTTAAAACGGCGCTGGCGGATAACCTGTTTAATGACGACTAATGTACTTTTATCAACGTCGACAGTTCGTACTGAACTCGCATTTTTTGTTGTTTTAAAACCAGTATGGTATTTATAGTCCCAAGTCTTATTGACTGAGATGAGTTTATGCTTAAAGTCAATATCATCTACTGTAAGACCGAGAACTTCTGCATAGCGTAGGCCAGTCATCGCAGACAAATAGACGATAAAGGCATGTGAATCAGATGAATGGCTGCCGGTATAGTGAATGAGTTCTTGCCAATCCGAGTAGGAATGAAACATTACCTTTGCTTTCTTTTTCTTGCGACCAGTAACAATCGCTTTACGTGTAAAGTCGGTATTAAGCGTGCCTTCTTCAAGAATATCAAGAACGGCCGCGCGGATTTGTTTGTGAAATCCAGCGGTCGTTCTTTTTGCATGGGTTTTAGCAAATTGATTAAGCGCTTGTTGATAAGTTTGACGATCAAGTTGATCAAGATTGGTTGCGCCAAAGTAGGTCAGAATATGTTTATGAGTATTTTCATATTTGATATAAGTAACCGGTGAGATTGCTGGTTTTTTGAAAGTTTCCATCCATTCTTTAAAGTAAGCAGCAAGGGTAATTTTTCTGTTCATAATGATTCTTCCTTTCATATTTGGGATTAATATGATTTTAGCGAAGAATCGATACTAAGCGTAGGGTGCAAATCATAAAAAAAGACGGTATAATGTTGACTAGACGGATACTGGAGGAGTTAGTTCATGGCAACGTTAATTAAAGATAAATTTGATGCTTGGGAAAAAGAAGCACAAGCGCGATTTGACCAATTGAAATCAAACGAAGAAGAACTAAATAAAATTTTTATCGATCTCTATGGGTTACAAGATGAGCTTGACTATCATGTTAAGGATGACGAAATATCGGTGTCGCCTGCAGATAAGGGACGAGACATTAAATCCTTGATTAGCTATGCAGTAGGTTGTATGTTTGGCCGTTATTCACTTGATGAAGAGGGATTAGTATTTGCTGGTGGTGAATTCGATCTTTCACGCTACAAGAAATTTAAGCCAGATGCTGATAATATTCTATTACTAACTGATGATGAATATTCTCAAGATGATGAAAGTGATATTGTCATTAAATTTGTTAAATTCATTGCGACTGTTTACGGACAAGAAACACTTGAAGAAAATCTAGATTATATTGCGGATGTTTTACCTGGTAGTGGTAAGAGTCGCGATAAAATTCGGAAGTATTTTGTCTCGAAGTTCTATACCGATCATCTTAAAACTTATAAGAAACGACCGATTTATTGGCAATTTGATTCAGGTAAAGCGAACGGCGCTAAAGCACTAATGTATCTACATCGTTATGATGCCGATTTATTGGGGCATTTACGAACTGATTATATTACTAAATTAAAGCAAGCTTATCATTCTCGAATTGAATTACGCGAAAGTCAAAAATTAGCAGCATCTAATGCGGCTGAAATAACGCGATATGAAAAAGAAATGACGAAGATTAACAAGCAATTAAAAGAATTAAATGTGTTTGATGAAAAAATCGGCCATTTAGCTTTAAAGAAAATTGAGCTGGATTTAGATGACGGTGTAATTGTTAACTATGATAAGCTACAGCGTGATCCTGATACTGGTGAGAAATATGTTATTTTATCAAAAGGGGTTAAAGAACCCTAAGGAGTAGTGAATATATGTCAGATCTAAATCTGAGTCAAATTCAAACTCGCTTGAATGAGCTTTTCGTGACTTATGGGGAACGTAAGCTCATTTTTTGGTTTGATCCTAAGAAGGAATTTGAAGAAGACATTGATAATGGACAAATTGTATTAAATGGTGCGCAGATTTATAAACTGGCACCAGACAATCAATTTGAAACAAAACGTTTTTTTGAATTGGAAGACAAAGACAACAGTTACTTAATTTATGCGCCTTTTGAACGAATGAGTGATGATGACGAAAATAACTTTTTACTAAGTCTACTAAAATACTCGGGGACTTTTAATGCTGATCGAATCTCATTGATTATGACACAGCTTAACATTCCAGCAGAACTACATGCTGTTATGGAAACATATGCAAAATTCTTTGGCGCCAAGAGCCGAGTTGCATCTTTTGAAAAGATGATGACCGGTGAAATCAAATCCAGAGAAGAGCTTGAAATGTCGTTAATGGCGGTGTTAACAAGAGCCAACACTGCACAGTTTTATAGTGTCATTCAAGCGCTATTTGTTGAATACTCAGCAGATTTAAGTGATTCATATGACCAGTTGGTCCGGTTTGATTTAGCACCTGCGTTTTGGCAATATGTGGCCCATTATTATGGCTATACAACGACAGAACCAACGATTCAAAGTTTAGTGATTGCTTTTTTTGCAAATACTTATTTTGGACAATTGGGTTATCAAGAATTACCCGTAGGTTTAAAAGATTATGAAGTATTAGATCAAACAATGGCAATCGTTTCATTTATGGACGGTGTGATGAATGATTCTCGTTATTCGGAGCCAATTGATCGTCTAAGTGCAGATATTTATCGATTAATTAATGGTGATAAGTTACTTGATAAAGCGCCAATTGAAGAATTAATTGATGCTGATGTTTTTGAAGCAATTCATTCAAAGATTATTGAATATTATATTGCTCAACTTACAAATGATGATTTGACACCGCTGATTAATGGGATGTCATTGGAAGAGATTGTGGTTCGAAAGCAAAGAGCACATTTTGGATTCCGTTATGAACATCAATACCAAGCAATTTTAAATGCTCAAAAGTTATTGAATAGTGTGACAATCTTTAACATGAATCGCTTTAGTGACCTAGTGAAGGACTACGAAGATGAATTATATCTAATTGATCAATACTATCGAAAATTTACATTACATTTAGATCAGATTGATGAACACGCAAACTTTGCATCATTACAAAATGTTGTTGAAAAACATTATAAGCAGTTCTTAGATGAAATTGGTCGAACTTGGAATGAATTATTTTCATTAGATGAACGGCCATCGGTTCTAGATTTTTATGACAATTATGCAAAGAGTAAAACGAAAACGGTGGTCATTATTTCGGACGCACTACGCTATGAAATTGCTAAGGAAATTCAACAGTCAGTGGAAAACGAGAAGAAGTTTTCCACTAAGATGACGACGATCTTTTCTGTGCTACCTTCAGTGACTGAGTTTGGTAAAGCTGCTTCGTTGCGTTCTGGACAAGAAAGCTATGAATATCTCAGTGGAAATGACGTTCATGTTAATGGTTTGCCGACACAAGGAACAAAAGCACGGGATAAGGTGCTAAAAGTGAAAAATCCTAATGCACTCGCGATCACTTATTCTGATGTTGTTGATAGAAGTAATGCAAAAGAATTACGGGATCTGTTCAATGGCAAGGAGATCATTTATTTATATCATGATCAAATTGATAGGACCGGAGATCATGGACAAGAAATGCAGGTTTTTGATGCGGCAGAGCGAACGGTTAAAGAACTAAAAGCTGTAATTCCATATATTGCTAATGGGGCTAATGTGCAACGCTTTGTTATCACAGGAGATCATGGCTTTATTTATACACGCTCAGCGATTGAAGAGTACGAAAAAATTGAGAATCCATCTAACTTAGAAAATGATCGAGTTGAACGACGTTTTATTATTAGTGATCACCAATATGATGAAATTGGGATTAAGTCAATGAGATTGGGGACTGCGCTAAGAAATAATGATCAACGGTACATTCATTTCTCTGAAACATCAACAATCTTTAAAAAAGCGGGTGGCGGACAAAATTATTCCCATGGGGGTTCTTCTCCACAAGAAATGATGATTCCTGTTCTAGAAGTAAATGTTGCAAGGGGATCTGCACAAAAAGAACCAGTATCGGTTCAATTAATGACGGCTAAACGAAAAGTGGTAGGACTATCAATTTCACTTGAATTTTATCAAACAGAAGCAATTAGTGATTCTATTACGAAGGCCCAATATGCACTGTACTTTGAAGATAAACACGGTGTTCGAATTAGTAATGAAAATACTTACTATGCAGATTCAACAGCTGGTGCTTCAAGTGAGCGATTCACTAATTTTGCTTTTGAATTCGTTAACCGAAACTATGAAACCAATGAAGACATTTATTTAGTTATCAAGAACGAAGAAACGAAGGTTGAGTTAGATCGTGTTGATTTCGTGATTGATAATCCATTTGCCGGTGGATTTGGATTTGATATTTAGGAGGTGAGATTTGTGGATCAAGTTATTTTAGATAAACTCGTCGCAAATTTCCCTGGGAAGTTTGTTCGTAAGGATCTGACTAAGAAAATTAAGGAAGGGGCTAATGTTCCAGTATACGTATTAGAGTATTTATTGGGAATGTATGCCTCTTCTTTGGACGAAGAATTAGTCGAAAAAGGTGTTGAAAATGTTAAGAATATCTTAGCGCGTAATTATGTTCGCCCGGATGAAGCGGAAAAAGTTAAAGCTAAGATTCGTGAAAATGGTGGCTACACAGTTATTGACAAAGTAACTGTTTCCCTAAATGAGCACAAGGATCAATATGAAGCTGAATTCTCTAACTTAGGGTTAGCTGGCGTGCAGATTAGTGATGAATATCCTAAAAAATATGATCGCTTATTAGGCGGTGGTATTTGGTGTATTGTTCAAATGGAGTACTGGTTTAACGAAAATGATCAAAGAAATTCGCCATTTATTGCTAAAAAAGTAGATCCAATTCAAATGCCAGGATTAGATATTGAGGAATTAAAAAGAGGACGTGCTGCATTCACAGAAGACGAATGGATCGATTTAGTTTTGCGGTCAATTGGAATGGAACCAACACAGTTTGATGAACGTGTAAAATGGCTTCATTTAGCAAGATTGGTTCCCTTAATTGAAAATAATTTTAACCTATGTGAATTGGGTCCGCGTGGAACAGGAAAATCACATGTCTATAAAGAAATATCACCCAATTCTATTTTAGTTTCTGGTGGTCAAACTACAGTCGCTAATCTTTTTTACAATATGGCACGTCGATCAATGGGGCTAGTGGGTATGTGGGATACTGTGGCCTTCGACGAGGTTGCTGGCATTAATGTCAAAGACGGTGATCTTGTTCAAATTATGAAGGATTATATGGCCTCGGGTTCATTTGCTCGTGGTAAAGAAGAAAAGAATGCGTCGGCGTCCATGGTATTTGTCGGGAATATTAACCAAAGTGTTGATGTGATTTTAAAAACATCCAACCTTTTTGAACCATTTCCCGAAAAGATGGGAACTGATTCAGCGTTCTTAGATCGGATGCATTGCTATTTACCAGGGTGGGAGATTCCTAAATATCGTCCGGAATTCTTTACAAATGATTATGGCTTTATTACTGATTATTTTTCGGAGGTAATGCGAGAACTAAGAAAAACAACCTATAGTGACGCAATTGATAAGTATTTTAAATTAGGAACACAGTTAAATCAAAGAGATACGATTGCAGTTAAGAAGATGGTCTCAGGTTTAATTAAATTAGTTTATCCAGATGGTAAATTTGGTAAAGCAGAAGTAGAAAAAATCCTGAGTTTCTCAATTGAGATGCGGCGCCGTGTTAAGGAGCAACTTAAGAAAATTGGTGGTATGGAATTTTTCGATGTCAATCTTTCTTATATTGATCTGGAAGAAAATCGTGAAGAATATGTTGCAGTTCCTGAGCAGGGGAGTGGGACGTTAATTCCAGAAGGGATTGGGAAACCAGGACATATCTATTCTGTTTCGACAGGCGCTAGTGGTAGAATTGGGACTTTTACGTTTGAAACTCAAATGGTTGCTGGAAATGGTAAATTTAAAGCGACCGGCCTTGGTGGAGATGGTCAAGCTAAAGAAAAAGCCGATTCAGCTTATAAGTATCTAAATGCGAATGCGAGCTCTATAAGTGCTAGCATCTCAACAACAACCCACGATTATGTGTTTAATACACAAGACTTAAACGGTGTTGGAAATCCGGAAATGCTATCGCTACCTGCATTGATAGCACTTTGTTCAGTAACTTTAAATCGCCCACTTGTTGCTAGCACTGTCATTTTAGGAGACGTAACAATTGGCGGAACTTTAGTCAAAGTGACGAATTTAGCTGATATGATGCAAGTAGCAAGAGATTCAGGTGCTAAAAAGATTTTAGTACCGATGATGAATGCGGCGGATTTATCAACTGTACCGCCAGAATTAATGGCAACGTTTAACATCATTTTTTATCAAACACCGGAAGATGCAGTTTATAAGGTATTAGGCGTTGAATGAGATTCAATATATAGAAATCCAGTGTTTTCTAGCGGGGGATATTTAGATGGCAATTACAACTAATTATAAAGAACTAAAACTATGTAAACATGGGTTACCTACATGGGATGCGATGTTACCAGTTGTTTTATTGGTAGCAAGTGAGCATGCCGAGCCAATCAAAAGAAGTACGATTAAAGATGAAGCTATCAAAAAAATGGAATTACCTAAATCACTTCAGCAATTGAAATCAGATAGAGGCGAAAGTATTATTTATAGTCGGATTGGGTGGCCCATATCTGAATTGGCGGTTAGTGGCTTATTAGAACGACCCAAACGAGGCCTTTATCAAATTACAAACTTAGGTAAGCAGTTACTATTTGAAAAGGGTAATAAATTGACTTCTGAATTTATTCGTCAGCAACCCCAATATATCCAACATCAAAAAGAACTAGTACAAAAAGGCAACAATGAGATTGTAGAATCGGCGAACATTGCAAATGATGATGCCGATACTAACCCACTTCAATTGGTGGATTCAGTAGTGAAAAAATATAATGATTCAGTTAGCATTGAGTTACTTGAACGTATTCGGAAAGGCTCTCCTTATTTTTTCGAGAAATTAGTTATTGAACTCCTTAGCAATATGGGCTATAAAGGCGAAAATGGACATGCAATGGTCACACAGAAAAGTAACGATAAAGGTATCGACGGGATTATTAATCAAGACGCTTTAGGAACAAGTACGGTCTACTTGCAAGCTAAGAAGTACCAAGTTGGTAATAATGTTCAGCGTAATGAAATGCAGGCATTTTTTGGCGCTTTGAGTGGCTATGGTTCGGATCGTGGTGTTTTTATAACAACATCTGATTTTTCGGACGGTGCAGTTGAGTACGCGAAAAATCAGCATATCGTGTTAATTAATGGGTTACAATTGAGCGATCTAATGCTGCAGTATCAGGTTGGTGTGAACGTTAAGAAGCAATATACAACATTTGATATTGATGAAGATTTCTTTATTGAAGATGATTAATTGATGAATAGAAGATAGCTTTCTATACGTAATGGTCAGTAACCGCGACCTATGCAGACGGAACAGTGATTGAGTCTGGTGGCTCTAATGATTATCCGCCTCGCTTTGGGACAGTTAGAAATTTGTTTAAACCAGTTCAACAACAGTTTTTAAAAGATTAGATGTGTAATGAATAAAGCCTTAGGGATTAGTTTTTTAAGCTAATCCCTAAGGCTTTATTTTTATGAGTGCTTTAGTTATTCTCGTAGTATCTTCTCCATCGTCTTCTCCTTCGCCAATTCATCCACCAACTTATCGAGCCAGCAAATTTTTTGCATCAGTGGGTCTTCAATGGCTTCAACGCGGACGCCGCAAACCACGCCGGTGATTAGATTACAGTTTGGGTTCATCTGCGGTGCTTCTTCGAAGAACGTTTGGTAGGTGACGTCTTTTGAGAGTTGGGTTTCGAGTTCAGTTTGGGTGTAGCCGGCTAGCCAGCGGATAATCTGATTGACTTCGGCTTGGGTGCGGTTTTTGCGTTCGGCTTTTTGGACGAGCATGGGGTAGATTTTGGAAAGAGACATGTTGAAGATGCTTTGTCTGGGCATGAGAAGGCCTCCTTGGCAGTTTAGATAATTAATATATAGCATGTAATGAAAATGAATACAAAATTTAGGTCTGAGAAAGAGTGAAGTTATTTTTCACTCTTTTTCTTTTGCCCTATTTCTTTTCCGTTACTTTCTTGTTATAATCGATACCAGTTGTCCGTGTTATAATACAGCGGACTAAATGTTATAACAGAGGAGAGTACAGATGAGTATTGGCGATATTTTAACGAAGACGTTTACGAACATGGATATTGTGAGTTCGATCACGTCGACAGTGTTTATTATTTTATTAGGATTCTACTGCCGCAAACGCGAGATCTTCACGGATAAATTTGGGAAGATTCTGTCAAAAGTCGTTTTAACGGTTGCTTTACCAGCACTAGCATTCAACTCATTCATGCAAGATATTAATGGGAAGACTTTAAAAGAAGGTATCAACGTTTTAGTTTGGGGCTTCTTGATCTATATTATTTTAATTTTAATTTCAAAACCGTTATACTTACGTTTTAAGGGTGATCAACAAGATACATTACGCGTGTTGACCATCTTTGGTTCAACAACGTTCTTCGGGATTCCAATTGTTGGCGCCGTTTTCGGAGCTAAAGGGGTTATGTATAGCTCAATTTTCAACATTGGTTATCGCGTGTTCTTATACTCATATGGGTACATCAAGATGAGTGGCTTGAAGATGGAATCGAAGAACTTGAAAAACATGTTCTTAAATCCAATCGTGATCGCCACATTTGCGGGGTTAATCATCTGGTTAATCCAAGGCGTATTACCACAAGTGGCGGTTGCTGGGCATTCAGTGGCTTTCTTACGAATTGATCAAACAGCGCCGTGGTTGTTCAAACCAATGACGTACTTAGCTGGTTTATGTTCACCATTAGCTTGGTTAGCAATTGGGACAACACTTGGCGAAATCAGCTTCAAAGAAGCTGCTTCGGACAAGACATCATGGATTTATAGTATTAACAAAGTGATTTTAGTACCTGCTTTAAACATCGTGTTATTGGCCATCTTAACAATGACCCACATTTTACCAGTTAGCTATATCAGTTTGGCAACGATTGTCATCATGATGGCAACGCCAACGGCAACGGTCGCCGCTGCTTACGCGATTAGTTTTGACAAGGATGCGGTCTTAGCATCGAACGCGTCATTACTATCAACGGTCTTAGCTGTTGTGATGACGCCAGTCTGGTTAGTGATTTTAGAAGTGATTAACCAAATCGGGATTTTCTAGGAAGAGGGAAATTAAATGTTTAAAATTGCTTGTTACGGCGTTCGTCCGAATGAAGTGGCGACGTTCAATAAATATAACAACTACGATTATGATTTAACGTTAATTGAAGACTTATTGACTCACGACAATATCGAAACGGCTAAGGGGCATGACGCGGTCTTGTTACGTGCCAACTGTACCGCTGATGCGCAAAACTTAGCGAAGTTGAATGAATACGGGATTCGTTACGTGTTTACCCGGACAGTCGGTTACGGTCATATCGATTTGGCCGCAGCAGGCAAGTACAACATGGAAGTTGCTCGCGTGCCAGCCTACTCGCCAAACGCGATTGCTGAATTGGCATTGACGCTAGGGATGTCATTGTTGCGTCACACCACTTACACAACGAATCGGACAGCCCATCATGATTTCCGTGTGAGCCCAGTGATGTTCAGTAAAGAAGTCCGCAACTGTACGGTTGGGATTATCGGGACTGGCAAGATTGGCTACACCGAAGCGAAGTTATACAAAGGCTTAGGTGCCAAGGTTGTGGGTTATGACTTATATCCATCAGAAATCGCTAAGGAAGTGCTTGATTTTGTCAGCTTGGATGAATTATTAGCCCAAAGTGACATTGTCAGCTTGCACATTCCATACTTCGCTGGTCAAAACGACCAATTCATCAATGCAGACTTAATCGCAAAGATGAAGAACGATGCAATCTTGGTGAATACAGCCCGCGGTCAATTGCAAGATAACCGTGCGATTATCGACGCCTTGAAAGCTAATCAACTGGGAGCTTTTGCCGCTGACGTATTACCAGCTGAAGGCGAAATCTTCTTCAAGCAATTCCCGGCAGACCAACCTGTGCCAGATGCAACCACCCAAGAATTGATTGATTTATACCCCCGTGTCTTGTTGACGCCACACGTTGGTTCAAATACTGACGAAGCCCTCAAGAACATGGTCGAGATTAGTTTTGAAAACTTCCATGAAATCTTGACGACGGGTAAGACGCAAAATAGCGTCGCAACCACTGAAAATTAAAGCGGTTGTTTGTATTTTCATGAAAAATATGGTATATTGTTATCAGTAATTAGATACTTCAGAGCGAGTGAGCAGAAATGCTCACTCTTTTTATTGGAGCACGTCTAATCTGAAATATAAAAATGAATTGGAGGGAATCATTTGAGTACCGTTGTGGAAACAGTTCACGATCTGATCGTGCCGATTCTTGATCAACACCATTTTGAATTAGTGGACATTGAATTTGTTAAAGAAGGTAGCAGTTGGTATCTGCGCGTCTTCATTGACAAACCAAATGGCATTGACCTTGAAGATTGTGCCTTAGTAAACGATGCGTTAAGTGAGAAACTGGATTCAATCGACCCGGATCCAATTCCGCAGGCTTATTTCTTAGATGTTTCATCACCTGGTGCAGAGCGTCCTTTAAAGAAGGAAGCCGATTTCCAAAAAGCACTTGGCGAATACATTCATATCTCGTTATACCAAGCTGTTGATGGCGAGAAAATCTATCAAGGTACACTAAAAGCCCTTGATGATGACACTTTAACTTTAGTGATTAAAATTAAAACGCGTCAAAAAGAAGTAACGTTTAATCGTAAGGAAATTGCCAAAGCTCGCTTAGCAATTGAATTTTAGTAAAGGTAGGCTAGTTACATGAGCAAGGAAATGTTAGGTGCACTTGATGCGCTAGAACAAGAAAAAGGCGTTAAAAAAGAGATTGTTATTGAAGCCCTTGAAGCAGCACTTGTTTCTGCTTATAAGCGGAATTACGGTCAAGCACAAAACGTGGAAGTTGAATTCGATCAAAAGAAGGGTAACATCCACGTCTATGCTGTCAAAGAAGTCACTGACGAAGTGTTTGATTCACGTCTTGAAGTGAGCTACCAAGATGCTTTGGAAATTAACAAGGCATACGAAGTGGGCGATACAATTCGTTTTGAAGTCACACCAAAAGACTTCGGCCGAATTGCAGCCCAAACTGCTAAACAAGTGATTATGCAACGGGTTCGTGAAGCTGAAAGAAGTATCATTTACAATGAATACAGCCAATACGAAAACGAAATTATGCAAGGGGTCGTTGAACGCCGCGATAACAAGTTCATCTATGTCAACTTAGGCAAGATCGAAGCTGTTTTAAGCAAGCAAGACCAAATTCCAAACGAGGAATACCAAGCACATGATCGGATTAAGGTTTACGTTTCAAAAGTGGAAAATACAACTAAAGGCCCACAAGTCTTTGTTAGTCGGACACACCCTGATTTAGTGAAACGTTTATTCGAACAAGAAGTTCCAGAGATTTATGACGGCACCGTTGAAATTGTCTCAATCGCTCGCGAAGCTGGTGATCGGACAAAGATGGCTGTTCGTTCAACAGACCCCAACGTCGACCCAGTCGGCACCTGTGTTGGGCCTAAGGGACAACGGGTTCAACTAGTTGTTAATGAATTACACGGCGAAAACATGGACATTGTGAAGTGGGAAGAAGATCCTTCAGACTACATCGCCAATGCCTTGAATCCTGCCGAAGTCATCGCTGTTCAATTTAACGGTGATAGCGAACATACATGTACAGTCATCGTCCCTGATTATCAATTGTCATTGGCAATTGGTAAAAAAGGTCAAAATGCACGGTTAGCTGCGAAGCTAACGGGCTACAAGATTGACATCAAACCTGAATCTGAAGTCGAATTCGTTGATGAAGACGATAGTCAAGATGAAGGTGCAGTCGTTGAAGGTTTTGAAGAAGAAACAACAGAAGCTGTTGAAGGCTTCGAAGACCAAGCAACGGATTCTGCTGTTGATTCTGAAGAACAACCACAAGAATAAGTGAGGTGTTCATGATGAAACAAAGAAAAGTACCAATGAGAAAAGACGTTATTTCGCAAGAAATGAAGCCTAAAAAAGAAATGGTGCGGATTGTAAAGACTGCCGAAGGTGAGATTAGTATTGACCCAACTGGTAAGAAATCAGGTCGTGGCGCTTATGTTTCACTAGAACCTGATGCAATCAAGACCGCCCAAAGCAAGAAAATTTTAGAAAAGACGTTTGGGATTGACGTTGCAGAATCATTTTATACAGAATTATTCGAATATGTTGATCATCAAAAGGCTCGGCTAGAATTATTTGGAGAACGAAAATGAGTGAACAACCAGACCGTTTATTACAACTCTTAGGTATTTGCATGAGAGCACGGCAACTGGTCAGTGGTGAAGAACAAGTCCTAAAAGCCATTCAACAGCAAAAAGCGAAATTGGTTTTTATCGGCTCAGACATTAGCCAACTGACACAGAAGAAATTGACTGATAAGAGTCATTTCTACGAAATCCCGGAAACAAAAGCGTATACCGCGGCCCAGCTAACCCAAGCAATTGGATTACATAGAGCCACCATCGCGGTTGTTGATGCCGGGTTTGCCAAAAAGATGATAACGCTACTGGGATAATAAAGGAGCGTGAAGATATGGGTAAAAAACGTATCTATGAATTAGCAAAAGAAATTAACGTTGCCAGCAAGGATCTTTTAGAAACTGCCGTTAAAAAAGGTTACGATCTAAAAAATCACATGGCAACTATCGATGACAATCAAGAAAAAGCTTTGAGAGCCATCTTCCATAAGGAAACAAAACCAGCTGCAACGACAACTGACAGCAAGCCAGCCGCAGCACCTGCTGCACCAAAGGCAAGCGAAAAAACAGATAACGGTAAGATTAAGATTAACAAAGCCGCTATCCGTCGTCGTCCAGAAGCTAGCAGCAAACCAGCACCTCGTTCAAACAACCAACGCCCACAAGGCAACCGGAATGGCCAAGCATCAAATGGTCAAAACCGCAACAATGCCAATGGTCGTCCTAACAACAATAACGCCCGTCCTAATAATGGTCGCCCTAACAATAATGCGGCTAACCGGACAAACGGCAATACGCGTCCAGCTGGGTCAAACCAACCATTGAGCTTGCAAGAACAAATCTCACAAGCTAATGCACGTCGTCAAAGAACGCAAGAACGCATTCAACAACAACGTGAACAACGCGAAGCAGACGAAAAGAAACGCCGTCAACAAAGTAACCGCCCACGGCCAGCTGCTAAACCAAACGGTAATAACAGCAGTCGTCCAGCCGGCAACAAGCCAGCCGGCGCACGCCCAACGACAACAAATAATCGTCCTGCAAACAGCAATAACAACGGCCGTCCAGCAAACAATACAAACAGCCGTCCTAATAACAACTCGAACCAAAGTCGGCCAGTTTCGGCACAAGAAATGCAACAAAAAATGCAAGCTAATACGGTGAGTGCTGCTAAACCAGCATCAAACAATACAGCAAGCAAGCCAAAGAACTTTGGCCCAGATAAGAAACGTGGCGGCGGGTATAACAGCTACGGTAACAATCAACAACGTTTCAATAAGAAACGTAAGAAGACCCGTAAGCAACAATTAGCTGAACAAAATGCTGCTAAGAAGGAAATGCCACAACGTAAAGAACGGCCATTACCAGAAGTATTAGTTTACTCTGAAGGCATGAACGTTGCGGACATCGCTAAGAAGATTCACCGTGAACCAGCTGAAATTATCAAGAAGTTATTCATGTTAGGGATTATGGTTAACATGAACCAATCACTTGATAAGGATACAATCGAATTATTAGCAACGGATTACGGCATCGAAGCAGAACAAAAAGTGGAAGTGGATATTGCTGATATCGATTCAGTATTTGAAACAGAAGCTAAGAGTGATGCCAACCTTGTGAGCCGTCCACCAGTTGTCACAATCATGGGTCACGTTGATCATGGTAAGACAACCTTATTGGATAACTTACGTAACAGTCACGTGACTGATGGTGAAGCCGGTGGGATTACGCAACATATCGGTGCTTACCAAACGGAGTTAAACGATCGTTTAATCACATTCTTAGATACACCTGGACATGCGGCCTTCAGTAACATGCGTGCGCGTGGTGCTGATATCACTGATATCATCATCTTAGTTGTTGCTGCTGATGACGGTGTGATGCCACAAACAATCGAAGCCATCAACCATGCCAAGGCTGCTAAAGCCCCAATCATCGTTGCGGTGAATAAGATTGATAAACCAGGCGCAAACCCAGATCACGTCATGGAACAATTGATGGGTTACGGCCTTGTTCCTGAAGACTGGGGTGGCGATACCATCTTTGTTAAGATCTCAGCTAAGACTGGTGAAAACATTGATGAATTACTTGAAATGGTGCTTCTTGAAGCCGACGTGCTTGAATTGAAGGCTAACCCAGATCAAAAAGCAGTTGGGACAGTTATCGAAGCCCGTCTTGATAAGGGTAAAGGACCTGTTGCATCACTCTTGATCCAACAAGGGACATTGAAGATTGGTGATCCAATCGTTGTTGGGAATACCTTTGGTCGTGTCCGTGTCATGACAAATGATCGCGGTCGTCGTGTGAAGGAAGTCTTCCCATCAGAACCAGTTGAAATTACTGGGTTAAATGATGTGCCACAAGCAGCTGACCGTTTTGTTGTCTTTGAAGACGAAAAAACAGCTCGTGCTGCTGGTGAAGAACGTGCCAAACGTGCGCTCTTGAAGGAACGTAGCCGTTCAAACCCTGTCACATTAGATAACTTGTTCGAAACTATGAAACAAGGCGAATTAAAAGAAGTTGGCGTTATTATCAAAGCCGACGTACAAGGTTCAACAGAAGCCTTGGCTGGTAGTTTACGGAAGATTGAAGTCGAAGGCGTGCGCGTGAATATTATTCATGAAGCCGTTGGTGCGATTAACGAAAGTGACGTCACATTAGCTGCTGCAAGTAACGCCATCATCATCGGGTTCAATGTTCGCCCAACACCACAAGCTAAGATTCAAGCCGATGCTGAACAAGTTGATATTCGTTTACACCGAATCATCTACAAGGCAATCGAAGAAATCGAAGCTGCTATGAAGGGTATGTTAGAACCAGTTTACGAAGAAAAAGTAACGGGTCAATTAACTGTTCGTGAAACATACAATGTTTCTAAGATCGGGACAATTGCCGGTTGTATCGTTGACACTGGCGTTATCCAACGTGATAGTGGTGTCCGCTTAATTCGTGACGGTATCGTGATTTATGAAGGTAAACTTTCAAGCTTGAAACGTTTCAAAGATGACGTTAAAGAAGTCAAAACTGGCTTTGAATGTGGTGTGACAATCGAAGATTACAATGATATTAAGATTGATGATCAAATTGAAGCCTACGTGATGGAAGAAGTACCTGTTAAATAATTAATTTACAGGAGGACAAGCAATGAAACATCGTGTTGGTCGGGTTGAACAAGAAATTCAACGCGAAATAAATGACATTTTATTAAAAAGAGTGCGTGATCCCCGAGTTGAAGGGGTCACAATCACTGATATTAATCTCAGTGGTGACTTACAACATGTTAAAGTTTATTACAGCATTTTATCTGGCTTAGCAAGTGACGCTGAAAAGACACAAGCTGGCTTAGATAAAGCTAAAGGATTGATTCGCAGCGAACTTGGCCAACGGATTAAGTTGTACAAGATTCCAGAAATCACCTTTGAACAAGACGGTTCAGTGCGTTATGGTGAACATATCGACGAACTTTTACGTAAGTTACACGAAGATGAAGCACAGCGTTAAACTGTGAAAAAGAGCCCCGCGAAAGCGGGGCTCTTTTTTTGTTTGAATGACCTTATGGAAACGATAATCTATTAAATTGACTTAGTCGTTTGCACCATATTACTATTGAAGTAATGAAACTATTGTTATTGGCAGATATTTTATGGTTTAGCGCGGCAAGTGAGTTATATGATGTGAATTCATTGTTAACTGATTAAAATCCAATCTGAAATGAGGGCGCGTACATGTTGTTGACAGACTCTTTAACTCAAATATTAATCTATACGCTCGTTTCGTATCCGATTATTGGGGGCTTATCGTTTATTGTCTCTAGTTTATATTATTGGTTATTGATGGAAAAGGCTGATCAACCACGCTATCTTAAAAAGGGGACGCCATTTATTACGATTTTAGTGCCAGCCCACAATGAAGAGGCGTCAATTCAGGCGACGATTGATCATTTAGCGACACAAATGAATTATCCAACTGACCGCTACGAAATCATTGTCGTTAATGACGGCTCGACAGATAGAACTGGCATTATTTTAAATATGGGCAGCGCTTGCGAACGCTCACGATTATTAATAATCGCGGGAAAGCGGCGGGTTTTAATAGTGCTTTAGGATTTGCTAAAGGTGAATTTATTCTGTCCAACGATGCTGATTCGAAACCCGAAGTGGATGCCTTATGGAAGTATATGTATTATCTTGAGCGGGAAGGGGGCGCTCAATTAGGCGCCGTGACTGGTAATATGTTGTCGATTAATAAGACAACGCTAGTCGCAGAAGCTCAACAAAATGAATTAAATTCAATTATTGGCTTAATTAAACGGTCGCAACTTTCTTACGGTGGGCTGTTTGCCTTTTCTGGAGCGAATACGATGTACCGTAAGGCAGCGGTGATCGATGTCGGTGGTTGGCAGGCAGAACAACCAACTGAAGATATTGCGATTTCTTGGGATATGCAGACTGCAGGGTGGCAAGCATATTTTGCACCGCACATTCGCTTTTTTATGGATGTGCCAGAAACATTACCAGAACTCGTTAAGCAACGGCGAAGATGGACTTCCGGTGGGATTTACGTGCTCTTAACAAAATCGTTTAGCATTTTACGGCACCCGATTAAGCACTTTTCGATGGTGCCAAGTATTATCGATTATGGTTTGAGTATTATTTGGTCGTTATTTTACTGGATGAGTATGGTGACCTTTGTAGTGCTTCAAATGGGTTATCTGATTAATCATGATTGGCATCGGCTACTCTCAAATCTGTCATTTTCAGGGATTTTCATCACAATCGAGATATTGGTAGGGTTGATTCAGCTGGTACAAGCGTCTTACTTTAACGATGGCGGCCGTTCGTTGAAGTATATCGCCTTTGCGCCTTGGTATATCTTGATTTATTGGATGGTTAATACATATACCGTAGCAGTCGAAATTGTGCCAACGATTCGCCAAATCATTCGAGGTAAAGATGCGGGTGTATGGAAATCACCAAAACGGTCGACTGAAGTCACTGGAAAACCAGAAGGGAAGGATTCAAATGAGTAAACCAGATTATATTCGTCATCAGCTAAGCGAAGATCAGATTACAATTGATTGGTTTTTTACCACGGCAAATTACAAGTTTAATCCGAACAAGCCCGGAATCTTTCAATGGCAGTCTGTTGATGATGTATTTTTAATGGTCGTTGATTAATTAGTTCAAGTGCTGCTAGGATCTCATCAGTCGTTACTTGGCTAAAATTGGTCTTTTTCGGGAAGAACCAGCGTAACCGTCTATTAAAATATTCATTGGAACCTCGCTCCCATGGTGAATATGGATGGCAAAAATAAACTTTGATCTGATAATCCTATTCTAAGGCCTGATAATTGGCAAACTCTTTACCATGATCAACAGTAATGGATTTTACTTGGGGACCGAAGGCCCCCATAAACTTGCCAAAGGCGGTGTTTAGAGCCTTAGCCGTTCTATTAGGGGCTTTGATGGCCCATAGAAGTCGGGTCTTACGTTCTACGAATGTAACCAGACATGATCGTGACTCACTTCGACTAGAAAGCACCGTATCTACTTCCCAATGACCAAAAGCTAACCGTTGATTAACAGTTGTTGGCCGTTGTTCGATGGAAGTCCCACTTGTAAATTTCCCACGATTTTCGCTCACTCGGTGCTGGCGGACATTCCGATTGGGTAGATCAGTCAATTTGAAGGGGAGCCAGCCACGATTAAGCCAATTATAAATTGACGCAGTGCTCAAGTTATAAGCGGCCGCAATGGTTTCTGGTGACCAGGTTAATCGTAAGTGATTGGTAATTAAAGTCGCTAATGCTGCCGTCAGCATCGAACGACGACCGCAATTCCGCCTTTTGCGATCTGCATCTTGCTGAGCTAATTCTGGATCATAAGGTTTAACTCGGTCCAACTCATAGCTAATCGTAGCTTTGGCGACGCCTAAGGCGTCAGCCATTACTTGGTAAGATTTATTCCCCTCATTGACCAGTTGTGCTAGTGCGCCACGTTGAAAACGTGATAAAGTAGATGTACCCAAAGTAATCACTCCCTATATTGGTTGGAATTAGCTACTACCATTGTAAGTGATTGCTTTGGGCTTTTTAATTTCTGTTCGGATTAATTATAGAATTTGCCGAGTAAAAAAGGTTACTAATAAAACAACATTGAGCGAGGATGGGCAAGAGTTTCTTTTGTCCCATCTTTTTTTGTGCTTTGATAATAAATTGAGCAGCATCATAAAGCTAATCCCGTTCGACTTCACACTCTATGCTATAATAGTTTAGTTAATACTTAAAGGAGATTACTTATGGACGGCATTGTACCCTTATATAAAGAACGCGGCATGACGAGTAACGATTGTGTGTTTAAAGTGCGCCGCATTTTACACATGAAGAAAGTGGGCCATTCTGGCACGTTGGATCCCAACGTCGATGGGGTGTTACCAATCTGTATCGGTCAAGCAACGAAGGTTGTTGATCAATTGGTGCATTCTGGTAAAGTCTACACGGGTGAAATCACCCTTGGCTTATCAACAACGACTGAAGACTTAGATGGTGAAGTCGTTGAAGAGGCGCGCTTAACAGAACCTTTTTCAACTGAGAGAATCAAAGAGACCCTCGCTAGTTTTCTGGGCGATTCAATTCAGATTCCCCCCATGTTTTCAGCGGTGAAAGTCAATGGGCGGCGTTTATACGACTATGCGCGCGCTGGTGATCCAGTCGAACGGCCACAACGTTCAATCACGATTACGCAGTTTGATTTGGATGGTGAACCACAATTTGACGCAGAATCTGGGCGCCAAACATTCCGGTTCATTGTCAGTTGCTCAAAGGGGACTTATATCCGCACATTAGCTGTTGATTTCGGTCGTAAACTCGGTTTACCCGCAGTGATGTCCGATTTGACACGTCTTAAGAGTGGCGGCATTCAAATTGGTAACTGTATCACGTTGGAACAATTGGCGCAAAAAGCTGAAGCGGGCGAACTGGCAGACGTTTTATTGCCAATTGACCATGTATTTGAAGATTACAAGAAGATTGCTTTAGACGACGATCAATGGGCCAAGCTTTTAAACGGTGTGTTCTTGACATTGCCAGAACAAACCGATGAGATTGTGGCGTTGACCTATCAAGGGCATATCAAGGCGCTCTATCAAGTTGAAAAAGCAGCGCAACATCTTTATCGCCCTTATAAAATGTATTTACAAAATCAAGGGACTCATTAAAAAAAACTAGGTGAAAAATATGCGTGTCATTGAATTAATTCATCCATATTCAAAAGAACAAGTGCCAGCTGACCAAGTGGTCTTGGCGCTTGGCTTTTTTGATGGCGTACATCGAGGCCATCAAGCTGTAATTCGGAAAGCAAAACAAATTGCAGTTCAAAAAGGTTTACTATTAGCTGTGATGACGTTTGATATCCATCCTGCCATTGTTTATCGCAATGCCGATCGGGAGTCATTCCGTTATTTATCAACGGTTGAGCGCAAGCAAGAATTGATGGCGGAGTTAGGCGTTGATGTTTTCTACATCGTGCACTTTAATGAAGCATTTGCACAACTAGCCCCACAAACATTTGTCGATCAATACTTAGTCGCTTTACATGCGGATACAGTGGTGGCTGGCTTTGATTACACTTATGGTAAAAAAGAGATTGCGAATATGACGACATTGTCAGACTATGCCAAAGGGCGCTTTGCCATTGTGACAGTTGCAGAACATGACCATAATGGTGTCAAAATCGGCTCGACATTAGTACGAGAGGATTTAGATGCTGGTAAGATTGCGGAAGCTAATGAATTACTCGGTTATGTTTACCAAACGACCGGTGAAGTAGTGCATGGTGAAGCACGCGGGCGAGAATTAGGGTTTCCAACTGCTAACATCGAATCGCAACGACCAGAACGATTACCAGGAATTGGGATTTATGCGGTCCGCTTTTTAGTGCGCGGTCAATGGTATATTGGCATGGCTTCAATTGGTCGGAATGTGACGTTCCACAGCAATAACCCGGTAACGGTGGAGATTAACTTATTAGATTTCAATGGCGATATTTACGGTGAACAAGTGAAAGTGGATTGGTATCACTACTTACGCGGCGAAGTGAAGTTTGACTCCGCGGAAGCCTTGATTGACCAACTCCACCAAGACGAAGCCGATACCCGAACTTATTTTGAGAAATTAGAGGCACAACATTAATGGCAGGCGCTTATATTCACATCCCATTTTGCGAGCATATTTGTTACTACTGCGATTTCAATAAGGTTTTCATTGAAGGTCAACCGGTCGATGATTATGTCGATATGTTGATTCGCGAGTTTCAATTAGTGATGGCAGAATACCCAGACGAACCAATTGATACGATCTATGTCGGTGGGGGGACACCAACTACTTTATCACCAGCACAACTCCAACGTTTAACCGATGGGATTCATCAATACTTACCTTATGAGGGTGGTGAGTTTACGTTTGAAGCCAATCCTAATGACTTACAAGATACTGAAAAATTGCAAGTTCTGAAGGACAACGGCGTCAACCGGTTAAGTATTGGCGTGCAGTCGTTTAATGATCAGATTTTAAAACAGATCGGGCGGATTCACCGAAGTGCGGATGTTTATCGGGCAATCGATAACGCGCGCAAGGTCGGCTTCGAAAATATGAGTATCGATTTGATTTTCCGCTTACCACAACAAAGTGAAGCGGATTTCATGGATAGTTTGAATAAGGCAATTGAACTCGACTTACCGCATTATTCGACGTACTCATTGATTCTCGAACGCAAAACAATCTTCTATAACTTGATGCGCCAAGGCAAGTTGCATTTACCATCGCAAGATGTTGAAGCACATATGTATCAAGCCGCGATTGATAGTTTCAAGCGGGCTGGTTTAGATCAATATGAAATCAGTAATTTTGCCAAGCCAGGCTTTCAATCTGCGCATAATCTAACTTACTGGCGCAATGAAAAGTATTTTGGCTTTGGTGCCGGTGCTTACGGCTATTTAGGTAAGGATCGTTACCATAACTTCGGCCCAATCCAACAATACCTAGAACCCTTAAAAGAAAATAAGGTGCCAGTCATTGAACGCCATGTTCTGCCACTGACCGAACAAATGGAGGAAGAACTCTTCCTCGGGTTACGGACGATGCAAGGCGTATCCATCAGTCATTTTCAAGATAAATTCAATTATCCATTACAAAATGTTTACGGCGAAACAGTTGCCACCCAAATTGCAAAGGGCTACCTCAAACAAGAAGGCGATTGGTTAAGACTAACTGAATCAGGTAAGTTCTTAGGCAATGAAGTCTTCCAAGAGTTTCTGCTAGATAGTTATTGAGTGCGTTCAAACCGGGGGATATTCTGAGCATTCGCCTTGTGTCGCTAGGCACAGGAATATGGTTTGAAAAGCACGTTATAAATATTCCACTTCATAAAGCGAGTCTCTTCCATCTAAGAAGCGGCTCGTTTTTTATTTTGTCCTTTGGTCCAGTAAGGCCCTCCGTCTAAGGACCGATTTTCAGTAAATCCGTAAAAAAGCCGGTACGTTTCTTGACTTTATTTGACGTTCTTGCTATATTAATAATTGTAATTAGCACTCATGATATTCAAGTGCTAAAAAGAGGTGATGACATGCTGACCGAAAGGCAATTAATGATTTTGAAAGAAATTATTCGTCTTTTTACAGAGAGTGGTCAGCCAGTGGGTTCTAAGAAGTTAATGGCAGAATTGCCGGTACACGTTAGTTCTGCAACAATTCGTAATGATATGGCTGATTTGGAAAGTGTCGGTTTAATTGAGAAGACGCATTCGTCATCTGGACGGGTACCGTCGATGCAAGGCTATCGCTACTATCTAGACCATCTCATGCAACCAGCAACCCTCAATCCGGTTGATGTGGCAACGGTCCAACAATCATTTGGACAGCACTATCATAAGATTGATGAAATCGTCTCACAATCGGCTAATATCTTATCGAACCTAACGAGCTATACAGCAATCGCGTTAGGACCGGAAGTGGCTGAGATTCGGTTAACTGGTTTTCGTCTAGTACCGTTGAGTAATCACCAAGTGATGGCGATTATCGTGACGAGTGCAGGGACAGTTGATAATCAGGTATTTACCATTCCACAAGCGATTTCGGGTGATGAACTCGAAAAAGCCATTCGAATCATTAATGATCACCTAATTGGCTTACCGTTAACCGTGGTTAGTCAGAAGTTAAAGACGGATGTACCGGCGCTATTAGCCCAGTACATGGCTTCTCCGACCGGCTTTTTAGACATCTTCGACGATGTTTTGAAAAAGGCGAGTCAAGAGCGCTTATTTGTTGGCGGTCAGATGAACTTGTTGAATTTTTCAGAGTTCTCCGATGTCACCCAGCTGAAGTCGTTGTATAACATGATTAATCGTTCAGATGATTTAGCCAAGTTGCTAGATTTGTCCCCTGGAGGCGCCAATAGCCAAGTTCAGGTTCGCCTGGGCACCGAGATGGCCAACGATCTGTTGAAACATTATAGTCTAATGACTGTTAATTATGACGTTGGTGAACACGGACAGGGAGTCATTGCACTACTGGGCCCCACTAGCATGCCCTATTCGCGGATGATTGGGTTACTCGATTTATTCCGTGAAGAGTTAGCGAAGAAATTAATTGATTATTATGCGAATTTCGATGATGATCAATCTTAAAAGGAGCGTGTTTGTTTGACCAAGCAAGAAAAGGCTGAGAAACAAGAAAAGCCAGTAGCAGAAATGCCAGAAACAGAAACACCTAAAGAAGAAACGCCATTTGAACCTGAATTAGAAGCAGATGAAGTGATCGAAGAGGCTGCACCTGACGAAGATGCAGCTAAGCCAGATTTAGCGGCTCAACTTGCTGAACTCCAAAAGAAATATGATGATTTAGAAGATAGTTTCTTACGGTCACAAGCTGAAATTAAAAACATTCAAACCCGTCATCAAAAAGAACAAGCTAGCTTGTTAAAATATGATGGGCAATCACTTGCAAAAGATGTCTTACCCGTTTTGGATAATCTAGAACGTGCGTTGGCAACTGAAGCAACTGATGATAGTGCTGAGAGTCTTAAAAAGGGTGTTCAAATGACATACGATCATATGAAACATGCTTTAGAAGATCATGGCGTTAAGGAAATTGAGGCGCAAGGACAAGCCTTTGATCCGACCATTCATCAGGCCGTGCAAACGGTCGCTGTTGATGGTGATCAAAAAGCGGATACTGTTGTACAAGTCTTCCAAAAAGGCTACTACTTGAAGGACCGCGTCTTAAGACCAGCAATGGTCGTTGTTGCACAATAAATTAAACTAAAAATCTAAAAAAAGAGGGTATTTTTTATGAGTAAAGTAATCGGTATTGACTTAGGGACAACCAACTCAGCTGTTGCCGTATTAGAAGGCGGACAACCAAAAATTATCACAAATCCAGAAGGCGCACGGACAACACCATCTGTTGTGTCATTTAAAAACGGCGAAATCCAAGTTGGTGAAGTGGCAAAACGCCAAGCAATCACTAACCCTGATACAATCGCATCAATCAAACGTCACATCGGCGAAGCAGGTTACAAAGTAACTGTTGGCGACAAATCATACACACCACAAGAAGTTTCAGCAATGATCTTACAATACATCAAGAAATTCGCTGAAGATTATCTTGGTGAAGAAGTCACAGAAGCTGTTATCACAGTACCTGCTTACTTCAATGATTCACAACGCCAAGCCACTAAAGATGCTGGTAAGATTGCCGGCTTAGATGTTAAACGGATTATCAACGAACCAACAGCTTCAGCATTAGCTTACGGTTTGGACAAGACAGAAACAGACGAAAAAGTCTTAGTTTATGACCTTGGTGGTGGGACTTTCGACGTTTCTGTTCTTGAATTAGGCGACGGTGTCTTCCAAGTATTATCAACAAACGGTGATACACATTTAGGTGGGGATGACTTTGATGAAGCCATCATGAACTGGTTAGTTGAAAACTTCAAATCAGACAACGGTATTGACTTGTCAAAAGACAAGATGGCTATGCAACGTCTAAAAGATGCTGCTGAAAAAGCTAAAAAAGATTTATCTGGTGTGACAAGCACCCAAATCAGCTTGCCATTTATCTCAGCCGGCGAAAACGGTCCTTTACATTTGGAAATGACTTTATCACGTGCTGAATTCGATAAGTTAACATCAGACTTAGTTGACCGGACAAAAGCACCTGTTATGAATGCTTTGAAAGATGCTGGTCTAGAATCAGGCGACATCGACAAAGTCATCTTAAACGGTGGTTCAACACGAATTCCTGCTGTTCAAGAAGCTGTTAAGAACTGGACAGGCAAGGAACCTGATCACTCAATCAACCCTGACGAAGCTGTTGCTCTTGGTGCTGCTGTTCAAGGTGGTGTTATCTCAGGTGACGTTAAAGATGTTGTTTTACTTGATGTGACACCATTATCATTAGGGATTGAAACAATGGGCGGTGTCTTCACGAAGTTAATCGACCGGAACACAACAATTCCTACAAGCAAAGCCCAAACATTCTCAACAGCTGCCGACAACCAACCTGCCGTAGACATCCATGTCTTACAAGGTGAACGTCCAATGGCTGCTGATAACAAGACTTTAGGCCGTTTCCAATTAACAGATATTCCTGCTGCACCTCGTGGTGTGCCACAAATCGAAGTTAAATTCGATATTGATAAGAACGGGATTGTTAATGTTTCTGCTAAAGACCTTGGCACAAATAAAGAACAAAAAATCACTATCAAGAGTAACTCTGGTTTATCAGACGAAGAAATCGATCGCATGATGAAAGAAGCTCAAGAAAATGAAGAAGCCGACAACAAACGTAAAGAAGAAGTTGATTTGAAGAACGATGTTGATCAATTAATCTTCCAAACAGATAAGACTTTGAAAGAACTTGAAGGTAAAGTTTCTGACGAAGAATTACAAAAGGCTAAAGATGCTAAAGAAGAATTAGTCAAAGCACAACAAGAAAACAACCTTGAAGACATGAAGACAAAACGCGATGCGTTGAGTGAAATCGTTCAAGAATTAACAGTTAAGTTATATCAACAAGCACAAGAAGCACAACAAGCTGCTGGTGCTGAAGGTAATGCAACTGACGGTAAGTCTGACGATGGTACTGTTGACGGCGACTTCGAAGAAGTTAAAGACGACAAATAATAATGCGTTTTAAAAAAAGCCAAAACCTAGTATGGTCTAGGGCCTTGGCTTTTTTTAATCAGTCAATTATGCTATCCTTGATAGGATAGATTTAACGCGTAAGTATATGAATGGAGGCCCACAATGGCTGATAAAAGAGATTACTATGACGTCTTAGGGATAAGTAAAGACGCCTCAGATGATGAGATTAAAAAGGCCTATCGTAAACTTTCAAAGAAGTACCATCCAGATATTAACAAAGCCCCAGATGCAGAAGCCAAGTTCAAGGAAGTCACAGAAGCGTATGAAGCATTAAGTGACCCACAAAAACGGGCAGCTTATGACCAATACGGTCATGCTGGTATGAACGGTGGTTTCGGCGGCGGCGCAGGCCAAGGCTTCGGTGGCGGCTTTGGTGGTGCTGAAGGCTTCGGCGGTTTCGAAGATATCTTTAGTTCATTCTTCGGTGGCGGCGGTGCTCGGCAACAACCAAACGCTCCTCGTCAAGGTTCAGATTTACAATATCGGATGGATTTGAAGTTCGATGAAGCCATTTTCGGCAAAGAAACCAAGATTTCTTATAACCGTGAATCAGAATGTCACACGTGTCATGGCTCTGGTGCTAAACCAGGAACAAGCGCCCAAACGTGTCACAAATGTCACGGTGCAGGTCAAGTCCAAGTTGAACGACAAACAGCTTTCGGCCGCATGATGGCTCAAGAAGTCTGTGATGTCTGTGGCGGGACTGGTAAAGAAATTAAAGACAAGTGTGAAACATGTCATGGAACAGGTCACGAAGATGAACGGCATACTGTTAAGGTTAAAGTGCCAGCAGGTGTTGAAGATGGTCAACAAATGCGTCTTCAAGGCCAAGGTGAAGCCGGCACAAACGGTGGCCCTTATGGCGATTTATTCATCGTCTTCCGCGTGGCACCAAGTGCTGAATTCAAGCGCGATGGCGCACAAATTTATTCAGAAGTCCCAATTAGCTTTGTCCAAGCTGCTCTAGGGGATGAAATTGAAGTCAACACAGTCCATGGTCCTGTTAAACTAAAAGTGCCAGCGGGGACTCAAACGAATACCGTCTTCCGTCTACGTGGTAAGGGTGCGCCTAAGCTCCACGGGACAGGTAATGGGGATCAAAACGTTACAGTTAACATCGTGACACCAAAGACCCTCAACAGTAAACAACGTGATGCGCTAAAAGCATTTGCAGTCGCAAGTGGTGACTCAGTTAACCCACAAGACAACAACTTGTTCGACAAGATTCTGAACAAGAAACACAAAAAATAGAAGTGCGTCAAAAGTGGTTATCCTGTGAGGATTAGCCTAACAGGGCGAATGATTGCTGTAAGCAATCGTTTGACTTGTGTAGCTAACCGGAATAGGATGCTTTTGAAAGCACGTTAAAAATAGAAGTGCGTTCAAGCCGGTTATACTTTGAGGACTAGCCTAGTTTCGTGAATGAGCGACGGAGTCGATCGTTTGCGGGACGTAGCTAGCCGCAGAAGTATGGTTTGAAAAGCACGTTAAAAATAGAAGTGCGTTCAAGCCGGTTATACTTTGAGGACTAGCCTAGTTTCGTGAATGAGCGACGGAGTCGATCGTTTGCGGGACGTAGCTAGCCGCAGAAGTATGGTTTGAAAAGCACGTTAAAAATAGAAGTGCGTTCAAGCCGGTTATACTTTGAGGACTAGCCTAGTTTCGTGAATGAGCGACGGAGTCGATCGTTTGCGGGACGTAGCTAGCCGCAGAAGTATGGTTTGAAAAGCACGTTAAAGCCCCTCTAATCCACAAGATTAGAGGGCTTTTTTTGTTGGAGTGGATAGGTGGGAGATTTTTGAAAAATTCTGTTATAATGGCGGTAATAAATTAGGACGGAAGGTGAGTTGCATGGATGACAAAGATAAATTAGAACTTGAAATTGCACGCCTTAAGATGGAAAATGAGAATTTACGGTTGAAAGCTGAGGTTGAACAGCGGAAGAATAATAAGTACTGGTTGTGGGCATTAGTGCCAATTGTCGCGATTCTTGCTGGCAACATGACCTCATTTTCACGGATGTTCATGCATTTTTGTAGATAGTTCACGATAGATTGCATAGAAATAGGCGTTAAGCAGATTATGAAAACTGCTTAACGCCTATTTTTTATTGGCGACTGTGACGGTAGCCGTAACTGAAGTAAATTGTTAGGCCAATCACCAACCAGATTAAGAAGACAATCCAAGTTGTTAGTTGTAACTGGGTCATGAGTAGTAAGCATAAGCCGCATGAAAGTAAAGGAATCCATGGGAATAGTGGCACTTTAAACCCTTGTGGCAATTCATTATAAAATGGTAACTTGCGCAGGAAGATCACACCGAGAGAAACAGTTGCAAAGGCGAATAACGTGCCAATGTTGACCAATTCAGCAATCTTATCAAGTGGCACTACCATTGCGACGATGCTTGTGACGATGGCGAAAATCCATGTATTCGCAACTGGCACATGTGTTTTTGAACTGACTTTGGCAAAAACGGGTGGCAATAGCCCATCGCGACTAATGGCGAAGATCAGACGTGTTCCGCCGTAGGTCATAACGAGTAGGACAGTTGTCATACCGGCAACTGCTCCCAGGGCAACAATCCCAGCAACCCAGTTTTGATGCATCAATTGAAGCGCAAAAGCAACGGGGTCACCAACGTTGAGTTTTGTATAGTGCACGACGCCAACGAGGACGGTGGCAACTGCGGCATACAATAATGAAGCAATCAATAATGAAGCGATAATCCCGATTGGCATATCACGTTGCGGATTGACAACTTCTTCTGATGCGGTTGAAACGGCATCAAAGCCGATGTAGGCGTAAAATGCTAATGCTGCCCCAGAAAGAATGCCACCAGCACCAAATGGTAAGAACGGTTTGAAGTTGGCTGGTTTCACATAGAAAATGGCAACGCCAAGGAAAATTACGATGACAGCGACTTTCACACCAACCATAATCGTATTAATCCGTGTTGATTCGCGTAAGCCATTTGATAGTAAGAACCCAATCAATAACGTAATTAAACCGGCAATTAAATTAATACCACCAGGGTGGCCAGGCGTCCATGCAGTCGATAAGAAGGTAGGTAAGTGTAATCCAAAGCCAGCAATTAGATTTTGGAAGTAGGCTGACCAACTGACGGCCACTGAGGCGACTGCGAAGAGATATTCGGAAATAAGTGCCCAACCTAGAATCCACGCGATTAATTCACCGAAGACGGTGTAGACGTATGTGTAGGCACTACCGGCCAAGGGAATTGTAGAAGCGAATTCTGAATAACAAAGGGCAGCCATTGCGCAGACGACTGCAGCGAGCAGGTAAGACAGCATCGCACCGGGTCCAGCATATTTAGCGGCGATAATCCCTGGTGTGATAAAAATACCGGCGCCGACGACTGCACCAACCCCCATGGCGGTTAAACCAAAGGCGGTTAAATGGCGTTCTAGTGTACTATTTTTAAATTGGTTCACGTCGATTTGTTTTTTGGCAAAGAGTGAATGTTGTGTCATTAGTAACTCCTTTTTAAGTGAGATGATTCTAATTTTAATCGGTCTACTGAGAAGCGTCAAGATAAAAAAAGCGCCATGACAGTGATTGAGCCGTTATGGCGCGGATTAGTTAAGTGATTAAATTAAGCCCCAGTGGCGTAAACCCTCAATAATGCCACCTTCAGTATTCTTAGAAGTAATGTATTTTGCCTTGGCTTTAGCTTCCGGAATACCATTGCCCATAACGGTGGGATAGTCTACGAAGTCGAGCATTGGTAAGTCGTTTGTACCATCGCCAAACGCATAAGTTGGGATGCCCATTAAGTTTTGTGAGCGAATCAATTCTTTAATACCGGTTTGTTTTGAACAATCTTTTTCAACCGTATCAATTGAGTTCGGTGTGTTGCGGTAGAATGTTAAGTCGGTACTTAGTGTTTCTGTATAGGCCTTGTCATTGTCGTTTGTGAGAATCAACATCATGTAGACTGAATGATTCAAGTAATAGTCTGGATCAACTTCGGGGACGGGGGCGTTGACAAACTTGTAGGCATCTTTGCCGGGTTGAGTTACAGCCGTAATCCGGATTGCTTCTTCATTATAAAAAGCGATGGCTTCGTCAGCAGCATTAGCAATTGCGACGGTTTTTTCAATCACGGGCGTTGGAATAGTGCCTTTATAAACAGGTTGACCTTCATATTGAATGAAGCTCCCATTTAAACAAATGAATGAATCGATGCCGGTTTTTGCAAGTGCATCTTGAATTTCAAGCGGTGAGCGACCGGTCGCAATGATTGGTAAGTAGTTGTTGGCGCGTAATTGGCGGAGTGCAATCGCAACAGCTGCAACTACTTCAGAATGTTCGTTGTAAAGTGTACCGTCAAGGTCGAAAAATACTAGTCCTTTATAAGTCAAAATGGGGCCTCCTAAATAATGATATCTGCTTAACATGCTATCATGCTTAGCGATACCATGCAAACGGGAACCGTGATGTGTTTGATTTTCATCACTTCTTCATATATTATTCATCCGTAATTGGTTTATCTACTGTATAATATAGACATAGCAACGTAAAAAGAGAAGGAATTCTAATGAAAATTTTAATGGTAGAAGATAACAAATCCGTATCAGAAATGATGAGTATGTTTTTCCAAAAAGAAGCTTGGGATGCCCATTTCGCTTACGACGGCAATGAAGCAGTGGAAGCCTTTAGTGTCGATCCAGAGAGTTGGGACATTATCACGCTTGATTTAAATTTACCGGGTTTAGACGGAATGCAAGTCGCCCAAAAAATCCGCGAGTTGTCGAAGACAGTACCAATTATTATGTTGACGGCGCGCGATTCTGAAAGTGATCAAGTGCTTGGCCTTGAACTCGGTGCTGATGATTATGTGACAAAACCCTTTAGTCCAATCACACTGATTGCACGGATTAAAGCCTTACATCGCCGTGCTGAGTTGATTGATGAACAAGTCGAAGCAGCTGAAGAAAACTTACAACAAGCGGCTGAAAATTCAGATTTTGATGTACAAACAACACACTTTAAGTTGAGTTCTAAAACGCGTGAGACTTATTTATTGGACAAACCAATTTTAGATTTAACGCCAAAAGAATTCGATTTATTGAAGACGTTAGCTAAAAATCCCCGTCAAGTTTTCTCACGGGAACAATTATTAGAACTTGTGTGGGATTACCAATACTTCGGTGACGAACGAACAGTTGATGCGCATATCAAGAAGTTACGTCAAAAGATTGAAAAAGTAGGACCACAAGTGATTCAGACCGTTTGGGGTGTCGGTTATAAATTTGATGATTCAGACGCAGCGCGCGAATGAAGCTTATTTATCAATGGATGTTGGCATTTTTCGGCGTCATTATGACGACCATTATTATTGTGGGGATTGCGTTTACGCAATATTCGACAAGGACCGCTTATGAGAGCACCTGGGATCAACTAGAAGGTTACGCGGATGTGATTGAACGTGAAGCTTTCAAACAGGGGTCTCAAGCGGCCTTGTCGACCCAATTCATTATTGATAGTCAACAAATCCTTTCCCAACAACACGTTGGGTTTAATTTCTTTAACGCCGAAAACGAGATGGTGTATCCTACCCCGGATCCTAAAGTTTCGGTCAAGAAACAATATTGGAAACATTTAAAGAATGGCCAGATTCAACGGCTGAGCTTAAGTCGTGATTCGCACCAAGTGAATAACAATAAGCAAGAACAGTTAGTGGTCTTCAAACCCGTTTTTTACAATAACAAACTGATTTACGTGATTGGGGTGGCAGCACCACTACAAACCGTTAAATCTGGTTTGACAACGATGCGCAAGAACCTCTTGATTGCCTTTTTACTATCGACAATCGGTGGGATTCTGTTGAGTTACGTCTTAGCACGGTATCAAATTTATCGGATTAATCGCTTACGAAATGCGACCCACCTAGTTGCTGAAGGAGATTTTAATGTTCAGATTAAGAATCCTGGTAAAGATGAATTGGATGATTTGGCCACCGATTTTAATGAGATGGTGCATTCGTTGAATGAATCTGAAAAGGAAATTAAGCGGCAAGAAGATCGCCGGCGGCAATTCATGGCCGACGCTGCTCACGAAATGCGGACGCCTTTAACGACCGTTAAGGGTCTGTTAGAAGGGTTGCAATATGATGCGATTCCAGAAGAGATGCGCGCCAAGAGTATTTCATTAATGCAAAATGAAACCAACCGACTCATTCGCTTAGTCAACGAGAACCTGGATTATGAAAAGATTCGGACTAACCAAATTAAATTGAACCCGCAAACGTTTAATGCGGTGGAAGCTATCCAGAATATTCAAGAGCAACTCGAGAAGAAGGCGACTGAAGCCGGTGATACGCTCATCTTGGACGCCCAAGAGAATGTCCCAATCTATGCCGACTATGACCGTTTTGTCCAAGTGATGTTTAACATCATGCAAAATGCCATTCAGTTTACAGAAAATGGGCAAATTACGGTGACTGCGGAAGCTGGTTTCCACGAAACAATCTTAACGATTAGCGATACCGGTATCGGAATGACGGACGAACAAGTCAAAAATATTTGGGAACGGTATTACAAAGCAGATCCATCACGTAAGAATACCAAATATGGTGAATCTGGTTTAGGGTTGGCGATTGTCCACCAACTCGTCCAGTTACATTATGGGATGATTGAGGTCCAAAGTATTCCTGAACAAGGGACCACTTTTACCTTAACTTTCCCAGATGAAACGATTGTGACAAGTGAAAGCTAAACCAATTTAAATAGGCGTCACGACAAGGATTAAATTGTCGTGACGCCTATTTTTTAGATTAAATATGCAATTGCGTTTGAGCTGGTTGGGTTTCACTGATGATTTCGCCAGCGTGCATTGAGAGGGTAACAGCGGCGCGCTTGTTGAGAGCCTCGTAGAAGTTGTCGCTATCCATTAGAATCAGGTGGGCGGGTTTACCCACTTCGAGACCATATTGGTCAAGGACGTGCATTGTACGAGCACCATTGTAAGTAATGAAGCGATAGGCATTCATGATTTCAGTATGGCCCATGATTTGGGTTGCCAGTAGGCCACTATACAACACATCAAGCATGTTGCCATCGCCCATTGGGTACCATGGATCTTGAATATCATCTTCACCAAAAGCGACGTTTAGCCCGTTGGCAGTCAGTTCTTTTACGCGCGTCAAACCACGGCGCTTCGGATAAGTGTCAAAACGGCCACCGAGAAATAGGTTGACAAGTGGGTTGGCGATGAAGTTTAAATCCGCCATTTTTAACAGCCGCATCAATTTGTACATATAGGCATCGTTGTAACAGCCCATGGCAGTTGTGTGTGAAGCCGTCACTTTGTCTTTCATCCCCGTTTCAAGGGCGAGAGTCGCGACTGTTTCAAGACTACGTGAATTGGGATCATCAATTTCATCGGTATGTGCGTCGAATAGTAAATCATATTCTTGAGCGAGTTCAAAAGCAAACTTCAAGGATTCGACGGCATATTCGCGATTAAATTCGAAATGTGGAATAGCACCGATTGCATCAACCCCTAATTGGGCAGCTTTGGTCATTAATGCTTTGCCATTTGGAAAAGAAAGAATCCCTTCTTGAGGAAAGGCTACCAGTTGCAACGTCATCCAATCCTTGACTTCTTCGCGAACCTCGATTAAGGCTTTGAGCGCAACTAAGTCTGGATCAGTCACGTCAACGTGTGAGCGGACGAATTGAATCCCATGGCTGGCTTGTAATTTCAGTGCTTGAATTGCGCGGTGTTTGACGTCGTCGTGGGTTAAATCCTTTTTGCGTTCGGACCAAATCCGAATGCCATCAAACAAGGTTCCAGATTCATTCCATTCAGGCTGGCCGGCGGTGAGAGTTGAATCGAGATGGACGTGAGGATCAACAAATGGCGGTAATGCCAATTGACCATGTCCGTCGATGACTTGCTCATTAGGATGCGGTATTAGCTGTGCCTCAATTGCTGTAATGATCCCGTTTTCAATTCTGATTGACTGCAATGATTCTTGATTCTCAATGTGCACGTTTTGAATGAGCATTTTATCCAACCTCGCTTTTTTTATTAGTGAGTATAACAATCATGAGTTGACTTTGGCAAGTAAGTTTAATACAATGCTTATAAATATAAATCCTTTTAAGGGCAGTCCAGTGAGGCTGACAAAGGAGCGGTTAACAAGTACATTAGTGGACCTGCTCTGTCTAGGAGTAGGTCTTTTTTTAATGCAATTAACCAAGTGGAGGGTATCAAAATGACAAAGCAACAAACAATTCATGCAGTATCCAAGGACGCACGAACGATGGGCAGTTGGGATTTGTTCGCAACTTGGATTGGTGCAAATGCGAATAACGGCACTTGGTTTATCGGCGGCATTATTGCGGCAACTGGCTTGATTCAAGGGTCTACGTTGTTACTAGTTGTTGGCTGTTTATCGTACGTCTTGCTTGCACTGGCCTCCTACATGGGGTATCAAACTGGTGTGGGGGCGATGGGGCTAACGCGGGCCTCATTTGGCGTGAAGGGATCCGTCTTGCCATCGATTATCAATGTGGTACAATTCATCGGTTGGGCTGCGGTGAATACGTATATTGCAGCAACTTCAGTGAGCTTCATCATCAAGGAAATCATGGGCTGGTCAGGCAACGATGCAGCCACTAACCGGATGAGCTTGATTGTTGGGATTCTAATTATGTCTGTCCTGCATTTAATCAGTATTTCGCTCGGTGAAAAATCCGTCCGCTGGATTGAACGAATTGGCATCATCTTAGTGATTATCTTAGTCACTTGGGAATCAATCATTGTCTTCAAAATGGTACCGTTCAAAGACTTAGCGGCGTGGCGGCCAGCCAGTAACTTGCGGCTTGAATTTGGGAAGGCGGTCGATATCCTAGCAGCGTTTAACCTTGCATGGGTAACCGCTGCTGCGGACTTCAGTCGTTTTTCAAAGAACAAGAAAGCAGCCACTGGCTATTCATTCTTAGGCGCCAATATTGGCTTGTTCTGGTTTGCTTTCATCGGGTTAACGGCGACAATTGCCACAGCGATTACGTTAAATCATTTTGACCCGAACAATGCGGATCCAAGTACCATTGCGGCCAAATTAGGGTTAGGTGTTTTAGCGTTATTAGTGATCGTGATTACCAGTACGACAGCTAACGCGGTGAATCTAATGGCTGCGGGATCGGCTTTAACCAATATTTTTCCGAAATTTAAATTAACGCCGGCATTGTGGGTCGTGACGTTATTGGCAACGGTGATGACCTTTATCCCAGTCTATGTTGCCTCATTTTTAACCACTTTCGAAACCTTCCTTGATAGTATTGGGATGTTCTTAGGGCCTGAAATCGCAGTTTTCTTGGTGGATTACTTCATTATTAGACGGCGGCACTACAATGTTGGTGCGCTCAATGAAGTTGCTGGACCATACTGGTACACCAAAGGATATCATCTGACAGCCATGATTGCATGGGTCATTGGGGTGGTCAGCTACTTGGTCTTAAATCAATTCGCGATTATTCACGCTTATACGGGGGCAACGTTTATCGCAATGGGGCTGACAGCACTTGTTTATTGGTTAATGGTTCAAAGAAAGGAAAAGACAATTTAAGGGAACTAAAAAAACGTCTTAATTAAGGCGTTTTTTTTAATTTTTACCACAGAGTTCATATAATTTTCATACTTTAGTTTTACACTATCTTTATTAGGAGGTGGGTCATGTTCTCCATTAAATCAATTCCAGCTAATATTCGGTATTATTTACGCCAATCTTTGTTAATCTATCTCGTGGATTGCCTCTTTTTAGGCGTCATGCTGATTGCGCTGAGCTTGATCAGTTTAGAACGACATGACCTCAACCAGTTGAAAAAGCAATTAGCCAACTTTAACACAACTAAAGAGGGGACTAACCCCCTGACACATCTGGTTCAAAGTAAAGAAGTCTTACTGGGACGCTATCAATTTATCGCGGTAGTGCTGACTATCGTTATCGCACTTGTGATTGGTATTTTGACTTGGCAAGCGTTTAAGAAGATGCGTCAGGATATCGATACTTTCACTAGTGCGAATTGGTCGCGACATACAATTGTCAATTATTATACGTTAACGGCGCTTTGCTTACTAATCAGCGCAAGCGTGACAGTGATTTTAGGTTGGTTATTAGTCAATTCCTACTATTGGCGCGGATTAGAGCTGATTAATCAACAGTGGCTACAAAAGCCGTTGCGACCAATACAAGGTCCCCGAGCATTTCAACCGTTATTTAAAAATCATCTGACTGACTTTAGTAGTCATTCGTTATTGAATCCGATTTTGCATGAGAGTACCAAGCAGAATTTAACCAATCAAGTATTCGCCCAACTATGGGCACCATTTATCAGTCTAATTGCACCAGTTTACATTATTGGTTGGTGCCAAGTTACTCGCTTTAGGAAAATGAGAAAGGCGTGATTGAAATGCTAAATAAACAACCCTTAGCACTTGGACAGGTCTATTTTAGTCAACCGGAGATGATTCAGCAGAACCTTGAATCACCTGAACCCCCATATGTCATTGATTATGAGGCGCCTAAGATTCTCCCCTTTATGTCCGGTTGGGATAACTTGTTGCTTCCTAAAAAGCAGCTTGCACCAACGTTAAAAATGTTGATTGAACAGCATTTAAAGCGCAGTCGGAGTTTATTGGGCACCGAATTACCGCCAGTCGATCAGTTCTGGATTCAATTGATTCGCGGTTTAGCAAGCCACCAGCAACTCGTGGTGGTCAAGCATTTCTTAGATGAACTTCCACCAACGGATGCTCGCCAATTATTAAATGATGTCAGAGCGGTAGCAGCGCAGTTTCAAATTATCGTAATCATGACAACGACTCAGGAATCCGTTTTTAATAGTTTTCAATCGCAGGTGATTAGCTAACGTCAAAAAAACGCAAGGACAATATATGTTGTCCTTGCGTTTTTTTTTTGACGATTATTCCGCATCGTTAGTTGCTGTTGCATCAGACTCTTTTTTCAGGGCCTTTGATTTTGGCACTTCCGTGAGGCTTGATTGATCATCCGCTAATTCTGGAGCATCGGTTTTAAAGAGCCCAACAGTCGATTGATCACCATTTTGCGAGAATAAACTGGTTGAATTAGCCCCTAATTTATTTTGAATATCGACAAGCTGTTGATAGCCAGTCAGATAGTTATAATCGGCAGGGTTCACTGGTTTAAAACCTTGTGGTGTATAGAAACGTAATAGGTTCTTTTCGTTAACTGAATCCGACAAACTCAATTCGCGGTTCACTTGTTTCTGCCAAACAGCGACTTGTTTTTGCAACCTAGCTGTTGGTTCAGTTACTTCTGTCCCATCCTGATTATTGTAGATGGTGCCATCGAGTACTGTGTAATCAGGGGTGACAAAGTTATGGTTTCGGAAAGCCACGACTTGATCATGTTGTGGTGATAATAAATCGGTGCCGAATTGGACGTAATTTTTATTATCAATCCCGAGTAAGTGAAGCATTGTTGGTAACGCATCGATTTCGCCACCATATTGTTTTTGGATACCGCCTTTTAAACCGTTCATGTGAATCATGTAAGGCACACGCTGTAGTTGGGCGTTATCGTAGTCGGTCCACGTTTCTGGGTCGCGGCCTAGTACACTGAGTAAGGCCTTATTATCAGAATTCGAAAGACCGTAGTGATCACCATAGAGGACAATCATTGAATTATCATAGAGCCCAGAGGCTTTAAGATAATTGAAGAACTCTTCTAGGGATTGGTCAAGATAATGGGCGGTCGCAAAATAGTTGTTGACCGCTGTATTATCAGTTGTGGCACGGGGGAAGTCACCGTCTTTTTCGGGTAATGGGAATGGAAAATGGTTGGTGACGGTGATGAATTTCGTGTAGAACGGCTGTTGTAGCTGTTCGAGATACTTAATCGATTCACCGAATAATAATTTGTCCTTCAAGCCGTATTGTAAGACGTTATCAGGATCGGTGTTAAAGTAGGAAGAATCGAAGAAGTAGTTGTAGCCAAAGTTCTTGTAGACGTTATTGCGGTTCCAGAAGGTGCCCACATTACCATGGAAAACGGCACTCGTATAGTCACCGTTTTGCTTGAGGATTGATGGGGCAGCTTGGAAGGTGTTATCCGAACCAAGCGTTGTAAAGACTGAGCCTTGTGGTAGACCGTAGACGCCGGTTTCCATCATGTTTTCGGCATCACTGGTTTTACCTTGGCCAACTTGATGGAAGAAGTTTTCAAAACCTAATGTATTTTGATCATGATAGAGGCTATTTAAAAATGGCGTTACTTCGCGGCCTTCGAACTTAAAGTCGATTAGGAATTGTTGAAAACTCTCTAAATGAATGACAATGACGTTCTTGCCCTTCGCAACGCCTGCGTATTCAGCGTTCGGTGCAGCGTAATGCTCTTTCATAAAGTCGAGCACCGGATCTAAGTCGTAACTCTCAGCTTGGGCACGCACTTGATTATTCTGAGTAGTCTTGAAAGCATCGTAGACGGTGAAGGTGTCGATGCCGAGGTACTTAACGATGTAGTTCCGATCAAACGTCCGTGATAAAATTTGAGGTCGGCTGATTTCACTTAAGCCAAGGTTGATGCCAAATAATAAGACGGCCAGTGAGGTAATACTGAAGGCCCACCACCGATTAAATGCGTGTTTGTCGATCTTGATGACCTTGGTTAAAATCAGCAAGGCTAAGACAATAATATCAATCCAATACAGCGCATCATGCCAGTTCATGAGGGCCAGTGAACTTTTGCTGAGCCCAGCCGAAACTTTTGAATACCCTAAGATGGTGTTGATGGTCATGTAATCGGTGAATTGCCGGTAATAGATGACATTAAAATATAAAAGAGCGGTGTTGGCGGCATAGATAATCAAGCCCAACCAATAACTGAGATGCGGCTGGCGAACATAAAGAATGATGCCGAATAAAAGGAGCGTCGTCGCGACCGGATTAAAGATTAAAATAGCAATTTGTAAGAAGCCACTAGCTGCGAGGTTAAAATCGGTGAAGTACCCGAATAACGTTTTTAGCCAAAATAAAAAGACTAACAAACTCATGAAGCCTAATCTCGTGGATAGGAATGATTTAATTTTTGTGAGTTTCAAATAATGTGACATCCTTTCAAAAAACAGAACTAAAAGAGCGCTAATGCCTTATTTTAACCCGAGGGCGGCATTAGCGCAAATAGCAGTTTAAAGTTTAAACAGAAACTTAACGTTTCGCGGGCCGCATGATGGCATCGTACTTTGGATTCAGTTGATCTGGCGCCAAAACATGTTGATAAACGGCTTGTAATTCATGGCCGATTTCTGTAATACTCTTAGACTGCGCAGTTTGGTAGCCTTGAGCTGTTAAATCGGGAACGGCATTAGTGACCATTGCTTGGATGAGTTGACTGAATTCTGCGTTAGTGTGGCCCATGTAGCAGTTTTGTTGATCGGCAAGCCAGCCATGGTAAACCGGAATATCGCGCACCAACACTTTTTGATGACTTGCAAGGGCTTCTAAGACGACAATCCCTTCAGTCTCTTCATAAGAAGGGAAGAAAAATAAGTCAGCATTGGCATACGCGCCTTCGATAATATCGCCTTTGATATAACCAGGGAAGATGACGTTGTCGGGATGATCCTGTTTGACAATCCGGCGAATATTGGCTGGAATACTGTACATGGGTACATCTCCAAACCAGATAAAGGTGTATTCGGGTAGACCTTTGGCGATTTCGACAAAATCGAGAAGCCCTTTGCGTTTAAAGAAGAGGCCGACGCAGATAATCACTTTTTGATCAGGCTTTAAATGGAAGAAATTCCGAAAAGCAGCTTCTTTAGCTGGTGTGGCTTGATACTTAGCTAAATCAATGCCGTTTGAAATGGGAGCGATAGGGTTGGTTAGACCATAGCTTTCCAATAATGATTTTGAATAAGGGGTGGGGGTAATTAAGTGGTCGGCTTGTTGATAGAGGCTAACGAGGTACCGTTTAACAAATGGAGCGAGTTGATTGGAACCAACAAAGGAGTTGCGAAAATCTTCTTCGGTCGAATGTGCATGATAAATGACGGGTTTCCCCATTTTACGCGCCTTTTTGATGACACTGCGGCTTTTGAGTCCGTATGTATTGATATGTAAGATATCGTAATCTTGATCATTCGGATCAAGCGTATAGTCAATCCCCATTTTGGTTAACGCGCGTTTTTGATGATCCAACGCCCGCCCAATTCCAGATTTAGCGAGTAGTTTTTCACTTTCAAAATATAATAGAACTTTCATAAAAGGCTCCTGTTTCAATTTATAGTAACTTCTATTATAGCATAGCACAGTAGGCACACATCGGGCTAAAGTTGGGCAGTCGATACCTAATAGTTTAAGATTCACTTTAGTCGAGTAATTAAGCGTTATTTATTGAAAAAAAACAGCTATAATGGACTTAATTACTCATTGAGTAATGAACAGATAGGTTAAATTAGTGGAATAAGTGAGGTTGGTTTTTTGGTATTTCTTGGGCGTATTTATGAACAATGGATCCTCCCTTGGGGGGAACAGTATAATCATTTACCACTCATCAAATTGACGGTGGAGAGTTTAGATAAGACGATTTTGTATTGTTTGGTTTTTATTGTGTGCCGGTTGGGGTACTTATTAATGAAACGACGCAAAATACAGCTTCTCCCAGAACTGAAACTATTGTTATTTGTGTTTTATATTGCCTTATTGGTCTCATTAACGGTTTTACGGCATATTTATTATCCGTGGCAAATGCAGCTCCATTTGCAACGACCACTTAGCCAAATTAATTTGACACCGTTTGTTGAGACTTTCAAGTTACGGCAAGCGCCCGCCCAGATTGATTATTGGTATAACTTCTACGGGAACATTGCGTGGTTTATCCCGTTTGGTTTATTGCGACGGTCATTGACACAGCGCAAAGGGGATTGGTTGATTACGATTATTGAAGGGGCTCTGTTATCCCTGTGTATTGAATCCGCCCAGTTTGTTTTAGGGACTGGCATGGCAGATATTGATGATCTCATGTTTAATACATTAGGGGTGATGATTGGCGTCCTGTTATATCAAGTCCTACAACATGCAAAGCGAAAACATTAAGGTTATCAACGGTAAGAAAACGCTTATCGTTGATTTTTTTACTAAAAAAACGCTTTTTTACGTAAAATTTACGTAAGCGCAATCACGACTGGGACAGTTGCTTACATGACGGTAGTGAAGGCTGGTAACGATTGAATGGTGCCGTTTTCCTACTAGCCAGCGGATATAAAACTATGTATAATGGATTCTTGTACTTTAGAGAAGAAGAGGAATTTATAAATGGCTATTTTAATTGCATTAATCCCTGCACTTGCATGGGGTAGTATCGGGTTAGTGAGTGGCAAACTTGGCGGGAATGCCTATCAACAAACCTTAGGAATGACAATTGGTGCGCTGGTTTTTGGAATCGGTACCTTTTTAGTATTACAACCCGCTTTAAACTTACGGATTATGGTAATCGGTATCATTTCCGGTTTATTCTGGAGCATTGGTCAAGGACAACAGTTCCAATCAATGCAAGCGATGGGTGTTTCTAAGACAGTCCCATTATCAACCGGGATGCAATTGATTGTAAACACTTTAGCAGGTGCTTTGTTATTCCATGAATGGAAGACAACGCACGATTACATCTTCGGGATTACTGCATTAGTGATCTTAATCGCTGGTGCCACATTAACTTCAATGAAGGATCCGAAGAGCAGTGTTGCTGCTAAAGAAGATACACAATTTGCACGTGGTTTTAGAGCATTAATCTTATCAACAATCGGTTATGGTGGTTACACAATCATCGTTAACTGGTCACACATTGGCGCAACATCAATTGTTTTACCACAAGCAATTGGGATGTTCGTCGGTGCTGCAATTTTTGCCGGTGTTGGCATTGGGACAGCAGTCTTCAATAAGAAAACAGCACTCAACATTAGTACTGGTTTATTATGGGGTCTTGGGAACTTATTTATGTTGATTTCAATGAATGATATTGGTCTAGCAATTAGCTATTCATTATCACAATGTGGCATTATCATCTCAACAATCGGTAGTATTTACCTATTGGGTGAACAAAAAACGAAAAAAGAAATGGTTTACGTCACACTTGGCTGTTTATTAGTCATTGTCGGTGGGGTCACCCTCGGTATGATGAAGTAAGCAACTTACTAATAAGTCACCTAGACAAATTGTCTGGGTGGCTTATTTTGTTTAGAGTGTGTATTATTCTATAGAAAAGGCAAAAGAAGTGAGTCAGATGAAGAGAACAAATAAAACAGCTGTCAGTTACTATTTATTGAGTGTGCTAGTTCCCATGTTATTAATGGTGGGGCTATATGCAATGCTCCAAATTGTGCCGTTTGGACGGCATAATTTATTGATTAGTGATCTCGGTACCCAATATATGCCCTTTTTGGCAGAGTTTAAACGGCAAATGGCCCAGATGAATTTCAGTACGTATTCATTTTCACTTTCACTGGGTGGCGATATATTACCGCTAGCGGCTTATTATTTAATCAGTCCTTTTAATTTACTGCTCCTATTTTGGTCGAATAGCCAGTTGCCAGTGGTGGTTGGGTATGTCATTATTTTGAAGATTGGGGCAATGGGTTTAACGATGGCCCATTTTCTAAAGACGCGTCAGCCTGAATATCATTTTTCCGCGCTAATTTTTGCAACAGCTTATAGTTTAAGTGGCTTTGTGGCAATGAACTTTTATAACCTAATGTGGTTAGACGCTCTGATTTTCCTCCCACTGGTCATCTTAGGATTAGAACGGCTATTTTTAAAAGGGCGTCCTGGCTTATATATCTGGATGTTGGTTGCCACTATCTTTACCAACTATTACTTGGGTTATATGTCATGTCTATTTGCCGTTTTGTATGCAATTAGTTTGTTAATCAAATGGAAACAACCCCAACAGTCTTGGTGGCAACTAGTGGTTCACTGGCGGCAGGCTATCTGGCAGTTTTGTTGGGCCTCATTGATTGCGGGGGGCACAACAGCAGTTGTATTATTGCCGTCGTTACTTGGAATGTTGAAGACTGGGAAAAAGACAATCGCTGCAACCAGTTTTTATCCAACCCCGCAGTTTGGCTGGGAAGTTTTGAGCCAATTTCAAGTCGGCGGCAGCCATTATACGCAACGCTTAATTCATGAACCAACTTTATTTATCAGTACATTAGCGCTGTTATTTGCGGTCTATTATTTCTGTCTACCAACCATTCGACGGCAAGCAAAGTGGTCGAACGGCTTTTTAATTGTTAGTTTAGCGTTAAGTTTCTGGGTAACGACATTTAATACGATGTGGCACATGTTCCAGCAACCAGAAGGGTTTCCATATCGGAATACCTATTTGATGGCATTTGTTCTCATCAAGATTGCCTATGAAGCAAGTATTGAACCAATCGGTAAACGTCAAACGAAACGCCTGGTTATTTTGATAGTCGGTGGCTTGCTCAGCATTGGCCAGTTGGCGCTCTACTATGGGCCACATGTACGTGGTGTGCAGAAACAATCGCTCTGGTTGTTAATCGGACTAATGGTTTTGGCTAGCGTTATTTTTGCAGCGTGGCAAAAAGGAGCACGTTGGCAACCATGGGTGATTGGTCTGGGAGCCGTATTGACGTTTAGTGAACTGGTGATTAATGGCCGCTTGACGACCACTAAGTTACCGATGGGCGATCAAGTTGTTTATGCGCAACAATACCAACGCCAAGCAGCACTCTTTGAACAGCTTGAACGGCAAACACCTGATTTCTATCGCGTTAATAACCAAGCGATTCTCTTAAAAAAAGCGTTTAAGGAACCGTATTATGGGTACAATGATGCGTTGACCTTTGGACAGTATACATTAAACAATTATTCTTCGACACTTGATGAGCGGATGCGGACGATGTTGGTTAATCTCGGTTTTTATAGTAAGAATGCCCGGCGGATTAACGGGATTGGGCATACTGTGCTGACTGACCTACTATTTGCCAATCAATATGACCTAATTGCTAAGCAAGGACAGGTTGTGACACAACCCCATAAAACGTTAGGCTTAGGGTTTGCGGTTAATGACCAGCTAGCACACGTGGCTTTGAAAGCACATGAGCCGTTTGAAAATCAAGATCGAATTATGCAAGCGATGACGGGACAAACGACACCATTTTATCAATATAATCAATTAGATTTACAAGCGCAAAAACGTCGGCAAATTACGTTTACAACGCAAGTTAAGACAAGTGGATATGCTTATCTATACTTGCCGCAACAAAACTTATCAAAGCTCAAAGTGAAAATTAATGGCCGAACACATAAAGCACCGATTGAATTGAATGGGACCACGATTATTGGTTTGGGTCGCTATCAAAAAGGGCAACAACTAACGCTGACAATTACCAGTCGGCAACCTAAAGCCTTTCGTAAGATTCAGGTGGCTAGTTTAGACCAGGTTCATTTCGATCAAGCTTTTGATCAGTTGGCACAACAACGCTTAAAGATCGACCTAAAACAACTGTCGGCAGATAATGGTCGGATTGCTGGTGTAGTACCAGCTAAGACCGCTGATCAATTACTTTATCTAAGTGTGCCGTATGACAGTGGTTGGCATGCGCAAGTCAATCATCAAACAGTTCGTACACGACGAGTGATGGGCAATATGCTTGCAGTGCCACTTGAGAAAGGGACTAACCAAGTTCGCTTAGTCTATCGTGCGCCGGGACTAATTATCGGCGCGATCATTTCAACATTTAGTTTAATGACATGGGGACTTATCTTAATTAAGCAACGCTGGCATTAAAAAAGCAGGTTAACGATGACAATCATCATCGCTAACCTGCTTTTTATTGTGGCTTATTTGGGGTGTAGTTGAGTGGCTAAGCCGAGACCAATTAAGGTCAGGCCGAGCAAACTAACAAATACGACTTGGTAACCGGCGACACTTAAAAGGAGAGTTGCAAGGGTGACGCCCAGCGCGCCCGCAATTTGACGAATCGTGGTTGTGACGGCAGTGCCGTCAGCGAGCACTTGATCCGGCAGGCTATTAGCACCAAGTGTAACAGCAGGCATCATGACAAATGCGTTGCCGCCTTCGATGAAACAGGCACACAGGATCATCAATGGTAATGACAGCCATTGGTAGAAGCCAATCAAAGCTAGCCATCCAATGCTAATCATGGTTAGGCCAACGAGTAAGGTCGGTTTAAAGCCAATTTTATCAGCTAACCGGCCCGCGAGTGGATTCAAAAGGCTTAACACAACGGCAGCAGGGACCAATGCTAATCCTGAAAGAAGCGGCGTCAACTTCAATTGAGCTTGAAAATATAATGGGTAGATGACTGTGGTGACAATCAATGAAATATAGGAAATAGCAGTCAATCCGACCGCAATATCGTAGTTAAGGTAACTGAGAATATGTAAATTAAGAAGTGGCGTTGTCTGGGTGAGTTGCCGGTAGACAAAATAACCCAGTGCTAGGCAGCTCACTAATCCGATACCCCAGAGTCCGATTGGGTTGATAGTAGGATGATTAGCGCTACTGATGACATATAATAAACCGATTAATCCAGTTGTACATAAAACGGAAAGACCATCAAGGTGATAGGGCTTAGCCGGCATAACATCAGAAATAGTGAAGTTAGCTGTTGCTAACACGGTTAAGATAATCAGAATAAAGGCGATGAATAGTCCTCGCCAGCTGAAGTAGTTGAGAATAATCCCTGAAATAATCGGCCCACAAGCTAGTGCAGAGCCCATTACTAAACCAGCCAGGCCCATAATTTGGCCCCGTTGATTTTCAGCAGTAATGGTTAATAAGACAGTTTGAAACGATGGAAATAAAACACCTACTGCGATGGCTTCCAACGCCCGCCCGAACAATACCCAACCGAACTGATTAGCGAAGACAATTAATAGCGTTCCAATAGTAAATAAACTTAAAATCCCCATGTAGAGTCGTTTGAATGGGATGTTGTTTAATAACCAAGGACTAATCGGCATCATGACACACATTACGAGCATAAAACCGGTTGTCAGCCATTGAACAGTTGTGGCTGATAAATCAAAATAGGCCATTAAAGTTGGATAAGCAGTTGAAAGGGCAGATTGGCTGATAGACATTGTGAACGTGCCGGCTAGTAGGGTGAATGTAAATAGTTTTAGTGCTGTTCCAGATAGATAACGTTGGTTGGACAAGTAATCAGATCCCTTTTTTGGCTTACCTTAACTATAGGACGTCATGTTTTATTTGTAAAATGAAACGCAATTTGAAATCGTTATCGGTAACAAAGGCTAATAATTAGCTTTTTATCTATATTTAGTATATATTTAGTATATATTTATACTCATGATGAGTATTTAGATATTATATTAAAGGGGGGGAACGACCATGAGTGTCAAAGCGGATCAACTATCGACTCAGGAATACATCGTACGGTGGAATCAATTTTTAGAACGGTTCATCGTGTTTGAAACAGTATTTAGTGAGTACACCCGGACCAGCAAGAACATCATCAAGGGGCGCTGTCTGGTGGACGAAAATTTGGAATCGTTAAACGAATATTTTCAACGTAACTTACGGGTTTTTAAACAATTTATTGATCAAGCCACATTACTAAACCCGCCAAAAGAATTACGAGAAATTAACCGTCAGTTACAATTAGTAATGACTGATTACGTCTCGTCCGCTGAAGCCATGGTCACCGCCTTCAACGAGGGTGATGAGTTAAACTTATATCAGAAACTCACAACGAGCCGTCAACAACAAAAGAGTCTTCGAATACGCATTAGTGAACTTTTAAATCAAATCGCTGTTTTTAAAACACAGGCGGTCAAATAAAAAAAAGACACCCATCTGGCAACTCTCAGCCGGTGGGTGTCTTTTTTTGACTAGATAATTTTACGCCGAGCATGTTCGATAAATTTAAACTTATCGGCACGGTGAATCGATTCGGTGAATTGAAGGAGGGTATTATCTTGTAGATGGGTGACACCTTTAACACTGACTACGGAGCTGTTAGGCGGTAGGTTCAGTATCTGACACTGTCCTTCAGTGGCGGGAATCACCGTGAACTCCTTACTGCCATACCCAATTTCGAGTTTGAGTGTTTCTTCAAAGTAACGATAGAGTGAGTCTTGTGCAACCCCTTTTGAAATGTGGGGGACTATGCTAGTTAAGACGTAGTCGTTATCGATTACCAGGGGCTGACCGTTAACGACGCGCAGCCGTTGAATGTAAGTGGCAGGTAACTGCTCTTCGGATTCAAGATGGAAAAGGGTTTGGGGAACGGTCGTCTGTGTTAATTGCAAGACTTGAGTGTCAGTATGCATATCGAAAAGACTATCTAATTCACGATAACTGGTCAATCCTGAAATCGGAAAAGCATACTTGTCTAGACCGAGAACCAAAGAGCCTTTCCCTTTAATTTTATGGATAAAGCCATTTTCAAGTAGACTACCTAATGCTTTGCGGACGGTTTCACGCGACGCACCGTAGAGTTCAGTGAGTTCATTTTCACTTGGTAAGAAAGTGCCGCTTTGATAGAGTTGGTGCGTAATCTTGCGCACGAGATCTCGATAAATCATTTCATATTTTTTAGCCATTCGATATTCTCCAATTTGTTTTCTCATTCCTATCATAACGGGGATTCGGTGAAGTTGCAAGGTTAGATTAAGCGCTAACAAGAAAACGGTTTTAAAAAGTTTTGAAAACTTGTACGTACATTATATATGATTACGGTGTACTGAGAAAGCGCTTTTATTCATGCTACTTTTAATTCAATAAGATTCGGGAGGAATTATTATGGCTCAAAAGGATTATTCACAACTCGCACAGGCAATTGTCGCCGGTGTCGGGGGTAAAGAAAATATCGATAGTTTAATTCACTGTATTACACGGCTTCGTTTTTATCTAAAGGACGAATCAAAAGCGAAGACCGAAGAAATTAAAGCATTAGATGGGGTCATTAACGTTCAAAAGGCCTCTGGGCAATACCAAGTGGTCATTGGCAACCAAGTCACTGCCGTTTATGATGCCGTGATTGCAGAAATCGGGACAGAGTTTGCTGGCGAAGATGAAACGGCCCAAGTTGTGGCTGCAACAACGCGCCAACAAAATTTAACGCCATGGGGCCATGTTAAAGAAGCCTTTAATCAATTAATCGGCGTGATTACCGGTGCGATGAGTCCGATTGTCGGTATCTTAGCTGCTGGCGGGATTTTAAAAGGTGTCTTGGCGATGCTAACGATGCCACAACTTGGCGCGTTATTAAGTGCTAAGAGTGAAGCGTACATTGTCTTAAGTACGATGGGTGATTCTGTTTTCTACTTCTTACCCATGTTGGTTGGGTTCACTGCCGCTAAGAAATTAAAAGGTGATCCAGTTTTAACCGCTGTCATCGGTGGTGTTCTGGTGCATCCTTAATTAGTGGCTTTAAACGGGAAATCATTGCTTGAAATCGGGTCATTAAACTTCCCAATGGTCAACTACACATATTCGATTTTCCCAATGATTCTCGCTGCTTGGTTGCTAAATTAACCAAATGGGTTAAAGGCTGGTTACCAGGCTACTTACAAATTATCTTTACACCATTGATTGTGATTGCAGTCGTTTCTGCCATTACGCTTTACATCACAGGGCCTGCTATTATTTGGTTATCAAATGGTTTAGCATTCGGGATTCAATTCTTATTATTAAAGAGTGGTTGGTTATCTGGGTTATTAATCGGTGGATTCTATCAAGTGCTTGTTATCTTCGGATTACACTGGGGGATTTTACCAATTATTGCCAACGATGTTGCCGCAACGGGTCACAGTTACTTTAACGCGATTTTAAGCACAACAATGATTGCACAAGGGGCCGCTGTTTTAGCTGTTGCGATTAAGACCCGTAAAACAGCTTTAAAAGAATTATCATTTGCTGGTGCGATTTCAGCATTCTGTGGGGTTACAGAACCTGCTATTTATGGGGTCAACTTGAAGTTCCGACGCGTCTTCATTGCCGGTTTACTTGGTTCAGCCGCTGGCGGATTTGTCAGTGGGTTATTCCACGGTAATATGTTCGGTTTCGCGGGGTCGTGGATCGGCTTTGCATTATTCTTAGATCCAAAACACCTAGCAGATTTATCAAACTTATGGATTTTCATCGCGTCATCAGCGGTTGCAACGATTGTGCCATTTATTGTAACGCTCGTTTGGGGTTATAACGATCAAATGACAGCTGGTGAAGCAATGGCTAAACCACAAAAACCAGGAACAGCAAAATAAACGACTGAAATAGGAGAGATATCGCATGGCATGGTGGCAAAAAGCAACAGTTTATCAAATTTATCCGCGGAGCTTTCAAGATTCCAACGGTGACGGAATCGGGGATATCAACGGCATTATTCAACGGTTAGATTATTTACAAAATCTTGGGATTGAATTGATTTGGTTGACGCCAATGTATGTTTCCCCCGGTCGTGATAACGGTTATGATATTGCGGACTATTACCACATTGATCCCATTTTTGGTGATTTAACCGATTTTGAACGACTCTTAAATGAAGCCCACAAACGTGGGATTAAAATCATGATGGATATGGTGGTCAACCATACTTCTGATCAACACCGCTGGTTCCAAGAGAGTCTCAAAGGCAAGGATAATCCGTACCATGATTATTATTTGTGGCGTGATCCAGTGGATGGACACGAACCAAATAATTGGTTATCCAAGTTTAGTGGCAGTGCTTGGGAATATGTGCCAGTACTTGATCAATATTATCTTCACCTATACGAAAAGAGCATGCCAGATTTGAACTGGCGGAATGAACACTTGCGGGCCGATATTTTTAAAATGATGCAATTCTGGGCAGACCTTGGGATTGATGGGCTACGGTTAGACGTAATTAACAATATCTCGAAGGATAAAGACTTCCCGAATGATACGTTTAAAACGCCAAGCGACGATGGGCGCAATTTCTATACGAATGGACCACATGTGCACGAATACATTCATGAAATGTACGAAAAGATCTTTGGCCCGAACCAATTTGTCACGGTTGGGGAACTTTCCTCAACCCCAATTGATGAAGCGATTCGTTATACCAATCCAGCCCGTGAAGAGTTATCGATGGCGTTTACCTTCCATCATGTGAAGGTTGATTATACCGGTGGCAAAAAATGGACACTAGGCGATTATCGGCTGTCTGATCTAAAACGGGTGCTTAGTGATTGGCAAACGGGGATGGCTGCCGGTGGTGGTTGGAACGCATTATTCTGGTCAAATCATGATCAGCCGCGTGCCGTTTCGCGCTTCTTGGATGACGGTCAATACCGCGATCAATCCGCTAAATTATTAGCATTAGTCGAATTTGGCTTACAAGGCACACCGTATATTTATCAAGGGGAAGAAATTGCGATGAAGAACGCGAACTTCACCGCCGTTGACCAATATCAAGATGCTGAATCCATCAATGCTTACCAGCAAATGTTGAGCGACGGGATTGATGAAGCGTTAGCGATTAAGATTTTACAGCAGAAATCACGCGAGAACTGTCGAATTCCGATGCAATGGGATCAAACGGCGCATCACGGGTTTACGACTGGGACACCATGGTTAATGCCGGTTGAGCACGATGATTACTCAGTTGCCGCTAAGATTCATGAACCCAATAGTGTCTTTGCATTCTATCAAGAATTAGTGCGAATGCGTAAGCTTATGCCAGTTTTAATTGAAGGGGACTACCAATTATTTGAACCAGAGGACGAAGCGGTTTACACTTATCAACGACACCTAGATACTGAAACGATTCGCGTGATGGCTAATTTTACTGGTCAAACACAAGTCCGTTCAATACCACACGTCAAGGACGTGCTCATGGATAATTACGAACAACCGCAGTTTGATGGTCAGCAAATCACTTTACGACCTTATGAAGCTATCATGATGCGGGTTTAAGAAAAGAGGAAGAACGATGTTTAATTTTTTGAAAAAAGGACCAGTTGGACAGGTAACAGCCCCCGTTGCTGGCAGTTATTTACCAATTGAACAAGTTACCGATGAAGTATTTGCAAGCAAGACAGTTGGCGATGGCTTTGCCATTACCCCTGATGAACGGCAAACAACGATTAGCGCACCAATTGACGGTGTTGTTAGTTCGATTTTCCCCACTAAACACGCCATCATGATTACAACAAAGCAAAATGTTGAGATTCTGATTCATATGGGGATTGATACCGTTGAATTGAAGGGCGCGCCATTTACGATGCACGTTGAAGCGGGTGATCGTGTCAAGGCTGGCGAAGCGATTGTTGATATTGACTGGCAACAACTAGCAGCCGCCCAAAAGGCAACGACTATCATGGTCGTCAGCAGTAACGCCACCTTTGCACCAGCAGAGCCACTACCAACAACAGTTACGACTGACACCATTATTGGACAGTTCGACTTAGCGGCAGAATAGGTGGGTTAAGATGCAACCAATCATTATTGAATCTGATGATTTCGGGATGACCATACCGATTTCGCGCGCAATCATTACTGGCTTAAAAACTGGCGTGATTTCTACCACTAATGCGCAAGTGACATCGCCTCATTTTGAAATGAGTGCGGTACTCGCCCAGCAACATGGGATTACGGCAATGGGATTGCACTTGGTTTTCGACAAAGACCGCCCAATTAGTCAGCCACTGACGATTCCCAGCTTGGTAACCCCGGCTGGGTTTTGTCATGCTTATCAAACCTTACAAACTCATCCAAAACAGTTGGCCATTACTGATGTTAAGCGTGAGTTTCAAGCGCAGATTGACCGCTTTTTGGCGAGTGGGTTACAACTCACGCATTTGACATCGCACCATTTTGTGGCAACGTTAACGCCTGAAATCTATGCAATTGTTCTAGAACTAGCGCAAACGTATCATGTCCCTGTTCGCAATGAAACGGCGCATTTAAGACCGACAGAACAAGCGTCCTACCTGCTATTAATATCGGAATATGCCGTTTTAACGACTGGGACGTTGATAACGGCGCAACAAACACCGTATTTAACGCCACAGGAAATCAAACGGCAACTGACACAGAAAAATTTGGTAGGTACGCCGGTGATCTTAAGCCATATTGGGTATTTATCGGCAGAGTTACGGCATAAGAGTCGTCTGACGACGAATCGGATAGCCGAATTCAATGCGCTTAAAACATTAAAGCAAACCAATTATTGGGATCAATTTAGTTGGCAACTGACGGATTACTCAGAATTAGGAGCGAAGTAGCAAATGACACAATATCAACATTTAACGGTACTTGGTGATAGCATCACGGATCAACGTAATCATTACGCACACAAATGGTACTACCAGTGGTTAGCAGAATGGCTCACGATTCCCACAATCACCAATCTCGGAATTTCGGGGTCGACGATTGCCCAACCGTATGATCCGATGGTTGAACGCTGGCAAGCCATTCCTGAATCAACGGATTTATTATTGATTTATGCGGGTGTGAATGACTTTGGTCGTGATGTACCACTTGGTCAATTTGGTGATCAGTCCACAGTAACATTCTACGGCGCACTACAAAAATTACTTGGGCAGATTACGAAACGTTACCCACAAGCGACGGTTTATTTTATCTCGCACGTTCACATTGGGACTGACTTCTTTTCGGCCGTTAATCAAGGCGGTTATCAGCAACAAGATTATGAACAAGCGATTGCGCAAGTGACGGACTTGTTTGGCGTTCAGCATATCAGTTTGTTTAACGAATCAGCGTTGTCATTTGCGGATGCACAACAAGCGGCTGAGCTGAGTTTAGACAGTCTCCATCCCAATGATGCTGGCCATGAAAAAATTGCCCAGTTCTTGAGAACTAAAATTAGATAAGCAAAAAGGCGTCGAGCTAAAAGTTAATTTAAGCTCGACGCCTTTTTTTGTGGCTGAATTTAAGTTAGATTAGAACAAATGATGACGGATTTCTTTAGAAGAGTTGGCCAATCCCGTAGTGAATGGCCATTGTAATTAAACCAATTAGGATGTTCCGAATAATGGAGACTTTGACTTTGCCATCGCCCAGTTTAGCGCTGATAAACGCGGTAATGGAAACCGCGATGGTGACGGCAATGATTGTGCCGGTCATCTTGTAGGCTTCAGGCAGTAGAATCATTGTCACAAGGGGGAAGACGCCACCGAAAGCGGCTGAGAAGAGGGATGCAAACGCTGCGGCCCACGGGTTCATATAATGGCCAAGCTCTAGGTCATATTTAACATTAACAATTGTTGCTAAAGGCTTCTTATGCATTAAGTCCTTAGCGATTGCGAGTGCCGTTTCAGAAGTGACACCTTTGGCTTCGTAAAAAGCTTGGACTTCTTTAATTTGATCATCTTTAGCTGTTTTTAAGCGTGCTTGTTCAATGGCAACAGCGGCTTTTTCCGTGTCACTTTGCGAACTAACTGAAGCATATTCACCCGCCGCCATTGAAAAAGCACAGGCTAATAAATCAGCAAGTCCAGCGATAAAAATGGTGAAATTATTGGTTGTTGCGGCGGCAACACTAAAGAGCACACCGACAACGGTTAGAATCCCGTCATTAGAACCTAGAACGCCGGCTCGAAGGGTATTCATCTTTTCTTCCATCGTTTGATGGGGTTTTTCAGTTGTTTTGAGTGGGGCTTTAAGAGGGGTCATAAAAAAATCCTTTCTAAGCGATTATTGTTTGAATAATGTCCCAATAGCGTAAGTGACTACCATGGTTAATAATCCGGAAATCACATTGCGCAACATGGCTTTTGAACGATTCGCTTTGCCGAGAGCGGCTGCACTGTAGCCGGTTAGCGCAAGGGCAATCATCACTGCAATGATGGTGGCTTGCACGCGAATGGTTTGGGGTAATAAGGTGATTGCGGCTAGTGGCAAAATAGAACCGATTGGAAATGAGATGAATGACGCAACAGCGGCTGCGTAAGGACTGGTAAAAGCAGTCGGGACAAACCCATATTTTTCACGTACGACAGTCGTCAACGGATCAGCAGTCATCATTTCGTGTGTAGCCCGATCGGCAAGTTCAGGATCAATCCCAGTGTTGACGTATTTTTGCCGAACAAAAGCCATCTGAGACGCATAATTACTGTTTAAATTCAATTTCGTATTAATGATTGCCATTTCCTGTGCGTCTTTTTGCGTGCTGACAGAGACGTATTCGCCCATCGCCATTGAGATCGTTCCAGCAATCATTCCGGCAATTCCCGAAATGAAGATGGCGAAGCTATTGCTTGTAGCGCCGGCAACACCGATAACAATTCCGGCGACGGATAAAATCCCATCATTGGCACCCATGACGCTAGCCCGCATCACGTTAATTTTTTGGGCGAGTGATAATTTTTTTGACAAGGTGAAGCCTCCAATACTTTTTATTACTTTATAATGATTATAATTAATAACAACTTTCATTTTAGTCAATTTAATTTGAAAGTCAAGTAGCAACCTAGACCAATTAAATTTGAAAAATGGCTTGCCTTCGAGTGTACTTTAAGGAATATGCTAAAGACATTGAAGAAGGGGTGATTAAAATGAGTCGCATTTTAGTATTAGGGGCAGCCGGACAAGTGGCCCAGTTAGTTATTGAGCAACTGTTGAAAGAAAATCAACATGAGCTCGTGCTATATTTACGGCACGCTGAACGGCTAAGCGCATTAGCACAAAATCCACATGTCACGGTTATTGAAGGTGATGTGTTGGATCAAGAGCTGTTGGCAGACAGTTTAGCTGGGGTCGATATCGTTTACGCAAATTTAGGCGGGCAGTTCGAACCATTAATGCAAAACGTTGTCGCGACAATGACTGCAGCGGGCATCAAACGATTAATCTATATCAGTGGATTAGGCTTGTATCATGAAGTGCCAGGTGCTTTTGGTGAGTGGAATGAACAAGCAGTCGGCCATGAAGTCATGGAAGACACGCGGCGGGCGGCGAAGATTGTTGAACAATCTTCGCTTAACTATACCATTTTACGTTGTGCCTATATGACCAATGAAGATCGGATTGATTACGAATTAACTGAAAAGGGAACACCGTTTAAAGGGACGATTATTTCACGACGGAGTATCGCGCAAGTTGTTGTTGATTTAGTTAATCATCCTGAAAAAGGAATTGGGGCAAGTTGGGGCATTAATCAGCCGAATATTGATGGCGATCGTCCTATTTATTAAAAAACTTGCCTTATAGTATACTCTAAGGTATAAGCTATTTTTGTAGGAGGGATGTCGATGGCACAAGAGCAGTACAAAATCGGCGAGTTTGCTAAATTGGTTGGTTTGTCGACTTACACATTACGTTACTATGAAGACCAAGGCTTGATTATGCCACAACGCGATGCGGCCGGTGTCCGCTTTTATACATTAGAGGACGTTAAGTGGGTCGGGTTTATACTCCATCTAAAAGGGACCGGTATGCGGATTACAGAATTAAAGCAATATGTTGCATTGCGGGCTCAAGGAGACGCGACGATTGAAGCGCGCAAAGCTTTATTGCAAAAAACAAAGGCTCAAGCTGAAGCCGAATTGGCTGAGCGCCAAGCAAATTTACAGATCCTAACGCGTAAAATTGATTGGTATGATGGTAAATTGGATCAGAGTATCGATCAAGCAGAGAGTTTTGAAACGTATTTACAACGATTTGAATCCTAATAAAGTGAGGTTATTAGAATGGTTAAGAATGAACAATTAAAAGAAAAACAATTATTCCCAGTTGGAGAAGCTAATGTGGCTTATCAAGACTTCTTCGTCGGTCAAAGTTATTTATCAATGTTAGTGAACGAACCAGACGTGAATGTCGGTGTCGGGAATGTCACGTTTGAACCTGGTTGTCGGAACAATTGGCACATCCATCATGCTGGGTACCAAATTCTATTGGTGACTGGTGGCGAAGGCTGGTATCAAGAAGAAGGTAAAGCAGCACAACACTTAGTCCCAGGAGATGTGATTGTTACTAAAGACGGCATCAAACACTGGCATGGGGCCACTAAGGATAGCTGGTTTAGTCATGTCGCCATCACTGCCGGCACACCAGAATGGTTAGAAGCTGTTTCAAATGCGCTTTATGACGCACTTTAATTCAGAAAGGGGTTTTTAAAATGGCAAAGAAACAAACAGCAGGCCGCGATCTATTGGGTGATTTTGCACCTAAATTCGCTGAATTAAACGACGATGTTTTATTCGGGCAAGTTTGGTCGCGTGAATCAGAGTTACCAGCACATCAACGGAGTTTAATCACCATCAGTGCCTTGATTTCAGGTGGTAATTTTGAATAATTACCAGCGCATTTAAAGATTGATAAGGAAAACGGCATTACTGAAGCTGAAATTGTCGAAGTGATTACGCATTTATCATTTTATGTCGGCTGGCCTAAGGCATGGTCGGCGATGAACGCTACTAAAGCGGCTTATCGACCAGAATAATTAATCAGGGATTAGGACAGATAAGATTGTCCTGATCCTTTTTTTGATGGTATGATAGACAAACAAATCAGCATCAAGAAGTGGAGGAAAGGCCTTGAACGAGCCACAAAAAAATTATACCAACGGTGTTTTAATGACTTTATCAGTGATTGGAATGAAATGGAAACCGTTGATTCTCTGTCATCTTGTGGCAGGACCTCAAAGACCGGCCGAACTTAAAAGCGTCGTTCAGGGAATTCCAGCCAAAGTTTTAACCGATCAATTACGTGAATTGGAACGAGATGGCATCATTACTCGAAAAGTTTTTAACGAAGTACCCCCACACGTGGAGTATGCGATTTCTGCGTACGGCAAATCATTGGTTTCCGTCCTAGGAATGATGGCCAAGTGGGGCGAAGATAGAATCGACTTTTTACAGAGCAATGGTGATGATGTGCAGTTGGATTATCGAGACCATGAGAAATACGATATTTAAAGAAGGCGATAACATTTATTCAAAAAGAATGTTGTCGTCTTTTTAGTGATTTCACAAAACTTACTTTGAGGTGCGTTAGTTAGTTGAAAGTGCGTAATTGTTTATTGCGAAGTACCCGATATACTAACCTTATCAACTAAAAAGTGAGGGGAAAAGAAATGAATGATATTCAAAATAAAGTCGTTGTGATTACCGGTGCATCAAGTGGGATTGGTAAAGAGACGGCCACCTTATTAGCAGCCAAAGGTGCAAAACTTGTTTTAGCAGCTCGACGAACAAGTGCGTTGGCGGCGTTGGCGGCGTTAACCGCTCAATACGACACTGAGGTTATTTATCAGCAAACGGATGTGACGCAATTAGCAGACATGCAAGCCTTAATCGAATTGACAATCGCTAAATTTGGTAGAATTGATGTGCTATTCAATAATGCTGGCTTAATGCCCGTCTCAATGCTACGCGATGGTAAAGTCGATGAGTGGGAGGCTATGATTGATATTAATATCAAAGGTGCGCTATATGGTATTAAATATGCCTTACCTTTAATGGAACAGCAAAAGAGTGGTCATATCATTACCACGGATTCAGTTGCCGGTCATTTCACTGGTGAAGGCTTATCCGTTTATTCAGCCACTAAATATGCAATGCGCGCGGTGATGGAAGGGTTACGTGTGGAAGAAGTTGGAATGGGCATTAAATCAACGTTAATCTCTCCAGGACATGCACAAACCGAATTAGCCAGCCGGATTAGTGATCCGCAATTACGAGCAGCTGTTCTCAAGAGTGAAACTGAAACTGGATTAACAGCAACCGATGTCGCTAATGCCGTAATGAACGCCATCGATACACCAGATAATGTGGGCATTAATGAAGTCATTCTCCGGTCAATTGATCAAAGAGACTATTAAGCCATTGGTCAAAGATTGAATTGAGTCTTGACAACGAACGCTAAAAATAAAAAATATTTTCGAATGGTCTAGTTCAGCGCTTGCAATCGTAAGTTAACGGCACTTTCAAAAAGGCTTTAAAATCAGCTACCACAAATTGAATTAAATACAAGAGTTTAAATTAGAATGCTTAGCGTGTACCATATATAGTGTTGTTTCGTCAGATGGTACATCAATATATGGAAAATGGTGTTGACAATCTGGAGTGATAACTAAATTCATATAAAGAGGGTTTCAGTTCAATGCAAGACAATCGTGCAATCACCAGTGTATTTAATCCTAAGTGGTACATTCAACAGATGAAAGGGTGGACAACATCCAGTTATGGTTTGTTGATGTTTGGGTTAGGCTTTATTTTAGCTGCTACTATTTCCGGTGGTCCAATGACTGGCGTGTCGTTTTTAACGATGCTCGCGGGGATGTTAGGCTTCACCTGTACTATTAGTATTACGAATACGAAACCTTTAAACGGTGTCTTTGGTGTCATCTCTGCATTAATCTACATTATTGTGGCTTATAATGCTAAAAACTATAACGATATGTTATTACAAACCGTCTACATTATTATGTTAGACATCCCAGTCTTATTAATGCCAGATTGGGCGCAAAACGTTGATAAAAAAGTCCGGGGGCTTGCTACTCGTGGTAAAGGACTTCGTAATTGGGCGTTGACGCTATTGTTCTTTGCTATATCAGTCGGGTTATTATATCTCTGGGAAAGCAATATGACGGACAGTCCACGACCATTGATCGATAGTATCGCCACTTCAGTTGGGTTTACTGGCGCACTGTTGACCACATTACGGTTTAAAGAAAGCTATTACTTCTGGTTCATCCAAAGTATCGTATCAATCACGTTGTGGGGCATTACAGCAATGCAGGGTGGCTCAAATTGGGTCTTATTCTTCACCTATATCTTGTACTTATCAAACGACTTAGTCTCATTCTTCGACAAGAACGTCGTTTGGTTCCATCCTAAAGAAGCCATTACCAAAAATTAAATCAATAAAAATAGCGTCCCATCACACCGCAATGTGTTGAGACGCTATTTTTATGATGGCCGGGTTGTTTTATAGTTCAACACCGTTTTCTTCAAATAATTCTGGTAATGTCTTCAGTGATTGACCATCGTATTCTGCGAAGAAATCAGCCACGCTGTATTCTTTGCCAGCAGGACGAGAAGCATCATAGTTTGCGCTAATTGTTTCTGTTATCTTACCATCTTTAATAGTTAGTTCTAATTCTTCAACTGGAATACTCCGTTTGTCAGTGATCTTAGCATCAATTAAGAATGGTCGGCCAGCTTTTGTGACTTCAAGGGCTTTGTCAAAGGCAGCGGGTAATTCTTTAGAAGAACGAACGGTGATTGATTCAATGCCCATTGCTTGCGCAATCATGGCAAAATCTTGATCTTCAATGAAGATTCCTGAGTAATCCATTGGAATATCATCTTGTTCACTCTTGATGAAGTTTAATGCGGCATTTGATGTGATGATATTAATGATTGGTAATTGGTATTTCTTTTCAGTGATCAAGTCTTGCATGACCATTGAAAAGGCACCATCACCCGAGATGTTGAAGACTTGGCGATCTGGGTAGCTCAATTGACCAGCTAAGGCACCAGGAACGCCTGAACCCATTGAAGCAAAGAGGGCAGAAATCACCCATTTGTTCTTAGGCGTTAAGTTCAAGTGACGGAAACTGTTGATGATATTATCACCAACATCGATTGAAAAGACAGCATCGTCTTCAGCAATCCGGTTGATTTCTTTGTAGATTGGTTCGAATTCAAGCGGATCAGAGTCGCGGTTCGTTAAAACATCAAGGTAGGCTTGCCAGTTTGCCATATCAGCAACAGCAGCTTTGAAGAATGGTGTTGGGGCAACCGTTTCGCTTCTGGCGATTACTTTTTCAACAAAAGCAGTTGCATCTGACCAGATTCCGAAGTCTAAGAAATGGTGACGGCCAAATTGTGCTTCATCGTTATCGATTTGGATAAACTTGAAGTCATGTGTCCGATAAATTAAGTTGGCAAATGGGAAGTCAGCACCGATGGCAATCACAAGATCACTAACGGCCATGATTTCATCAGCCGCTTTAGAAGCAGCCCGGTTAGCCATGCCTAAGTTACCTTCATAACTATCAGGCACTAACCCTTTAGCAAGCCCAGTCATGACGATTGGAATTTGAAGTTTCTTTGATAATTCAACGAGCTTGTCGCCGCCGTCTTTAATCCCACGACCAACGTGAATTACAGGGCGTTTAGCGTCTTTAACCATTGCTAAGAATTGATCAACTTCTTCGTCTGTTGCGACTGGACCAGCCACTTTTTTACGATCTGAAGGTGAGCTTGAGCTATATGGTGTATCTGGAATTTCAACGTAGCCGAAGTCATTTGGAATAACAACCACTGCGACGCCATTGTGTTTGTAAGCTTCACGGATTGCTTTATCAACAACGTATGGCAAGCTTTCAGGTGTCATAACGAGGCGGTTATAAACAGCAACGTCAGAGAACATTGGGTTTTCAGCGAATTCTTGGAAGTAGTTGTAGTTCATGTTCTTGCTTGGTACTTGACCAATCAAGGCTAAAACTGGTGCATGATCTTCTTTTGCATCATATAAACCAGTTAAAAGGTTAGTTGCACCAGGGCCAGCTGAACCAAAAGCAACCCCGATTTTACCAGTTAATTTAGCGTCAGCAGCTGCGGCAAGGGCCCCAACTTGTTCGTGACGAATTTGAATATATTTTAAACGATCCTTTTCAATATTAAGAGCATTCATTGTTGAGTTAAATGAGCCACCAGGGTAACCAAAGATATGATCAACGCCCCAAGATTCGATAACTCTAAGCATAGCAACACTAGCTGGAATAGTTTTTTGAGTAGTAACTGTCATTATACAGATCTCCCTTAAATCAATAATTAGGTTGCGCACAACCTTATGGGAATAATTTAGCATACTTAGAAAACGATTACAAGTGTTAAACGTAGGTTAATCATATCCTTAATTAATTAACCGCTGATAAATTGGTGCTTGATAAGATTGAATGGATTTAAGCAGCAAAAACCGCGCTATCCGAAAATGGTTAGCGCGGTTTGATTAGTTTAAATAGTCTAGTAAAGTATCGACAGTTAATGCTTGCTTTTCAGTCGCGTTCAAGTCGGCAATCAGTTTACCGGCTTTTAACACCAAGAGTCGATTGCCATATTGCAACGCATCCTCTAAATCATGCGTAATCATTAGGCAGGTGAGTTGGTTATCGCGAATTGTTTGATTGGTAAAAGTCATCAATGCTTGGCTGGAAACTGCATCTAAAGCAGATGTGTGTTCATCTAATAACAGCAATTCAGGTTTTTGAATCGTCGCCATCAAGAAGTTTAACGTTTGTCGTTGGCCACCCGACAAGTTACTAACCGGGCGATTGAGTTGTTGATCCAAGTGATTCGGGAGTGTCTTGGCGAGCGCTTTGATTTGTGGGAGTTGTTGCTTGAGACGCCGGGGAAATAAGCGGCGGCGTTGGCCACGGCGCATCGCCAACAAAATATTTTCGGCAACGGTCATATCAGCTGCGGTGCCCAACTTAGGATCTTGGTAGACACGACTAATGAGCCGTGTGCGTTGTTGGGCGGATTGCTTCGTAATGTCGTGGTCGTTGAATAGTAGTTGCCCACTTGTGGGGGTTAAATCACCCGCAATGGTATTAAAAAAAGTCGATTTACCCGCACCGTTTGCGCCAAGGAGGACGACAAATTCACCAGGATTAATCGTGAGATTTAAATCATTTAAGAGTTGTTTAGGTTCATTATTATCAGTAACTTCAAAATTGAGGTGGTTTAAAGTCATACGCGGGGTCATTTGGTAGTCAGTCCTTTCTTTTGTTGTGGTGCGATGATGAAGATGGCCAAAATGACGGCCGAGAAGAGTTTGAAATCATTGGCGTTAAAGCCGAGTTGTAAGACAAGGAGTAAGATGAGGCGGTAGACGACGCTTCCTAGGATAATGCTAATTAGTTTGGCGATGAAATGCTTGCCGACAAGGAGCCGTTCACCAATGATGATCGCGGATAACCCAATGACCATCACACCGATGCCCATGTTGACATCAGCAAAGCCGTTATATTGTGCAACGAGCCCACCTGCAAGGGCGATCAAGCCGTTTGACAGCACGATCCCAATCGTTTTCGTCCGCTTTACGGCAATCCCTTGTGAGAGGGCCATCGTGGGATTATCACCAGCTGCAATCAGGGATTGACCGAATTCGGTGTAGAGTAAGCCAGCCAGTAATAATAGGGCGATCAGCATGATGACTAGGTTAATGACTAAGAGCCGTTGATCGAGCGTTAATTGATGGAATAGCGGTAGTTGATATAGGTTGTGTTGATCACCAATTGCCATGTTGGCTTGGCCTAAAATCCGCAAGTTGACGGAATACAAACCGGTTAGCGTTAAAATCCCGGCTAACAAACTCTGGACATGGAAGTAGTTGTATAAAATTGCCGTCACGAGTCCGGCTAAACAGCCACCGATGAATGCGACTAATAGGGAAAAGGCAATGTTATGTTGTTGCAACATTAAAGCGCTGAGGGCTGCACCTAACGGGAAACTGCCTTCAACGGTCATGTCAGGGAATTTTAAGATTCGAAAGGTGATGAAAACGCCTAGGCTTAGTAGGCTCCATAATAATCCTTGGTCAATGGTTGAGATAATAAGATTCATTTGAGAACAGCTCCTTTTTGATTAGCGATTTGCATTAAACTCTGCGGAATTGTGATGTGGAGGGCTTTTGCTTTTTTGAGGTTTAAGACTAAATGTCCTTTGCGTAAATACCGAATTGGAGTGGTTGCGGGTTTTGAACGACCACTTAAAACGGCGGCGGTCATCTTACCGGTTTCAACGCCTAAGTCGTATTGGCTTAGGCCGACGGTTGCGAGCCCGCCATCTTTAACCATCGTTTCAGCGGATGGAAAGACTGGCGTTTTGGTTTTGTCGGTCACATGGACGAGGGTGCCCATTGCACTAGCAATCGTATTATCGGTGGGAACGTAAATTGCATCGACTTTTGGGACTAGATTCTGGCTGACTTGTTCCAGATCGTTGACTGAACTAAGACTGGCCTCAACAACGGTCAGCCCTTTTTGTTCAGCAAGTTGTTTGAATAAGTGCATTTGACTGGTGGCAGAGTTATCACTGCTTGAATAGAGAATGCCGACGGTTTTCAGTTGCGGCATGATGGTTTGCATTAATGCCAATTGCTTTTGAATCGGGGCTTGATCGGATACGCCGGTGATATTGGCACCAGGATGGGCGTTGTTCTTAACGAGATTGGCACTCGCCGGATCAGTCACGGCGCCTAAGATAATCGGTAATTGCTTAGTGGCATTGGCTAAGCTTTGTGCGGCAGGGGTGGCAATGCCGACCGTTACTTTGGCTTTTTCAGTGACGAATTGATTGCTCATCAGACGTAAATTACTTTGATCGTTCTGCGCATTTTGAAAATCAATTTTGATATTACGGTTGTTATGATAGCCTTCGCTTGCTAGACCAGCGACAATCCCGCGATGAATTTCATCAAGTGCGGGATGAGATAAGGGTTGTAAAATCCCGACAATTGGCAATTTAGGTTGGTTGGCTTCTTTGATTTTTTTGATACCAAGTAGGGTGAGCAAACTCCCAAAAATTAGAATGAGGGGTAAAAAACGTTTGAGTTTAGACATGGCGAAAGCTCCTTTAACGTGCTTTTCAAACCGTATTCCTGTGCCTAGCTACGTCGCACAAACGACCGACTGCGTCGTTCATTCGCACCACTAGGCTAGTGTTCGAAATATACCCGGTTTGAACGCACTCATTATTATCAAACAAAAAAGTCCCCCACATGACAGTCATGTAGGGGACAGAAAAAGCCTACATGGATTTCCTCGAGTTAAAATCCATGTAGGCTTAAAATTCAATCGATTACTGATGAATGGCCGCATGGATACAATCAAAAGACTGTATCCATAACGGCATACAATCTCACTTAGCGGCTTTGCCAACGAATATTCAATTGTACTAAGTGAGTGTTTGTCATTTTCAGTAACCTCCGTTTTATTTGATGATTTGAAGTATAGCGGGATGGGTGAAACAAGTCAAGGACTTTGAGTAATTTTCTTTTGAAAATAAAGGTGGGTCTAGTCTGAAAAAGCGGTCGATCTGGCTTGCTTTTTAGCGCTAAAAAAGCTAAAGTTATTAACGTATACTTGTGTTTAAAAACAGGAGGAATAAGACAAATATGGCACATATTTCATTTGATGCATCCCGTTTGGACAAATTTGTCCAATCAAACGAACTTGCAGAAATGCAAGCAATGGTTAATGCTGCAGACTCACAATTACGTGAAGGCACTGGTGCAGGCAACGACTTCCGTGGTTTCTTAGATTTACCAGTGAACTACGATAAGGACGAATTCGCCCGCATTAAGAAAGCTGCTGCTAAAATTAAGAGCGATTCAGAAATTTTCATCGCAATTGGTATCGGTGGCTCATACCTCGGTGCCAAAGCTGCAATTGATTTCTTGAATAACACGTTCTACAACATGTTACCAGCAGAACAACGTGACTTCCCACAAGTATTATTCGCCGGGAACTCAATCAGTTCAAGTTACTTAAACGACTTAGTTAACTTGATCGGCGATCGCGATTTCTCAATCAACGTTATCTCAAAATCAGGAACAACAACTGAACCCTCAATTGCTTTCCGTGTTTTGAAAGACAAGTTGATCAAGAAATATGGTAAAGAAGAAGCTAAGAGCCGGATCTACGCAACAACTGACCGTGCTAAAGGCGCTTTGAAGACAGAATCAGATGCAGAAGGCTACGAAGAATTCGTTGTGCCTGATGACATCGGTGGCCGTTTCTCAGTATTAACAGCCGTTGGTTTATTACCAATCGCCGTTGCTGGTGGGGATATCGACCAATTGATGAAAGGTGCAGCTGATGCCCGCACTGAATACACAGATACAGACGTTATGAAAAACGATGCATACAAATATGCTGCTTTACGTAACATTCTTTATCGCAAAGGTTACACAACCGAATTATTAGAAAACTACGAACCAACATTGCAATATTTCTCAGAATGGTGGAAGCAATTGATGGGCGAATCTGAAGGTAAAGACCAAAAAGGGATTTATCCTTCAAGTGCTAACTTCTCAACTGACTTGCATTCATTAGGTCAATACATCCAAGAAGGTCGTCGTAACTTGATGGAAACAGTTGTCAACGTTGTGAACCCTAACAGCGACATTGATATTCCAACTGATGAAAAGAACTTGGACGGTTTAGGCTACTTAGAAGGCCACACAATGGACTTCGTTAACAAGAAAGCTTACCAAGGTGTTGTCTTAGCACATACTGATGGCGGCGTCCCTGTTATGTCAGTTAACATCCCAGATCAAACAGCCTACACATTAGGCTACATGATCTACTTCTTCGAAATGGCTGTCTCAATCTCAGGTTACTTGAATGGTATCAACCCATTCAACCAACCAGGTGTTGAAGCTTACAAGAAGAACATGTTTGCTTTATTAGGCAAACCCGGCTTTGAAGAATTAGGCAAAGAATTAAACGAACGCCTATAATTCAACGTTTATAAAGATAAAATTCGACTTTTATTAAAGCATTTAGTCTATTGATTTTATGAAATGGTGCAGTATTTGGTGCATTGTTCTAAAATAAATGGATTAAATGCTTTTTGTTTAATACGGATAAAGAATAAAATATATAAATTGCTTATTTTTAGTAAGCGAAGTATAATGACCTTATCAAAGATGACCAATTCATCAATAATATTAAAAGTAAAAATGGAGATGATGGCAATGTTAGTCATTCAATATGTCAACGGTCAAACGAACGCTGAAAAGGTTTATCAAAAAGCGGCTGAATTTGTCGCAAATCAACAACTGGAAGTACCCGATTTCGAAGATTACGTCGCAATTAAGCAGGTGACGTTGGATGGGCAGCCATTAACGTTGGCGGATGCGACCATGCGCGGCTTATATAATTATTTAAATCAATAAAGTTAATCTGAAAGAAAAACGTCGCTCAAGAGAGCGGCGTTTTTGAGTTATAAAATAAAAAAGACCAGCCAACGGCAGTCTTTTAATTAACGTGTAGTAATCATAATGAGATTTGAGCTGTGATAAGTTTCGCTAGGACTATTTTCGAGGATAAAAGCCGGCGTGTCCTTAACAAAGTGCGAGATTTTTGCGACGATATCTGCAGCAGCACAGTCTTTGATGGTCAACTTATGGCGTGAACCATTCGTAGAACCAAAGGCAGATAATGTGTCATTTTGTTGGAGCGCAATTTTTGAGCCCTCGTTAAAGAATAACTTAACCATAATTTAAAACCACCTTTCGTAAGTAAATCATATAATATTGATAAGAAAATCACAAGGATAATTAACAATTCAATACCCTTAATATTATCCAGTGCAATTACTTTTCGGAAAATTATTCGTTAAAAGAAACTACTTTTTCTAATATTCAAACGCCATTTCATTAACCGATTCTTCCAAGCCTTCGACAACTTCATTTTGTTCAATGAACGTTAACCAAGTTTGATATTCTTTGGCGTGTTCACCACGAATGTTGAATGCCATTTTCACTTGAATACTAGCGATAAATTCGGCGACCATTTTATCAACGGCCCGATCGACCTTATTCTCGTTCCAACGTTTGGCAGGTTGGCGTTTTTGGTTCTTTTCATTTTGGTAGTCTAAACCTTTGGCTCGAAATGTATCGATGATGCGGGAATGTTCTTCAAGATAGGCCTGTAGTTCGGCATTGTTCATAGTCGTGCTCCTTTAAACTCTAATAGTTAGCAAGTAAAGATTTTAGTTCAGCTTGGGCAGCGGTGTCTTCAGAAACGGCAAAGACAAGTGGTTCTGAGTAAGCTTGTTTGCCGTCATCTTTTAGTTCGCTGAAACCATCATTAGTTGATGTGAGGTGACCATTACCTAATTTAAGTTCATACACGACGCCGTTATCACCAAGTAGGTATTTGCTAACCGGTTTGTCCATTGCCATGTTAAGGCTGTAATTATCCGCGAATGATCCACGATCTAAATTGTCTTTACCGACTGTTCCATCCAAAGCGGTATAAAAGACACAGCCACCAATTGCATGAACAGGGTAGGCATTAAACCCTGGGCTTGCTGTCCCAGGTTGAACTAAAATACGGCCATCAGGTGAATTGGCAAACCAATCGCCAAATCCGGCAGCACCGTGGTCAAAATACCAATCACTGACGGCCATGTTTCCGATTGTGGCGCGTTCAGCCGCCCACGCTAGAAAAGCTTGATTAACAGAAGTTTGTTTGTCGGCAGTGAGCGCTTTTTTGGCACTTGTTGACTGATTAGATTGTTGTTTTGCTTGTTCAATAGATTCTGAAGCTGCAACGATACTTTCTGATTGTTGTTTAATAGAAGCTTCTTTCGAGCTAGTGATTGATCGACGCTGATTGCTTTCTTTTGCTTCTGATGAGGCGCGATAGCGTGCTAAACTTTCGGAGTGGGTTGCGGCTTGTTGATCAGGTTTAATTGACCGACAACTAGCTAATGAAAGACTACTTAAAGTAATGAACGTGACTGCAATGGTTCGTTTATGCATGTTAAATCCCCCAAGTTAATGATTAATAAGTCATTGCACGGTGTCCCTGTGGTGCAGCAATTTTCCAGAATTTATCAAATGAGATTTTTTTTCGTTTGCCGGTATATGGATCGTTAAAGGTAAATGAATTTTGATCATAGCCAATTAATAAGACGGAATGCGCTGGTTGTTTATGGTAGTTAATCCAAGCGACAATTGGTTTCTTTTGTTTTAAAGTAGCTTTGAGCGTGCTAATCGGTTCGTCCGATAAATCGGTGAAACTGCCGAGATATTGATAGAAGAATCCTGTCCAAGCAGGAGGATACATAGTGTAGCCAGTATCATCGTATGGATTCCCCCAAAAGCCGACCTCCATATCGCCATCATTGACATAAGGGATACTATCGGCCACTTCTGTTTTGCTCATGTCAACGCCACGGTAATCTAACAGCATGGCAACAGCCGTAATTTCACAACCGGTTGGTAATTCAGGAAATTGTGAAATGGGTGTGATGTCGAGCATCGTTTTTTTGGGTGTTTTTTTCTTAACAATTTTTTGGGGTGTGGTTTTATGGAAGAACCAAATCCCGGCCTCACTTCTGGTCGGTCCTGTGAAAAGCCATAAAAAAAGGGTGGTAATCAGTATTAAAACGACTGCCACGCGCTTGTAAAAGTGTTTTGGCATTTGATAATCCTCATTCTAAATTTAGTCGACGAAATAAATATTTAAAATAGTATAGCATTTAAAGGGGCGCAATAGCTATAGCCACTCACGGATTTCAACTGTGATGGAATCGCCAATTTCTTTTTTGAGTTGTGCACGGATGTCTTTGCGGACCCCAAGAATGTAACAAATGTTGCCATCTGGATTTTTAAGTCCCATATTGACAATACTGCCATCATAGGGAATTTGTTGGTCGAAAAGGGCGTGGACTTTTACACGACCCTTCCCGAAGATTGCGCGGATATCGCCAGGAAATTAGACATATGCACCGCCTTTACCAATCGTCGCGGCTTGGATTGAGGCTGTAAAAGTATAAGTTTGCTCGGTCACCGGTCAGAACTCCTTAAAAAAAACGTCATTAAAAAAAGTGACCACGGCAAATTCAGTCGTCACTTTTAGTGATTATTGGAAAAAGCGCATTAATTGGCGATTAAAACTTGCCCACCAAGTGTTTGGGTGCAAAAGGGTTGCAACGATTGCTTGGTGATGTTGTAAGAACCAGCGCTTAATATTTTGATCAGACAATTTAGTGATATCAAACGGCATTTCGAACCACTCCTAAACTACCTTTATTATATATTAGAAATGGGACACGTCAAAAACAAAGCATTAAACTTAACCAATCTTTAAACCGGCTTAAGGCTTAATTAATAAGACGTTGGTGTTAGAATGAACACTGATGAATTGTGCAACAGAACCGATTAAGAGCCGCTCAAAGGCGCCCTTACCACTGACACCGAGAACTGTTAAATCAATATGAGCTTCTTCTGGGATGGTAAAGGCTAATTCACGACGTGGCGAACCCACTTTAAGGATGGCTCGTACGTTAGGGACACCGTGTTCTTTAGCGAATTGCACCTTTTGATCAAGATACGATTGAACGAAATGTTTTTCAGATGTCGTTGTTTCAGCAGGGTAAGTCATGCGTGCATTTGTGTAAAGGGTATCTGGAATAATTTGAGCCACAACTAATTCGGCATTATTGCGTTTAGCAATTTCAATCGCCTCACTGAAAGCGCGTTCTGATAACTCAGAACCATCTAAACCGATAAGAATATGCTGATAATTAAACATAAAAAAGGCCTCCTTTATTTACCTTCAGTATAGCATTTTAAACGAAGAAACGCCGTAAATAAGCACTTTAAATTCGATAGGGGATAGCTGGTTGAGTGACTATAACAATTTGGCACCACTAATTTGTGCCGACCGTATCGTTTACTTTGATTGAACTGCGCCCTATAACAAGAATGTGAATAATTTCTCCCGAAATTTTTTAACCACTATATAAAAAAAGAGCCGTCGAATCGTAGATTCGGCGGCTTTCTTTTTATAAATGATTAATTGAAAGTTGTGTGACTTGTTGCTTGTTGTTATTGGTCGTCATAACGGTATAGCGAACTTCGCGATCCGTCAGTTGCATTAATGACCCAGGTTTCTTAAGTGAGCGGTCGACCAATTCAGTAATCTGGGTTGGTTTGGTTCCGATACTTGTTGAAAAGGCGAGGACGTAGTTTTTAAACGTTAGATTCTTACCTGCGTTGAGAGCTTTAATTGAGATCCCCAGTACTTTGCTATCACTGACGTTCATGGCAATCACGTTGTTGCTGTCAACTTGATCAGTGCGAATGCCTTCAAGTGGATTCGCTTCGAAAACGCCCAGTCCTTTTTGTTGGGCAATCGGATTATAAATCTGAATAAAGTTCGGCCATTGCACAATTTCTTTTGCGACAGGGCCTTCAACATAAGTTGGATTACGCATTTCTTCATTATCAGCAAGTGTAATCCGGTACTGCTTAGCTTTGTAAGGGACTTCGAATGCGAAAGCATCATCGGTTGTTTTAGTCGTATGAATGGTATCACCGATTTGCCAATAAACCTTTTTATGCTTAGTCTTACCAGTGATTTGCGCATTGAAGCCACTGTTTGTTTCGTGGAGCTTTGCTTTAACAGGATTCCCACAAGCGGTTAAAATAAAAGTTAGACCTAAAATCATGAATAATAATTTGACGTGACGCATTTCTCACACTCCAAATCGATAATAGGGTTAACTATGAATCAAAAAATAAAAGACTCCCCAGTCTTCTACTTCATTGTAACCCATTTCATCTTTTTTTCAAAATCACCATATTCACTATTTAATACTACTGTAAGAAAATTTCAACTTCTGAATTGCGCGGACATGTCGTTGATTAGCCTTGTAAACATCATCAGTGTATTCTTGGAAAGTTCCGTTTGGACGGGTTGCAACAGAGACGAACGACCCAGTCTTGGATAAGACATCTTTGGCGTAAACGAGTTCTTGGCGATTGTTATCAGTCGCGTAGTCTTTCATTTTTTGGTAGTCACCTTGAGCACTGACATAGTAATCATCAGCGTCATCGAGTTTTCCTTGTGCTAGTAAACGCCGACCTTCAGCAGCAACAGCACTATCATGATCGTTATAATCAACATTTGCGACGTTAACTGTTCCGTTTTCTGTTAACTCGCCCCAAACTTTATTATACTTTTGAGCGATGAATTCAGTGGCAACAGTCGATTTTTTAATATGTTTGATGAATTGGCGTTCAGCTTTATCGAATTTTTTATCTTTCTTTTCAATCTTCGCTAGTTCTTCGCGGTGTTCTTTCTGAGCCATGTAGAAGTTATAGCCAACAGGAGATGCCGCGATAATCAAACCAATCAAGCAAATAATTAGAGGGGCTTTAAGCCGTTTTTTAAAAATTAAGAAAAATAGGAGTAGGATAATGCCAAATGCAAAGACAGCAAGGCCTGCATAAAGAACGATGGCGAGTATTAAGTTCATATAGTAACCTCCAAAACAGTAATCGGATAATCAGGGTTAATATGGTTAATCAATGAATATTATCCCATTTTATGAGATATTAGCAAGTCAAATTTACAGAAAGGTCTGTAAAAATATGAATCTTCTCATGAAAGGGATTTAAACAGAAAAGTCAATTGTTTTTCCTTGCATTTTCCCGTATTATAATATGATACGTAAAAATATGAATCATTTATAGGAGGAATAGTAGTGGACGCTTCTTTGACAACCCGTTTGGCTGCCGAATTTATTGGAACTGCAATTATGATTATTTTTGGTAACGGGGCAGTAGCCAACGTTGAATTAAAAGGAACAAAAGGTTTTAGTAGTGATTGGTTTTTAATCGCTTTTGGATATGGTTGTGGGGTTATGATTCCTGCCGTTATGTTTGGGAGCATTTCCGGTAACCATCTTAATCCAGCTGTTACATTAAGTTTTGCAGTGATGGGCTTATTCCCTTGGGAAAATGTTTTACCATACATCATTGTTCAATTCTTGGGTGCAATGGTTGGTCAATTATTATTGGTTGCTGCTTACAAACCATATTATGATCGCACAACAAACCAAGAAGGCATCTTGGGCTCATTCGTAACAATCGATGCTGCTCATAGCCGGATGAATGGTTTTGTAAATGAATTTTTAGGCACATTGATCTTAGTTTTCGGTGCTTTAGCAATTGGTGCAGGTAAGTTTGGCGCTGCCGGCCATATTGTTGTTGGTTTATTGGTGATGACATTAGTTGCTTCATTAGGTGGCCCAACAGGACCAGCTTTAAATCCTGCTCGTGATTTAGGCCCACGTTTGGTGCATATGTTCACACCGCTTAAGAACAAAGGCGACTCACAATGGAGTTACGCTTGGGTGCCAGTTGTTGCACCAATTATCGGTGCCATCTGTGGCGCAGGTATTTTCCAAATGATTTTTGCATAACAAACCGCTTCTAAAAATAGTCCGTCAGGACTATTTTTTTTGCTTTCAAATCAAAAAATACCCGGCATAAACCTTAATTGGAAAAGGCCTATACCGAGTATCTTCTGAATATTGAAATGATCTTACTTGGGGGAGTATTAATCATTTCTGTTATTGAATATATCATAAAATAACGGGAGTTTACAACCCTTTTACGTGTAAAACCCTAAAAAAATAAATTATTTTATAATAATGCATATTATTAATCTCAGTCTGCAATTTATTTAACGTGTATAATATTTCGGAGGTACGCATATTAAATAATCGACTGAGAAAGGTGTGCGACCACTTTAGAGAAATGGTACAATATAAAATGTTGGCGATTACATTTAAGGAGAGTAGCGTTTATGATTAAATTTCCAGAGCATTTTATGTGGGGAGCAGCAACATCCGCACCTCAATCAGAAGGATACTCCCTAAGTTATGGTAAGTCCCCATCAACCTGGGACAAATGGTTTGAGATGCAACCTGATAAGTTTAATAGCGATCAAGGGCCTGACACGGCTAGTGATACTTATCGGTTGTATCGTGAAGACGTTGAAAATATGCAAAAGATTGGTTTGAACTCATTTCGGACATCGATTGCTTGGACGCGATTAATGCCCGATGGCAAACATGTTAATCAAGTAGCGGTTGATTTTTATCGGGATTATTTTAAGCGCTTACGTGATGCAGACATTACACCGATCATTAATCTGTTCCATTTCGATATGCCTTGGTGGCTAATGGAAAAGGGCGGTTGGGAGACACGCGAATCAGTTGATGCCTTTGCATTCTACGCAAAAACTGCGTTTGAATTGTTTGGTGACTTGGTTGATCGCTGGACGACTTTTAATGAGCCTATCGTGCATATCGAATGTGGTTACTTAACGGGCTATCATTATCCAGACATTGTTGACTTCAAGAAGGCTGTTCAGGTTGGCTACCATACCTTGATGGCGCATACAGCAGCTGTTGCTGAATTTAGAAAAGTGAAGCCGGATGGTCAGATCGGCATTATTTTAAATATCACGCCAGCTTACGCTAAGAGTGATGCACCAGAGGATTTAATGGCTAAACAAAATGCTGACTTACTACTCGCTAAGAGTTTTCTAGACCCAACTGTTTTGGGCGTTATTCCAGAAGAATTAATTAACCTCTTAACAAAACATGAGTTATTACCAATGACGAAAAAAGGCGACCGGCAATTGATTGCCGATCATTGTGTCGATTTTATCGGCGTGAACTACTATCAACCAATGCGGGTTCAAGCACCAGAGAATCCGAAGTTCCCAGCACAAACACCGGAAGACTTATATGCTAATTATATTTGGCCAGAACAGAAGATTAATCCATATCGTGGATGGGAGATTTATCCAGAAGCATTGTACGATGTGGCAATGATGATGAAAAATGATTATCACAACATTCCGTGGTACGTTTCTGAAAACGGAATGGGTGTTGCCGATGAAGAACGCTTTATGGGTGAAGATGGGCAAATTCAAGATGATTATCGGATTGAATTTATGCAAGAACATCTGACACAGCTACATCGCGCAATTGAAGCCGGCAGCAGTTGTTTTGGGTACCATACTTGGACCTTCAATGATTGTTGGTCTTGGTTAAATGGTTATCGGAATCGTTATGGTTTCTACCGTGTTGATTTGGACCATGAGGCAAAGCGCACGATGAAGAAGAGTGGTCGATGGTACCGTGAATTGAGCGAGAATAACGGCTTTTAGGCCAAAGAAAAAGAACCGACGCATCAGTCGGTTCTTTTTTGAGTTAAAAGATATCTGTTTGGACATATTTATTGTGTAATTCAAAGAAATCATAAGTCGCTAAGTTTTCAATATCCGCTTCACCATTGAAGATGGCCGTTGCAGAACCAGCCAACATCAGGTTAATTGGTAAATTATCACGAAAACGAGCGAGAATCACTGGTTTATTGTGGGCAAAAGCATAACCACATTCCCACATGGTACCGGAATCAGGTTCGAATTCGCCTTCTTCAGATTTAAAATCCATAACAGCGACTACGACATCTGCTTGGTCAATTTGACGCGTATCAACATTAAAAGTAGCGACTTGCCATTCGAAAGTACCGAATTCTGCATCAGGATAAGGGTGTTGGCCTGGTTTGAAAAGTGAATCAGCATCAATCGTTGGGTTTTTAATGAGTAAATCAGCCACTTGATCTAACCGATCGTTTTGTTCGGGGCTAAAAAATGGGCCAGCGAGATAAACTTGTTTTTTTGAGGGCATGAGAGCCGCCTTTCTCGATAATGTTCGCGTTTTTTGTAGTAATTTAAGCTTAAAAAGCTATTTATTTAATTATATACGTACGAAAAATAATATTCAATATATGTTCTGCAAAAAAATACGAAAAAAAAAACTGCTTACGCAGTTTTAGTGAACGAACAAGTAAATAACCAATAGAATAAAGGCCACAACTAAGATTGTGAACATGTAAGTTGAAGCGGTACTAACAGCTTTCTTACGTTCCTTTGATAGTGGTCGGTTCGCTAGTTTCTTGTATTGCTTCTTAGCAATTTCAAATTGACGTTTATCTTTCATTTGTATCCCTCGCTTGTTTCAGTGTCCCTATTATAGCATGGAATACAGTGGATTGATAATTATTGATGATAAGACTGGACTTTCAATCTGGAACAAGCTACGATAATGCTATATTGGAGTATAAGGAAGTAACAAATCATGAAATTAAAGACAACTAAACAAACAACTGGACATAAATTATCAGTTGCAGGGATTTTGATTACGATGGGCGTCGTTTACGGTGATATTGGAACGTCGCCATTATATGTTATGAAATCAATTGTTGAGGGGAATGGCGGTTTGGCAAACATCAGCCGCGATTTTATCATCGGCAGTATTTCGCTTGTCTTTTGGACGTTAATGTTGATGACGACCGTCAAGTACGTCATGATTGCATTGCGTGCGGATAATAATGGTGAAGGTGGGATTTTTGCACTGTACACTTTGATTCGTAAGCAAGCTAAGTGGCTCGTGATTCCCGCGATTATTGGTGGGGCGACGTTATTAGCGGATGGGATGTTAACACCTGCTGTGACAGTCACGACGGCGATTGAAGGGTTAAAGGGTTTGCCAATTAATGGGAACGTTTTAATTAATAATCAAGATCAGGTGATTTTATTGACGGTCTCGATCTTATCGGTCTTATTTTTCATTCAGAAATTTGGGACTGATCTAATCGGTAAATCTTTTGGTCCCATTATGTTAATTTGGTTTACCTTTATTGGTGGCATTGGTTTGGTTAACTTAATGGGGGATCTAACGATGCTCAAGGCACTCAATCCGTATTATGCGATTGAACTACTGTTTAGCCCTGAGAATAAGGTGGGGATTCTAATTTTAGGCAGTGTTTTCTTGGCAACTACGGGGGCTGAAGCACTTTATTCGGATATGGGGCACGTTGGGCGGTTGAATATCTATGGTAGTTGGCCATACATTGCGCTTTGTTTAGTGTTGAATTACTTTGGACAAGGTGTTTGGTTATTACAACATAAAGATATTGCGGCATATCAACATATTTCTGATTTCAATCCATTCTTTGAAGTGATGCCAGCCCAATTAAAGGTCCCAGCGATTTTACTGGCTACAATTGCGGCGATTATTGCATCACAAGCCTTAATTTCAGGGTCATATACCTTAGTATCAGAAGCAATCAAGTTGCGCCTCTTACCACGAATTAAGGTCGATTATCCGGCTAAGTTAAAAGGGCAACTCTATATTTCAATCGTTAACTGGATTCTATGGGCGGTTTGTTTAATGGTTGTTTTCTATTTTAAGAACTCAGCGCACATGGAAGCTGCCTACGGTTTGGCGATTACGATTACAATGTTAATGACAACTATCTTGCTATTCCATTACTTGGGACGCCGCGAGAAGAAATGGGTATTGGCTTATTTGGTACTCATCTTCTTCGGGACAATTGAAGTTATTTTCTTCATCTCAAGTGCTGCTAAATTCATGCATGGTGGTTACGTGACAGTCTTAATTGCGGCGTTTATTCTATCGATCATGTTTGTTTGGTATCGTAGTAATACGATTAAGGAAAGTAATACTTTCAAGGCAAGTACGGTTTCATTACTAGCTTATAAACAACAACTACATGATTTGCGAGACGATACAGCGTTAGCTATGTATACGACTAATTTGGTTTATCTTTCAAAACCACAGAATAAACCATATGAAAAGAATATGGTTAAGAAGAATATTCTTTATTCTATTTTGGATAAACGACCAAAACGGGCGCAAGTTTACTGGTTTGTTGCGGTCAATGTTACTGATGAACCGTATACGGCAGAATATACCGCAGATACGCTTGGGACGGACTACATTGTCAACGTTCAGTTGTATCTAGGCTTTAAGATGGAACAAAAAGTGAACATCTTTATTCGTCAAATCATTCAAGAAATGATTCATCGGGGAGAATTACCAGCACAACCACAACGCTACACAACAATTCCAAATCGGAACGTTGGCGATTTCTCGTTTGTGATCATGCAAGAAGATTTATCACCAGCAACTCAAATTCGAGCAATGGATAAAGGGATTGTTCAAATGCGTTTATGGTTAGAAAAATTCACTGATACACCGGCTTCATGGTTTGGATTGGACTATAGTGATGTGTTCGTGGAACGTATTCCGCTAGTTCTTGGCCGCCAAAAATCGGTCTCTAAGTATCATTTAAAACGTCGTGAATAACATCAATAAATTAGTTTATAACGCCTAGGACAGAAGATTGTCCTAGGCGTTATTTGTGTAATAGCAGTCAAGTAAGCGGTGTGCATTACAATTAGCGCGGGAATTGCCGTCATTTTGTTACCTGTTTGTCATCAATTGTTATGGTTTTGACATGTACAAGCGAATATAAGATGGTATATTAGTCCCACGTTAATAAATCAAAACAACAAGGAGCACATCTATTACATGAAATCTTTTAAGACATTATTGCTTAGCGCTACATTGACAACGGCTGCAACAGCAGGATTACTTTTCGTTGGTCAATCAAAAGCAAGTGCCGCTACTACTTATACCGTTGCAACTGGGGATACGTTATCAACAATCGCCCAAAAATTTGCCGGTAACACAGATTTAGTCAATCAAATTGCCACAACAAACAACATTCAAGATATCAACATGATTTTTGTCGGGGAACAATTAACAATCGACACTGACCAAACAGCAACCCCTGTTCAAACGACAACGCCAGTAGTTGTTGCACAACCAGCCGCTGTTCAAACACCAGCACCAGTTGTTCAAGCACAACCTACAGTGCAAGCTGCACCAGTTCAACAAACAGCTGCTGTTGCACCGACAACTAGTTCAGCGAAAGAATGGATTGCGCAAAAAGAATCTGGTGGTTCATACTCAGCGCGTAACGGTCAAATGATTGGCCGTTATCAATTAACCGCATCATATTTAAATGGTGACTATTCAGCAGCCAATCAAGACCGCGTCGCAGATCAATACGTAACAAGTCGTTACGGTTCATGGGATGCCGCTAAGAGTTTCTGGTTAAGTAACGGTTGGTATTAAAATTTAAGGTTCCTTTAACGCTCAATCAAATTTAATTTGATTGAGCGTTTTTTGTTCTCTGAGAAATCACACTTGACTAAATCGAATGTATGTTCGTATAATTAAGAGGACATAAGATGAATTAAAGAGGTGTGCCTGATGCATACGAATAAAGAAGTGATTACGCTAGATCAAACAGGATTGAGTTTATATTTAAATGGCTTTGGAGTTTTAGAATTGCGGCGATTAGCGGTGAATCATAGTGATGATTTGATTGACTCAATGAATTATTACTACAACCGCGATAAGTTTCCGCAATTTATTTATCGTCATCTATCAGCCGTCACCTTGATTGAGATTAATCGGTGGCAACGCGAATTAGATGAACAAGTGCGTCAGATTCAAGTTGGGGTGAAGAGTCGTGTATGACTATCAGAATGAACTACGCCGCGTGATTTTAATGATTGATTCGAAATCTTTTTACGCATCAGTAGAGGCCGTTCGGTTGAAACTGAATCCGTTAAAGGCTATTTTGGTGGTGATGTCCACGGAGAAAAACACGGGCAGTGGTTTAGTATTGGCAGCCAGTCCCATGGCTAAGAAATTATTTGGTATCAGTAACGTAACGCGTGCCCGGGATGTTCCAATTCATGATAAGCGGTTAATCATTGAGCCACCCAAGATGAATTTGTACATCCAAGTGAACCAGAAGATTAACCGTATTTTTCAGCAATTTACGGCAGAAGAAGATATTCAACCGTATTCCATTGATGAATCGTTACTTGATGTCACGGATAGTTGGCAACTCTTTGGAGCGACGCCGTACGAAGTCGCACGTAAAATTCAGCTGGCTGTAAAAAAAGAAACGGGCATTTATTTAACGGTGGGGATTGGCGATAATCCGCTACTTGCCAAGCTCGCATTGGATCTTGAGGCCAAACGGAATCACAGTTTGATTGCAGAATGGCATTATGAAGATGTCCCAGATAAACTGTGGCCAGTGACCCAGTTAGATGATGTCTGGTCAATTGGGCATCGTACGGCAGAGAAACTGAATCAGAAACACATTCATTCGATGTACGATATTGCGCATACAAATCCCTATCGGTTAAAACAAGAAATGGGTGTCATGGGCGCGCAGTTGTTTGCGTTTAGTTGGGGGATTGATCGGGCCGTTGTACGGCATAAATATAAGGCCAAAGAGAAGTCTTATGGGAATAGTCAGGTATTACCACGCGATTATTTTATCCAAGCTGAGATTGAAGTTGTGATTCGGGAAATTGCAGAGCAAGTGGCTGCACGTCTCAGGGCGCATCACAAGGCGACCACGGTTATCAGTCTGGGGATTGGCTTTTCATTTGCTGCAAAAGAGGATGCATCGCGTGGTGGTTTTGGGCGTTCAATGAAGATTGATGCGACTAATGCTAATCAGCAACTCACAAAACATGCCATCCAACTTTTTCGTGAAGAATGGCAACACGAATCGATTCGGCATATTAGTATTGCGTGCAGCAATTTGGTTGACGATAGTGCGGAACAATTAGATATGTTCGACACACAGTTTATTAATTTGAAAAAGCAGAAATTAGATAGCACGGTCGATGAAATTCGCAAGCGCTACGGTTTTACATCGGTGGTCAAATTGTCTAGCAAAGTAAAAGGTGCGACTGCAATTGAGCGTGCTGGCTTAGTCGGTGGGCATGCTGGAGGGAACGCCTATGAATAATGATGAATATGATCCCAATTTGGTTAATCAATTTTTGAAGTATGATTATTATGATCGTGGCATGATGAAATGGCAAGGGTTCTATTTAAGCGATCATACGGCAGTGTTAGATAAGAATAACCGCGTACAAGATCGTAAGCGCAATGAAAAACACATTGAGGCGATGACTGCTGAGATGATTGCTAATACCATCAATGACGCAATTGTTAAATGTTATCCGGTTCAAATCGACAAAGCAGAACGTTCAATAGAAGGTATTGTACCCAGTAAGGTGGAAGGTTTAATCAGTGGCTGGTTTGGTAGCCAAATAATTGTGGCAAATGAAGCCATTTTAATAGAAGAAATCTACGCAATAAAAAAACTAGCCCCCTAACTAAAGCGTCAGGAGGCTAGCTTTTTTACACGTTTTAAACAAACAAAAAAGCCGCTAAACCTTAGTTTAACGGCTTTTCTGGGTTCTAGGCTGTTTTAAATATCACCCGTACGGGGATCGAACCCGTAACTCCGCCTTGAGAGGGCGACGTCTTAACCGATTTGACCAACGGGCAATGTTCGGAACAACTAATATCTTAGCGAATAAAGCCTGTAATGTCAATGGTTAATTGACTCTAGCGAGGCTAAATGAAGATTTTATAGTTACGACGATTAATGTTAATAATTTCCTTGGTCATAGTGCGATTTGTTTGTCTCTTTAAATGTTTCAAGATATTCCGAATATAGTCCTGATGGTTTATCAGTAGATTTAGAATATCTTTATCAATTGTGACTTCAAGCGTCCTGCGTGAATCTATCCAATCAATCACAACGTGGTCTTGATCATATACGGCAACTTTCCCGTCAAATAATTTTTCGATTTCTGCTTTTTTCATCATTGGAACCACCTCCAAGAATAGTATAGTCCTCTTTTAAAGATTTGTTAAAAATCATAATTGACAACGTCTGGAGTGTGCAGTATCATAGTATTCGTTGATGATATTGGGTATTCGCCAAATTGGTAAGGCACCGGACTCTGAATCCGGAATTTATAGGTTCGAGCCCTATATACCCAATCATAATTTATAAAAGCCTGATTTATCGGGCTTTTTTTGTGCCATTTTTTAATTTTGATTACGTATTGATTACGTATAGACTATTTAGCTAGATATTCGGCGAATTTTGTTGACGTTTCAATCTTTTGTTTTTGAGTAACGGCCGTGTAAATGTCCATCGTTGTTTTGAAGTTGAGATGGCCAAGTTGCTCTTGTACTTCCTTAATCGATGCACCAGCTTCAAAAGCTAGCGTAGCATAAGTGTGTCGCAAACCGTGGACTGTGATTCGTTTTAATTGCTCGTTAGGTTCTTTATCCTTATTATATTTTTTTATGATCCAGTCCATCCATTTACCGGGATAGTTCGGTTGTAAAAACTCGTTGTCCTCGTTTGAAAATACCAGCTGCTCTTTCGATTTGACAGTAGTTCCAAAAGCTAATAGTTGCTCTTTTTGGACGACTTTCCACTTTTTAAGTCGTTTGACCGTATTGTCATCTAAATTCAACGTACGGTGGCTATTTTTAGTTTTAGGTGTCTGTGTGATTAACTTGAAGCCGGCACCTAAAGTTTGTGTCTTATTGATGTCTAAAGTGGCAGCTTTTAAGTCGATATCATCCCACGTTAGGGCAAGTAATTCACCTTTACGCATTCCGGTAAAGGCTAGTAGATGGAAACACATCGCTGCTTGCTGATCACCGAATTCATCGACGGCTTTGAAAAAGGTTAGTAGCTCTTGTTTATCAAAAAAATTAATCTTAGAATCATCAAGTTTATTAGGATTTTTAGGGATGAATATTTTCTTGGTTGGATCAGATTGAACAATATCCATCTTAAAAGCATATTGAAATACGTTACCAGTGTAGTTCATAAACACTTTATATTTCTTTTTACCAGACTCGTACCAACTGTTAATAGCCGTTTGACAATCCATGGGGGTAATATCTGTAATTATCTTATCCCCAAAAACTGGTAAGATATGCAATTTAAAAATGCTTTCTGTTTTAGCCCAGGTCGATTCTTTAACAGTATTTTTATATTGTTTAAACCAATTTAAATAGATTTCTTCAAAGGAATACTTATTTGCAACTTCAAGCAGAGAATCGCGTTCAGCTTCAAGGGCTATTAGAGCTAATCTAGCTTCGCGTGGTGTTCTAAAACCACGTCTAGTTATTCGTTTATCCTTCCCATTGACGCGGCCTAGATAGGCATTAAACATATATGCGATAGTACCATCTTTTTTAGTGTATTCTTTTATACGTTTATCGGTGATCCGTGCCATGTTGTAATATCCTCCTATTATCTGTTAAAATAGAGTACGCAAATAGCGTGCGCTAATGCGTACCTTTTTTTGTTAGGCACATCCATCCGTTTGGCGACGGGGGATGTGTCTTTTTTTATTGCAAATCAACCAGCAAGACTTGCACTTGCTGTCGGCTTATCCGATGGTTGAACAGGGAGTAATTAATTAACTATTTTATCGTAGATCGCATTCCAATCATTTAGCTTGCTATTGATCTCTTTACCAAAGTTTTTCGAGTCATCGTTTTTACCAATTTGATAGTTCAAATAATCTTTCTCAATATTAAGTAGGTCAGACGATGCCTGCCAATAGTCATTCAGATTATTAATTAATGACTTATCATCACTTGAATATTCAGATTCAAATACATAATGATCATCACATTCTTTAATTACGTTATTAATGACTTTAATCTCTTTTTTAATTCTTTTGACATCCAAAGATTGAGCTGCATCATACATTTTTTTCGAAATTCCTTGGGTACCGTCAATACGTTCATGCATCTCTTTTACGAGGTAAATATTATTATCCTTATCTAAACGTTCTTTTCCGTCTTCGTTATTAGATGTAGATTGTGGCTGACTTTGACTTGCACTAGCGGCGGATTGTGACTTAGAAGTTGCTTCTTTTTTTGATTCAGAAGCAGATTCTTTAGCTGCAGATTCACTTTCGGATTTTACTTTTTCCGACTCGCTTTTTGAATTAGCTTTTGATTCAGAAGCTTTAATGGATTCAGAATTCTTTTTATTGGTTTGATTAACAAAGTCAGGCCATAATTTTTGAGCTGTTAAAATATCTTTTAGTAGTTTTTCTTTTTCCTTTGAGTTAGGTAGTTTTGATACTTCTTTAGATACAGATTTGATTTGTTGGTAGGTTGTGCCTTCTAATAACTTAGTATGCTTTGAATCTGAAAACAATCCATCAACGTTCATTTTTGCGTTTTCAAGCGACGATGTTTTCTTCACTGTTTGTTCGCTGCTTGAATCATTGCGTTCGTTTTGATTACCACAGGCAGTAAGTAGCCCTAAGCTTGCCATAACAACCATAAATAAATACCTCTTCTTAACCACAAATACTCCTCCAATATGATAAAATAATATTTGGACGTAGCAATAATATACCGGCCCTATTGAATCCCCACGATTCTTTAGGGCTTTTTTAGTGTTGCATCTTTTAGAAAGGAAGTGCTTCTGTTTCTATTTTCAATAATGTTTTTTCTTCTTTTGCTTTTTTCCAATCTGATAATAAATCTTGCACAAAGAAAGTGGATTCACATCCGCAAATAGGACAGTATCTTGATTCGCCAGAGAGAACGGTCCCACACCCCTTTGTCCCATTTATAAAATCAGGATCGAAGTAACTATTGTTGTAGTTTCTGTCATAACCACTACATTTATTAACTATATGACTTCCGCAAATTTGACAATAACTTCCGTCTACAATATTTTCATTATTGCAAGTTGGACACTTTGTTGCTTTTCCTTGTGAGTCAACATCAATACCTTTATAAATCATAGTATAGGGCACCACTCTTTCGTAAAAATTAAAATTAATACTCGTAATATCATGTACATGGATATTACTAGAACCACAATAGCTACAATATAGTAACGGTTTATTATAGCTAAAAGTGCTAAGCCCATTGCAATCTTTGCAATGGATGGCGTAAGAAGATGATAAATAAAATCCATTAAATAAGGAAAAGTGAGTTGGCAATCTTGTGAACGAGTAGATTGAAAAATCTATTTTTGGCCTATATGTTGGTAGACGATATTGATAGTGAGTTTGCTCTATAGCTATCCTAGCAGCCGTCTTACTAACATCGTGAAGTTTGATAATATCATCAACGTTTTCTCCGTAGTAGAGCGAAGAGGGGGGGATTAGTAGAGTTTGCGCAAAGGCCTCGGCCTCCTTTTCCATGATATTATAGTTTTCTTCTGTAATCCCATTCCTACCAAGCGAATCGCTAAAAGAATGTTTCAAAAAATAATGTCCAAGTTCATGTGCAATAGTGAAACGTATTCTTTCAGGGATAATATTTGAAGCTTTGTCATGATATAAAATTATTTTTTGCTCAGAATCACTCATCTTAATTATTGCTGCATCTTGTGATCCGTCAGCGAGGTTATTTATCACCCAATTCACATTGACGTGAAGTTCTGGCTTACGATTATTTATTTCTTTAACCATTTCATTATAAGTAATAACACGTAAATCTGGAATCTTATCAATAAATTCTAGTATCGCTAATCGAGTTGTATTTAAGTTATATATTTCTCGAACCTTTAAAGCCATATTCCTGGCAAAATCCCAACGTACTTTGTCTTTCATGTAGTTCCTCACTATTCGTCAAATTTATCCTTAAAAATAGCAGCCATGACATCATTTAATTTATCTAAATCATTATCGGATAGATGGCTAGCATTGCGCGCAATTTTTTGAACTTTTGGTCGAAAAGTATTTTCACCAAACTTATCTGAGCGTCCTAATAAGTAGTCCGTAGATACATTAAAATAGTCTGCAACCTTTTGAAGCGTGTCTGAATTTGGTGAGTTCTTTTTCCATTTGTATAAGTAATTTTTACCTAATCCAAGGTCTTCTTCTAGTCGCGAAATAGAAATCTTTTGTTTTTCTGCAAGATATTTAACTCTGTCAAAGAGCGTCATAACAGTATTCCTCACAATCTGACCACAATTTCTGTCATTTTAGATAGAAAAATATGTTGACTTCTAACTATTATGGCAATATACTGTAGTCATAAGCTTAATTGATAGCTAACTAAGACAAAAAAACAATTGCGATATATCCGTTCCCCAACGTATTCGCTATGTCATGAAGTGGCTTATTTAACTATGTCTACATTCTATCATAATAGTTAGAATTATCAATAGGATTTAGATGAAAAAGTTAAAAAAATAGCTTATTAAATTTACATTTAGTTTGGAGGTGATGACATGACTGTGACAGAAAGAGCTCTTTTGATTGCGCAAATGAAAATTAAAAAAATCAAATTTAAAGAACTGTCAGAAGTGTTCGGTATTTCTGCGGTTTATGTTTCTGACATATTGAACGGGCGGAAAGATGGACCCAAAGCAACACAATGGATTAATAAATTCGACAAGTATGTAAACTCAAGAAAATAAGGAGATGCAAGAAATGAATAACTTAGTAATCATGAAGAACCAGCAAGCAGTAACGAGCAGTTTACAAGTAGCGGAGGTTTTTGATAAGAACCATAAGCACGTTTTAGAAGCAATTGATTCCTTAAGAGAAGGGGTGGCCGAAAATTGGGCAAACCTATTCTACGAAGATGTTTATACACATCCCCAAAATAAACAACAATACCGAGTTATCTATATGAATCGGGATGGATTTACACTGCTAGGGATGGGTTTTACCGGCAAAAAAGCTTTGGAATTTAAATTGAAATACATTGAAGCATTCAATCAAATGGAAGCTCAAATCAAAATCGACACTAAGAACTTAAGCCCAGAATTACAAATGTTCAAAGGTTTGTTTGATTCATTGGCTAAGCAAGAATTAGCGACTAATCAACTTGATAAAAAGGTAGACAGCATTTCAGAAATTGTGGCTTTGAACACAACGGACTGGCGGAAAGATTCTCGCACATTAATCAATAAGATTGCACAAGCTCAAGGCGGATATGGTGCTTATAAAGAAATTCAAAGTGCAATTTATACAGAATTAGAACGTCGTGGCAAAGTAAATTTAAAGACTCGACAAACAAATAAACGTCGTCGCATGGCTGATGAAGGTGTATGTAAATCCACTCGAGATAAGTTATCGAAACTAGATGTAATCAATGATGACAACAAGTTGATTGAAATCTATACAGCGATTGTTAAGGAATTTGCTATTAAGTATGGTGTTTGGAACGAAGAACATTAATAGAAGATAAACGGAGGTTTTTAAAATGGATAGATTAGATGGTGAATTAATGGAATTACTTGATGAAATTAAATTTGATTTTGAAGCAATTGACGGTGGCGGGTCGGTAACCGAAAACGGGAAATATATCCCTAATAGTCAGGTTGCGTTAAATCTTGCTAAAAATTCGTTACGAGTATCTGAAATTCTATATAAGTTTGAATCAGAAGAATAAGTGAAGTACAGGAGGACAAGGCATGGAGAAGAATGTTAAGCGAGAAAGTGACTACTGTCATTATCTAGCTAATCAGTATTCTAAGGAAACTTTACAAAATGGTTTAGACAAAGTTACACAATTGTCTATGTATTTGAAGGGCGCATTGAAACTTATTAAATAAATATTTATCCAGGAGGCCTAACCATGCAATCACTAATAAGTGAAGAAGCATCACGGATGATCGCAGCCGAAGTGATTGAATTGGCACATCAAATGGCTGATGAAATAATCAGCAGACAGCAACGACCCATGAACCGTGCAGATGCTGTCAAACATGCGAACATCGACCAGAAAGACTTCGACGAATTGATTATTCGCGGTGGATTACAGCCGGTTTATATCAGCAAAACTAAGCGACGTTACCTTCCTAAAGACGTCGATGCGGCGCTGGAAAGAATGAAAAATATTTAAAAAGGAGTGTTAAGCAATGAATAAGAATCTTTACATGACTTGTATCATTAGCGTCACTTTGGGCTTGTATATCCCACGCTTTATACAATTTCCAGTGACACTTTTAATTATCGGATCATTTGCAACATATGTAGGAGTTAACCATAAGGAGTTTTTCAAATGAAAGACAACTTTAGTAACCAAAACGAACGCGATCGTTTAACGCCCACAAATAGGGTGAATAAACTAATCGGTTATGACTACGCAGGTCGGTCAGTTTTCGAATCAGACTCACGTATGACATATAACGGTTATATTATCTGCGACGGAGATGAGCGAGATTTCCTGTTAACTATGGGAGGTATTACGGTTGATTGAGCACAAAAAAAGCGCTAATCGCGACAACGATTAACGCAGAGAACAAAACAAATTATACAAAAATTATAACACTGGAGGCGCAATATGGCTAGCATTTATAAATTAACAGGTGACTTCGCACAGCTTCAACAATTAGTTGAGAATGGCGAAATCGATGAAACACAAGCAGCAGACACATTCGACGCAATTAAAGCCGATTTAGAATCTAAGGCCGTTAATTCAGGCTATGTGGTTAAAAACCTTGAAGCCGATGTGGAAGCACGAGCAGAAGCAATTAAACAGCTATCTGAACGCAACAAAAGAACTAAAAAAGCAATCCTTGCAATCAAGCAACGTGCTATGTATGCAATGGACACAGCTGACATCAAAAAAGTAGCTGATCCAATCATGCCAGTACGAATTCAGAATAATCCGGCATCGGTTAATGTGCTTGATGAAAAGGATATTCCAGCTTTCTACTTTAGACAAAAATATGAATTGGACAAAGCTAAGTTAAAGGCTGATTTAAAAGCCGGTAAGCCAGTAACAGGCGCGGAATTAACACAAGGTACTTCAATTCGATGGGGGTAAAAAAGCTACGCGATTACCAGGTTGAAACGATTGATAACATCACAGAATCAATCAAACGGGGCAACCATTCAATAATTGTTCAGCAACCGCCTCGCACTGGGAAGACAGTAATAATGGCAGAAATCGCACGCAGGGCAACTCAAAAAGGTAGTCGGATTTTATTTGTTGTCCACCGAAAAGAAATCGTAGATCAGGTTAAACGCTCGTTTGCAGAGCAAAACGTCAATATGGATTTAACCACTATCGGAATGGTTCAAACCATTACAAGACGGGTTGCGAAGATGTCTGAGCCACAAATAATATTCGTTGACGAGGCACACCACTCGCTCGCTAAATCATACATCAGAATTTTAGAGCAATTTCCAAACGCATTAAAACTATTGTTTACCGCCACACCTATTCGCTTAAACGGTAAGGGGTTCGAAGATGTAGCAACAGATTTAATACAAGGTAAACCGATACCAGAACTAATTGACAAGGGATTTCTAGCGCCGGTTGATTATTATGCACCGGATGATTTCGATGCCACTAACATTCTTGTGGATCGAACCGGTGAATTTAATGACAAAAGTATTCAAGCAGCGTTTAAACCAAAAATATATGGTAATGCTGTTAAGATTTACCAAAAATTAGCAAGTGGTAAGCAAGCCATCGCATACACTTACAATGTTGCTAGTGCTGAACGATTGGCAAAAGAGTTCAACGGTCATGGCATTGTTGCTAAAGCTGTATCGGGCAAAACGCCAAAAGCGGAGCGCAATCAAATCATCAAGGATTATCGCGAAGGAACCGTGCAGATAGTGACCAACGCGGAGCTGTTTACCGAAGGGCTTGATTTACCGAATGTTGATTGTGTGATCATGCTGCGGCCGACTCAATCGTTATCGTTATTCTTGCAGTTCGCTATGCGCTCTATGAATCCGCGAGAAGGTAAACGTGCGGTCATTATTGACCACGTTGGCAATGTTCAACGGTTCGGGCTACCGACGATTGACCGGCAATGGAGTTTAAAAGGAACCGGTGGCAAAACATCAAATGATAATAATGGCACGATTAAATCGACAACTACGTGTGAATTTTGCTTTGGGACCTTTTACAAAACTGATGATAAATGCCCTTATTGTGGACACGAAATCGCAATCAACGTGCAAGAAATTGAAGTAGTTGAAGATGCTGAATTAAAAAAGATAGCAACGACCAGATCGGAACGAGCCAAAGAAATTCTGGCAGATAGCGCTACTAATAATATTGCTGGTAAAAGACCGGCGGATTTACAAAATATGGCAGAAGTCAAAGCCTATCAAAAGTTTATGAATTATAAGAAAGGTTGGGTCTTCTTCTACGGAAAGAAAAGAGGTTTCATTAAATGAGTATTTTACCAGAAAATAAACCGCATAAGCCAAATGGGACGCCGAGAAATTTCTTCATTTGGGGCGACACTATGAGTGGCAAAAGTTTTTTAGCAACCAGATTCCCAGAAACGATTGTGTTAAGTACGGATGACAATGAGAAGAACTCGGGAACGCGCCCTACAATCCCGTTGGCGAACGTTAGAGACAGTCGGGGCAAATTAACCACGTCTGTTATAGACACGCTAGACGAGTCGATTCTCGCACTTAAAACGGAAGCCAATTCATATAAGACAGTCGTCATTGATGTTATTGAAGATGTTTGCACATTAATTGAGCAATCAATCTGTATTGAGAATGGCGTCAAAACGATTGGCGATATTCCGTTTGGGAAAGGTTGGTCACTGTTCAATACGACGTTACAGCAGTTAATTCTGGATTTAAAAGGATTGCCAATGAATATCGTTTATATTTCGCGAGAGGATTCAAGAACCGAAGACAATGTTACAAAGCCAGTTCCGGCGTTAAAACAAAAATATTATAACGTCGTTAACGGGAATTGTGACTTAGTTATTCGAACGCAACACATTGGCAAGAATTATATTCGTACAGCAACTGATATTCGTAAGCAATACAAAGCGTCAGAAATTAGTGATGAGCATATTTTACGAATTTTGCAGGCAATTCCGGGTGCATTGGTTAAAGAAACAGTTACAACAACAAATAATAAGGATGGTAAATAAATATGAGTATTAGAGATAGAGTAAACAGCGTAAAAGAATCATGGAATGTTGCAAGCGACGGGATCAATGACGGATACCAAGGTTTAGAAAGCGGCGAATATTTAGTGATGGCTGCTAAAATTACTCGTTCAGATTGGGATACAGTCAATGTTAGAGCAGAGGTAATTGAAGGAGAAAATACCGGTACAAACGATTTTATTAGCCTAGGTGTTGATGAACTCAAAAAAGATGGCACACCACTCCCTGATTTCGTTATCGACCGCAATATTAAAACGATTAGCAAGCTAGCATATGTTTTAGGTGTCGATATTCCTGATGAAGCATGGGACGATGTTGGCGATTTAGTTGAGGTCTTTAAACCCGCAGAAGGTGGCATGTTTAAGATGATTTTAACCGTCAAACCAAATAAGAAACGACCAGAATATCCGTTTAAAGAATATGATTTTGAAAAAGTTGACGCTAACGAACTTCCTAACACGGAAATTGATGTTGCTGACGAAGATATACCATTTTAAAAACAGTGATACGCCGTTTTTAATAAACGCAGTCTGGACTGCCGAATGGGGTGAGAAGCCCGTTAACCGGAGGTTAATTTATGAAAAATAGAATTAAAAAATTACGGTTAGAACGAGACGTATCACAGACCGAGCTTGCCGAAGCTCTAAAAACATCTAGACAAGCTATTAGTAACTACGAAAAAGGATTACGTGAACCTAAAATTGATACTTTTGTAATTTTAGCAGATTACTTAAACGTTTCTGCGCCTTACTTAATGGGCTTTGATGAATGAAAAACCTAGTTAACTATGCCATTAAATATGCCGAAAAAGGTATGTATGTTCTACCAATGGTTAATAAGCAACCACTAATTAAGTTTGCTGATCAGCCAGCTTTGACAGTTGATGAAATTAAACGTATTTGGAAAAGATATCCGTATGCGCAGATTGCCTTTAGAACAGTTGATTTTTTTGTGATTGATATTGATACAGAGACGGCGCACGGGAAAAACGGCTTCAAGTCAATCGATGAATTTGAACACAAAGATTTATTGGTAGATACGTTAACCCAGCAGACGGCCAGCGGTGGTAAACAACTGTTTTATCTTAAAAGGAGCGATATTGATATTCAGCAAAATATCGGCTGGCTTCCTGGTGTGGACGTTAAAGCCCACATCAATAACTACGTTTTAGTAGCGCCCAGCGAGCACAAAAATAAGCAGTATCAATGGCTTAATCATAATCCGATTGTTACGCCTAGCCGCGAACTTATAAAACTAATCAACAAACGCGAAACTAAATCAGATTATGATCCTAGCAAATTTACAGTAAGCGACACAAAAACAGCTACTTCTGAGCTTTTCGAACAAATCGTTAAGGGGCTAGGTGAAACAGGTGGCAGAAATAACGCTCTAGCGAGTTTTATCGGTGGTTTGTTGTTCCGCAACGTCGATTTAGAAACGGCTTACGAATTGGCAAAAATGGCCAACAACAACACAGTAAAAAGTTTACCAATCAATGAATTTGACAGAACGTTCGATTCAATGGTCAAAAAGGAAATCAGAAGAAGGGAGGTAGCTAATGGAATCAGTCGAAAAGTTGAAAAAGATGCAGCAAGAAAAGAAAGTCGTTAAAATGCCGATCCCGTTCATCTTAACGAAGGACGACAACATTAAAGCAAACAGCCTTAAAAACGCTGGTTTGATATTAGAACACGACAAGGTGTTAATTCATACATTTGCATTTAATGAATTCACACACGAAATAGCAGTTATTAAGGATATACCAGAGTTAAGAATCAAAAAAGGCAGAATGATTGACGATTATACGCCACTTATTATGCGCTATATAGAAGACGTCTACGGTGTTTTATTTAACCGGAACATCATCGAAATGGCAGTAGTCAACGAAGCTAGAAAACACACTTACAATCCCGTTAAGGACTATTTTAATGCTTGCCATCAAGCATGGGATGGTGTAAAGCGGGCGCCAGATTTTCTACCCACTTATTTAGGGGCTGAGAAATCAAGAATCACAACATTGCAGACCAAATTGTTTTTTGTAGGAGCAGTCGCGAAGGCCTTTAAGCCAGATACTAAATTTGACTTTGTCCTTGACTTAGTAGGAGGACAAGGCGCTGGGAAGACAACGCTACTAAAAAAGATGGCCGTTGATTGGTACACTGATCAATTTACGGATTTCAAAGACAAAGATAGCTATTCGAATATGTTACGGGCTTTGATTGTCAATGACGATGAAATGACCGCAACTAATAATTCTGATTTCGCTAACTTGAAAAAATTTATTTCAATGGAACGTTTAGAATTTAGAAAATCATATGGGCACAATTCGGAACTCTACGATAAAAATTTTGTTTTAGCGCGAACAACTAATGAATTGACTTACCTTAAGGATAAAACCGGCGAACGTCGATTTTTACCGATTTTGGTCAATAAAGATAATCAGATTAAACACCCGGTTACCGATTTGAAGCAGGACGAAGTTATTCAGCTTTGGGGCGAATTTACAAATTATTATTTCGATGGGTTTGATTTCGGATTAACTGATTATCAAAATAAACTGCTTGAAAAAAATCGAAGTAATTTTATGTATGTGGATGAAATCGAAGAACAGATTGAAATATTTCTTGATGCATATAAGCGAGATTTTGTATCGAGTAATCAAATCGCTAAATTTTTAGGCATCGCTGATCTGATAAAAAATCGAAAAATTGCTAAGAAAATTAAGTACATTATGGATAATGAAAATGAATGGGTCTATACCAATTATCCTAAAAGAGGTTATAAGCGAAAATAATCATACACTTCGTACACTAATCGTACACTAAAAAAGGGCTTAGTGTACGACGGATAATCCATAGAGCGAGTAAGTGTAAAGAGATAAATCATACACTAAGACACTAATATATATATACATTATTTTATATACCTATTATTACCCTATATAGGGTAGAAGGATTTTAAATTAGTGTCAGAGTGTATTAAGTGTATGATTCCTTGGGAGAGTAAGCATCTAGCGATTGTGGTTAGTGTACGTTAGTGTACGATTTCGACAAAAAGGTTGATATATCAATGTTTAGGGAGTGTCTAAGTGTCTAATCCGGAAACAAAAATTCAAAACGAAATACGAATTGCATTGTCAAAACATGATTGTACCGTTTTTAGAGCGAATGTCGGGAAGGTAATGATGAATAATGGGCGATGGTTTGATACAGGATTGCCTAAAGGACATCCTGATTTATATGGATTCCGACATTCGGACGGAAAATGTTTTTATGTTGAAGTTAAGACGAAAACAGGCAGACTGCGTGAAGATCAGAAACGCTTCGCAGAATATGTTACACAGTTTCCAATCATTTACGGTGTTGCACGCAGCGCAGAAGATGCCATCAAAATAATTGAAGGGGAGTAACTAATATGTATGTGTTAGTTGGTGCAGTTTCTGGTAAAGAATACACACGTTATCACGAAAAAGAATATTTGTATCGATTGTTGATTAAAGAATGGCCGACTAAAAGTCGTAATAGAAAAGGTGAAATAAACAGTAAATCAAAAGGGGTAGCAATGTTAGAAAACGCAATGCCGGAACCGATGATCATTAGGAGGGTTAAATGATGGAACATGAAAAAGTGAAGTTACCACGACCTATATACAACGTATTAAAGGCGCAGGGTTTTAGTATACATGGTATTAAGCGTGATAAGGGCTCATTCTTCCCAATCACAACACTCTGGGGTATGGCAACAGTGTCAGATAAATCAGAACCATCGGAATATGAAGTGTTAACTAAGTTTTTGTATAGCAACAGCGAAACCCAATGGCTACTAATTGACGCCTTGCGATACGGCTATGAGCCTGAACCAGAACCACGATGGGGGATTAAAGCTGGGCACAGCTATTTGTATGAACCTAATGATAAATCTTTTGGGCCTGACGAAGAACCGTTTGCATATAGCTTACGAGAACGAGCCGAAGAAGTTGTGGCTACGTTAGGCTTCGGCGAAGTGGTTGATTTGAATAAGGAGGGCGAGGATGATGATTAGATTAACTTTAGATGATAAGTATAGAGAAATGGTAGAAGATATTAGAAGTGTTAATAATCCTAATTGTGGCTATTACGTGGATAATTACACAGGAAAAATAGAGGCTTTAACACGAAGCTGGTTTGACTCTGGAGAGATATACGAATATCAAATTAAAGTCATCGAACGCATCCACAGTGCAGATGAAATTGAATTTATCGAGACTAAATATAAGTGGCGTTTGAAATCTGAGAAGGTTTTTAATCGATACGTTTGGGTCGACTGTGATGGGCTTAACTTTTGCTCTGCCGATTGCGCTTATTTAGAGGATGTTATGACAGAATCAGAGTTTAAAAAACTACTAGATGGCACAGGCTTGCCATTTGAAGCTTTCGAAAGGGTGAGTGCTGATGACTGAATGTAAGTATTGCGATTTCGCACAAGAATATGGGATTTGGTCAGTTAAGTCATCTACCGATTCGTTTGACGGTGGCTACACAATTTGCACCCTTGTAGAGGCAACAAGAGATGATAATTCAGGCGACAAGATTGAACACATCAAAAAAGGACATTACTATCTTGAGATTGATGGCGAAGTGACGGGATATGCCGAAATTAACTATTGCCCAATATGCGGCAGGAAGCTGGGTGATTAATATTAAATTCTTAGATCTATTCGCCGGGATTGGCGGATTCAGAAGTGGACTAGAGATGGCAGGGCATGAGTGTGTTGGATTTGTTGAAATCGATAAGTTTGCCCGAAAGTCATACAGAGCCATATATAACACAGAAGGAGAATGGACAGCACATGACATCAGAGCAGTTAGAGCTAGTGAATTACCCAGAGCAGACATCTGGACGTTTGGATTCCCGTGTCAAGACATCAGTGTTGCCGGGAAGCAAAAAGGATTTGCCGGCAAACGTAGTTCTCTCTTTTTCACAGTTACAAGCATTATTAGAGACCTCGAAGAAGAAGATAGACCCAGCATCTTACTCATTGAAAACGTTAAAAACTTACTTAGCATTAATGGGGGATGGGACTTTCTCAAGCTTCAAATTGAGTTGGACGAAATCGGGTATGACGTCGAATGGGACGTTCTCGACACAGCCGAAGTCTTGCCTCAGCACAGGGAACGCGTCTACATTGTCGGACATCTTAGAGGACGAGGTACCAGAAACGTTTTTCCTATCAAAAGAGAAGGCAAACCAGCTAGTGATGAACGACAAAAAATAAATATCATCGGATCGACTAAACCCGCGAATTCGACAAGGTTGGGTCAAAGAGATGTCGTCTACGATGCAAATGGATTGATGGGAACCTTGGGGGCAACTGATTATAAACAGCCTAAGCAGGTCGGTATAATCCAACGTGCTCGAGGAAATAATCGTGGGGGTGTACACGACATTGCGCCAACTTTGTCGGTCAATTCTTACGTGGATAATAACGTCTTAGCAATAAAAGAAGCCACTATAAAGGGTTATGCGGAGGCTTATGTCGGTGACTCGGTTAATATTAGCCAACCTAACTCAAAAACACGTCGCGGTAGAGTCGGTAAGCAAGTTGCTAATACATTAGAGACCGGGTTAAATCAAGGTGTGGTTGTTCCAGTATTAACGCCTGACCGTTTAGTAAAACGCCAAAATGGACGAAGATTTAAAACGAATGGTGAACCAATGTTTACATTGAATACACAAGATAGGCATGGGATCACGGACTGGTTACGAATCCGCAAGTTAACACCGCTAGAATGCTGGCGTCTACAAGGTTTCACAGATGAGCAATTCTACAAGGCACAAGCAGTCAATAGTAATAGTCAACTATACAAACAAGCAGGCAACAGCGTGAGCGTGCCAGTCGTCTATGCGGTGGCTAAACATTTGAAGATTAATTCATAATCATCAAACATGAACGAATAATCAAATGTAAGTGGTTGTTACATTATCCGTAATAACCACTAATCGAATTGTTGCAAAAAATGCAACAGTTTCCAAAATGGAAATAGTTCAAAAGTAAACCAAATGAAAAAACCACGTCAGGAGGAAATAGAATAATGAAAATTAAAGAACTGCTAATTACAAATGAAGAACAGGACGGTAACAACGTAATACTAACGTTAGAATCAGGGGACAAAATTACAATGTCAGACGACGAATATGAATCCATGATTACCTCTGGTTTAGATGAAATGCTAGGTGATATGTTTCCTGAGTCACATGCGAGAGATTAAGTTTAGGGCGTGGCACAAAAATAGAAAGACGTTTCTTGATTTTGATTGGGCGGTAGACAAGTTAGGGAGAGTTTTCTCGATATTAGACAAGTGTGTGTATGACGAGTTTACGGACGAGGTTGAACTCATGCAATACACCGGCTTAAAAGACGTTAATGGCGTTGAGATTTATGAATGGGATATTGTCGAGGGTGGTATTGAAGGGAGAAGGAGTTTAATCGAAATGAGCTCATACGAGTGGCTAAAACAAGCGTTAGAGGACGAATTTAATAAAACGTACTGCAATTATAAAATAATTGGCAACAAATTTCAGAATCCGGAATTGTTGGAGGTGTGCGATGAACTATGAGGCGAAGCGGGACGTATTCGAGGACGCATTGAGAGCATTGGAAGAGTTCGGCGAGCAGGGTAGTAGTTGGGAGATGGCCTATGATGACCTAAGCGCCCGTTACTCTGCGGCCAGTGACGACGCATTGCCAGATAATATGCCACTGATTCCGAAAGCGGTGGGAGAGATATTGCGATCAGCATACGGGCAAACTAATTTGCTGGGCGTCTTAGACACGGCCAGAAACGGATATAAGGTTAGCGAGACCTTGGCATGGATAATTGCCAATCAGAACACTTTCGCTCGTGCATGGGTGCTAGGTGTCTGGCGTGTTGAGGAAACAGGGAAAATCGTGAAATTATAGGTAACGGAATGATTTAAACCTACAGAAAACAGCAACCATTAAAGATTTAATCTTGGATGTAGAACTTAGTACGTTAGGACTAGGAATTAATTTAAAAATAATCATTGTATATGCAGACAGGCTACTTTCTGGAAAGACAAATAAATTTAAAAATTGAGGAGAAAAAATAATGAATAAAAAATTAACATTGACAGTAACTATTGTAGTAGGAATTATGTTAGGTGCCGGCACGACTGTCCTTGCAGATAATATTTGGCAGGGACATCAAAATATCGTGGAAACCAAAAATAATATCGACAAACTAGTGGCTAAGATTAACGCTTCGCAATCTAGCCTGTCAGATTTGCAACATCAGTTATCCGACGCTAAGGCACAGTATGCTTCCCTAAAACAGCAATATGGAAACGACGTGGCAAACAAAGATGCCCAGATTCAGCAAAAGATTGCAGAAGGTCAACGAGCAGTCGCTCAAAAACAAGCTGAGGTCGATGCTAAGCAGCAGACAATTAATGACCTTACATCTCAGTTAGAAGCCGCCAAACAGACAAACAATGAATTGTCACAGGCAATCAAAGACGCACAGAGCATTAGAGATTATTCCGATAATGCTGTGAAGTCAGTTAGTGCGAAGTGAGAGGAACATTAATGGACAACTATGAGCAACTAAAGGCTGATAATAAGCGGCTTAAAAAGCAGGTGGAACAGTTGGCAACTTACAACTCATACTTAGAGAAAGAACTAGAATTCGCGCAGGCAACAATTCAAAGATTGAAGGAGGCTAATCGTGAGACGATCAACATTTAATCGAATCGAAGACATTCTAAGGGATTATCCACACTATGATGATTATATCTATGAGCGTGAACAAGAAATTCGCTATCCATATACTGAGAGTGACAAGAATATCGGTGGTGGTTCCTCGCCTATGCAACAGGAACACGCCACAGCAACGCTTATCAGAATCGAAGATGACCGGTATATCAATCAGATGCGTAGACAGCAGATTGTAATCAGGGATTGTTTAAGCACCACTCGCTCTAATGTGGTCAACGAGATGTGTGACGAGCTTTACTTTAAGTCTAACCAGACTCTTACGCTAGATGGCGTTGCTCAGAAACTTCATGTAAGCAAGGCAAAGTTAAGCCGAGACCGCAAGCGACTATTTGAAGACATTTCAAAGAAATTGGCAATTTACTAAATGTGGAACAAATGTGCAACCACAGGAGTGAAAAAAGTTTTATTATAGTATTATCAAATAGTTGCCCGTAAGAATACACGAGGAAGGAGATTCCTTGTGTTTCGCTTATCGAATGCGGGCATGGTCCTAGTAGCTTAATTGATAGAGCGGCGCGGAAGTGCACCTGCGGTCACGATTCGGGTTCGAGTCCCGGCTAGGATATTGGTCCGAGAAGCTAGCAAGTTTAAACCAAGACTATCTGGTCTAACCTCGGTTGAGATAGTTAAAAGCGTCGCAAAAACTTAACATTTGGATCACCTTTGTTTTGTTTAACGGCGTAATCCTAGTAGCTTAACGGTAAAGCATGCAAATCCTCCTTTAGGCGCAACTGGTAATCCACCGTTCGAGTCGGTGGCTAGGATATTGACAAATGTCAAGCCCACCACACCGTTAAATCGGCAGGTACGTCCTGATGTGGTGATTTTATTTATGGGTTATCAGTATTCTAGATCATGCTGATTATAAAACCCCAACCTATCGCAGTGGCGGAATAGGTAGACGCAATGAGCCGGCCGGGGTCGTCGGTAGTTGTGTGGTGCAAATCCACACCTGCGATATTAATAGTTAAGTCATAGCCAGTTGGTTATGGCTTTTTTAATGCATAAATTAAGGAGTGAGTTAGATGGACAACCAAAAGTTTATTAGCTATTGCAAAACAGCTGTAGTAAATAGAACCAATCTGCACGTGCTCAAAAACGGAGAAGATAAAATTGGTATCAACGATGTTTATGTAGTTTGGTTGGCAAAGGCGCTACAAAACAACAAGGCTTTATTAAGTACAACTCTTGATGACGGATTGTATTACGAAATCACGTTTAACGGAGATAAGACAGAATTGTACGTTGACACTTACAAGAAGCAGAGCAATGAAGCTCTTATTATCTAGGAGGTCAACATGTATTATATGAATCAAGGCAGCTACAAGAAAGAGCCTGATTGGCAATCTCAAGCCGATGCTAGGTTAGAGAAGTGGCTTAAACAGAAGAAGAAAGATGAGAAACGTCGTTCAGATAATGAGCGGCGTATTTTATTGCAATTAAATAAGGAGTGATGCTGATGTTTAATTTGTTTAAACGTAACAAAGAACCATTGAATACTGTTGGTCACTGTGGAGGAAATCGTGGTGTGATTCCTGAACGGGGACATGCACCATCACCTGTGCAACCCAAGAAGCAGCCGTATGTACGAATTGAGTTTGATGATATTAATAACCCTACAGTTTGGATTGATGGTGATGAGGTTAAGGGATTAGAAACTTTAGATATTAGCTGCGTAGCGGACGCTAATCGACAAAACAAAGGAAAATTTGAAGTGTCCTATTTAAATAACCATGATGGTCAACTCATGAAACAAGGGCAAACTAACATGCAATCAAGTAGTGTCGATAATGCTGATGGTAAACGTGCTCTCTTTGGATCCACTAAAGATATTGAAAAAGTAATTGAATGTATCAACGAAGCTAAAAAGGATGGCGCAATTGTTTTATTTCTAGACGAGCTCATGTTTGATACAAATGTAAACACACTGGAGATTGTTGTTAAATCATTAGGATACAGATGTACAACTGCTAAATTAGCATTTGAAGGCGAACAGGTATCCGAACGTTTAATAATTACCATTGAGGAGGGCTCACATGAAGACTAGAAACATACTAACCGCCAATGAAATTATCAAGCGTGGCATTGACCCACAGATTAATATCAATGTGCCGAAGGGCGTTGAGACTAACGAGCTTGAGTTCGTCATCATACGATTGCTTTACTTTATGACCAGCAACTATGCTGAGGTCAATAAGATTAGCTTTGAAGAAGCCTTGGAACAATATGGTAAAGCAATCATTACACAGATTGGAGTGATGCGTGATGTATCGAAAGGTTAGAGGCATCAACTGGCTGGCTGATATGGTAACTATCTATGCCAACGATAAAGCATTTATGCGTATGATTAACGGACACGAGGTAACCCAGTCTACAGTTAATATGGTTGAGGCACGCAAGCATGTTAAGTCATGAGTGTGGTAAAGCTGGTTGTCATACTTTAATCAGCATTAATGATAAGTATTGTGATGCGCATCGTGACTACGCTTCGAAAGAGTACAACAAATACAGACAGATTAATCAACACGATTACTTGAAGTTCTATCACTCGAAAGAGTGGAAGCATGCACGCGAGCTACAATTGATTAGACAACCTTTGTGCGAGATATGTTTGTCTAACGATCATGTGACACAAGCAACAACAGTTCATCACAAGATAGAAACTAAAGTTGATTGGTCTCTTAGACTTTCAGAAAACAACTTAGAATCTGTGTGCAAAAGTTGTCACGAAAAAATTTACAAAGGCAGATGGTACGGGGGAAAGTAGCCGGACTGTATTTCAGGTACCCCGTCAACCCTTGGGGCTGTAGGGTTCAAAAACGAAAATGAACGGACTCCCCCTTTCTTCGCGTAAATATCCCTAAATCAAAACTTTTCGAAAGGAGAAAATTATGGCTGGAAGACCTAGAAAACCTACTGGAAACAATAAGAAACACCTAACTAACGATGAGAAAGACGTTAGAAATGAATCAGAATTAATGGCAAGCGACTTCCCGGCATTATCGACAACACCGCCAAAGTGGCTGGACGACGATGCTAAGCGCGAATATAAGCGTGTTGTTGTGGATTTAAAGAGATTACACATCACTAAGTTAGATCAGACGCAATTAAGCTTGTACTGCAATGCCTATTCAAAATACATTATGGCATCTCAAGATGTTGACAATCGCGGCTTGTTAATCGAAGACAAGAAGAACCCATCGGTTAACATTATGACCGATATGTCGAAAGAGATTAGAGCAACTGCTGGCAGTTTGGGCATGACGCTCGATTCGCGTATGAAGCTTGTGGTGCCACAGATTGACAAACAACCTGATGACCCGTTTGCGAAGTTCGGTGATTTAAGTGATTGATTATACGACAGAATATGCGCAAGCAATTGTTGACGGCAAAATTATAGCTGGTAAGAAAACAATTCAAGCCTGCGCACGACATTTAAAGAATCTGACAGATAGTAAGGATAGCGATTATCCTTATTTTTTTGACGTTAAAAAAGCAAATCGTGTGATTGAATTCATCGAAATGTTACCTAATCCAGATGATGGTAAACCATTAAAACTGGTTAACTTTCAGAAGTTTATCGTCGGCTCTCTCTTTGGCTGGAAAAACAAAGAAACCGGCTTTAGACGGTTTAAAAAAGCAGTAATATCAATGGGACGTAAGCAAGGTAAGTCACTTGTTGTGTCTGGAATTGCGCTTTACATGCTGCTTTACGAAGAGATACCTAAGTATGATCGTCAGATTTATTGCGCAGCCAATACACGGCAACAAGCTAAGGTTGTTTATAACATGATTGTTAACTTCTTGAAACAACTTAGAAGTAAGTCAAAAATCATTAAGAAAGCCACTAGTGTACTTAAATCTGAAATACGTCAAGATGGTTCTGGTAGCTATATTATGCCGTTATCGAGCGATTACAACAGCTTAGACGGGCTGAACGTATTATTGGGCATCATTGATGAACAATCACGTTCGACAGATTACGGGCTTGTAGACGTATTAGAAACGTCCCAAGGTCAACAAAGCCAAGCGTTATTAATGATTATCTCGACAGTATCAGAGAAGGTTAACGCATGGTTCTGTACACAAGAATATCCGTATGTGACTGATATTCTAAGTGGCAAAATTACTAATGAAAGCTATTTCTGTGTGTGGTATGAGCAAGATAACGAAGCAGAAATTGCCGATGAAGCCAATTGGATTAAAAGCAATCCGATTTTATTTGATGAAAAAGTTAAGGAGAAACTCTTGCCTAATATTCGCGCTAAATGGCAAGAAGCTACGGATAAGGATAATCAACCACCAGCATTAATCAAATACTTCAATATGTGGCAACAAGAGTCATCTGAAAGCTACATCAAGATTAAAGACTGGAAAGACACCGAGATTGAAATCGAACCAGATTTAATGAACAAGGATGTTTATATTGGCATGGATTTAGCTCGCGTTGGGGACTTATCTGCGGTTAGCTGGATTGTGCCACTAGAAGAGGAAAACAAGTTCTTCATTGACTCTCATGCGTTCGTAGGGACTCGTGGCGGCCTTCAAAACAAGATTGACAGGGATAAGATTCCATACGACCGACTCGCTAATAAAGGGCTTGTGACGCTATCAGAGGCAGAAACTGGAAATATTGATGATCAGCAGATTATTGATTTTGTTTATCAGTTAGTGGACAAATATCAATTTAATGTTAAATATATTTGCTTCGACCGTTATTCTGCCAATAATATCATCAATAATTTAGTGAAAGATTTTGAAATGGTAGACGTTGCGCAAGGCTACGCAACGCTGTCCGAACCAACAAAACAGTTTAGGAAATACGTGCAAGACAGAAATATTATCCATACAAGCAATCAGCTGCTAGAAATTGCGGTTAATAATGCGGTGCTGAAACAGCTTAATGATGCTGTACAGATTGATAAAGCAATGTACCGCAATAAGATTGACCCGTTAGCTGCAGGTATGGATGCATGGACACGAGCGGTATTACACGATTTCAAAAATTCAGATGTTGCTGACAATGATTTTTACATTAATGAATTCACGTTCTAGGGGAGGTGTCTTAGTGAGTTTTCTAGACAATTATGCGCACGTCATTATGTTTATTGTTGGCGTGCTATTTTTATGCATTGGTTACTTCTCAATCTCCCTATCTGTGGGATTGATTGGAACCGGTGCAACCCTACTGACACTCTCTCTATTGCTTTTTAAAATGCGGGAAAGGGGGTGATTAAATGGGATTTTTTAAACCAGTGAACAACGAAAACTATAATACGATGCAATCCATTATTGCGGGTAAACAATCGCCAAACTATGTATCAATTTCTTGTCTAAGAAATAGTGATGTGTTTACCGCCGTTAAAGTCGTTTCGCAGGACATCGCAACGAATCCGATTAAGTTAATCCGAGATGATGACAACGTTATTTCTGATGACTTGAATTACTTATTGAACGTTAAGCCAAATGAGACGATGACAGCTTGGACGTTTAAGTTCGCGCTAGCTGCCAACTTATTGTTATCAGGGAATGCCTATGCACGTGTTTACCGAGATAAACAGGGTAAGCCACTTGAATTGCGGTTGATTAAGCCGTCATGGGTCACTATTTACCGAGATGAAAACGATGTTCTAACTTACAAGATTAATGATGATGACGCTCGAGAGTACGAATTAGCGGCTGCCGATATTCTGCACTATAAATACTTCTCAACTAATGGGATTGTTGGTATCTCACCACTCCACTCACTTAGAAATGAAGTTGAAGTGCAAGACTCTGGTAACCGGATGCTAATGAATTTTTTCAATTCCGGGCTACACAGTCGGGGAACCTTAAAGATTGATAAGGCCGATCTAGCACCAGAAGCAGCTAAAGCCATTAAAAATAAGTTCATTGCGTCAAATAATGACGACACAGGTGTGACTGTTTTAGATACTACGATGGACTACACACAAATTGAAGTTGACACGTCTGTTTTAAAGCTTATTAATTCGAACCAATATTCTACTAAGCAGATTGCTAAGGCATTTTCTATCCCTACGTCAAAACTAGGAATCGAGTCAGCTCATACTTCGGTGGTTCAAGAGAATTTGGATTACATTCAAAATTCATTAGATCATTATTTTTCAGTTTTTAACTCGGAAAATAACGTAAAACTGCTCGACTTTAAAGACAGGTTGAAACTTCACTTTGAATTCGATGTAAGTCGCTTACTCAAATTGGATACGAAGACAAATATTGAAGAATCAATCAAAATGTGGCAAAACGGCGGGATTAATCATGACGAATATCGCAAACGTTTAGGCTATCAGCCTGATTCCGACCAGCATCACTACTATGTGATGAGCAACTATATCCCACTTGATGAGGCACATTTAACATTGAAAGGGGGTGATACGAATGCCAAAACTGGAAACAAGAGCGATTAATACTGACCTAACCGCTAGTGATGATGAAACAAGAACAGTAAGTGGTACGGCGGTAGTTTTTAACCGTGACAGCGAAGATTTGGGCGGCTTTATTGAAAAAGTAGACCCACACGCTTTTGATGGTGTGGATTTAAGAGACGTGTTCATGCTATTTAACCATGATTATAACGCGGTACTTTGCCGAACAATCGCTAATACGCTTGAGTTAACGCTAGATGATGCTGGCTTACATTTTAAGGCAAGTTTGCCAGATACCAGTATTGGACGTGATACCTACGAGAATGTGCGCAATGGTAATATTCAAGGCTGTTCTTTTGGATTTACAGTTAACGAAGATAAGTGGGACACATCAAGCACTGTGTATCGGCGCGATGTTTTAAAAATTGGGGAATTGTATGAAATTACTCTTACTCCAATTCCTGCATACAAAGACACAGATGTGTCGGTTGCACAGCGATTTATTAAACAAAAGACATCAGAATTAGACAAATTAAAAGCAGAACTGGAGCTTATGACTATTTAAGCTCTTTTTTTGTACAAAAAATTAGGAGGCATTTAAATGCTAAACGAAAAAATTAAAGCACTCGAAGCAGAAATTCGAGACTTAGAAACAAAATTCAATACTGATCTAGAATCAGCCAACAAATTTGCGGAAGACGGCAAACTTGAAGAAGTTCGATCACTCAAGAAAACGTTAGACGACGGTAAGAAAGCATTAGCTGAAAAGCGTGACACACTTACAGATTTAAAGAGTATTGCTGAACAACGCAAGATTGAAACAGGCGCTAAAAAAGAAGTTAAAACAGATGAACCAACAGAACAACGCGACTTATTACGCCACTATATCGCATCAAAAGGCGAAATTCGCGCAGGTTTAACAACTGTAGATAATGAAGCAATTCTACCAAAAGATATTGTTTACTCTGCTGAAAAAGAACTCAAAACAGTTGTTGATTTACGACAATTCGTTGATGTGATTCCAGTAACAACTATGAGTGGGACTTACCCAGTTTTAGAAAACGTTAGTGAAGTATTCCCAACAGTTGAAGAATTAGAAAAGAATCCAGAATTAGCTAAGCCTAAATTCAATAAAGTTGATTATAAGATTCAAACTCGTCGTGGCGCCTTAGCAATCTCACAAGAAGACATTGACGATGCAGTTAACGTTGACGGTATTGTGGCTGACCAAATGGCACAACGGGATATTAATACTTCTAACGCCGCTATTTTAGAAAAAACTAAGACAATGACGGCTAAAACGATTAGTTCTTTCGACGACATCAAAAAAATGCTTAACGTTGATTTAGATCCAGCTTACTCAAAAGTAATTATTGCTTCTCAAACTTTCTTCAACTGGTTAGACACCTTAAAAGACAATAATGGACGTTACTTATTGCAAGATTCAATTACTAGCGCGTCTGGCAAAGTATTAAGTGGTAATGTCCCAGTAGCAGTTGTTCCTGACACACAATTAGGCAAACAAGGCGATTCAGTAGCGTTTGTTGGCGATTTAAAACGTGCTGTTAAGTTCTTTGACCGCAAACAATTATCACTACGCTGGATGGACAATGACATCTATGGCCAATATTTAGCAGGTGTTATGCGCTTTGATACACAAGTTGCGGATACCAAAGCTGGTTTCTTTGTAACACAAGGAGACGGTGAACCGTCCCCAAAAGCGTAATCGGTGTTACTTTAAATCAGAAAACAGCTTCAATGAAAGTTGGCGACGTTAAGCCGCTAACCGCAACTGTAGCACCGGATGATGCAACTGATAAGACTGTCACTTGGTCGAGTTCAGATGAAAAAATCGTAACTGTTGATGCTAATGGTTCAACAACCGCAGTAGCTGTCGGTGCTGCAACCGTGACTGTTAAGACCAAAGATGGTGAGTTTACAGCAGATTGCGTTGTAATGGTCACCGCTAAAGAATAGACGGTGATTGCCTATGACGACCGAAGAGATTAAAAACTATTTGCGCATCGATCACACGCTTGATGATAATTTAATCGACAATCTATACCAGTCAGCGCGGGAATACGTCAAGAATGCCATTGATGTGGGAGTAGACGTTGAAACGTTTGCCAAATATAAACTTTTCGAGCGTGCAGCATTGCTTTTAACCGCTCACTGGTACGAGAACCGCTTAGCAAGTGTTCAGACTGGCGGCGGTACTACAAGTATTCCTTACGGGGTGACGCCACTGATTCAGCAGCTGCGCGGGCAATATTATTACGACAAGGAGCGTGAAGCGAATGATAATCAGTCGGTTGAATAACCGCATCACATTTTTCAGCTTAGCGCCTAGTGTCAACGATGACGGCGTTCCAATCGAAAATGTTCGTACTGATGAATATAGCTGTTGGGCTGAGGTTGCTAAGTCGACTAATAAGGAATTCAAAGAAGTCGCCAAAGAAACGACTGATTTCTATATTCGTTACCGTCAAAATAAGTTGATTGACCAGACTTGGAAGATTGACTTCGATGGTCGGATCTATGAAATTGTCCAAGTTGAAGAAGATTTCTTAAACCACGACCTTACAAAGGTTAAGGGAGTGTTAGTGAAATGAAGGGCATGGATGCAATGTTGGCGAACGTCACAAGACTTGAAGTTGAGGCGCCTAAAAAGGCACGTAAGAGCATCAATAAGGGCGCTGAAATCTTTGCTAAGCATCTTAAGGCCGATACGCCAGTAGATTCTGGTGCACTTGCAAGTGACGTTCAAACCGGCCCAATGAAAGCTTCAACTGGACGTTTTGAAAAACAAGTCGGCTACGGCGGTAAAAGTGCTTGGCGGGCCCATTTTCCAGACAAAGGAACAAAAAAGCAACGAGCGCAGAATTTTTCAATTAGAGCGCAGGAAGAATCACGCGATGAGATTCTGGAAGTTTACGCTGAAGAAATGAGGCTTCTAGATGACTAATCTACCTGAAGTTAATGTTAGAAATATTTTAAAAAATTCTAAAGCGCTAGTCAGCTTAATGGATAATATTCGTGGTCAATCATTAGCTATTGTGCCGATTTATACGTTTGCTATCCCAGAAGATTATCAAAAAAACGAGTCTAATCCAGTTATTAGAGTGACTCCAGTACCCAAAGAAGACGCCCATTATGCAGATAATGAGCGTTTTTTAGTGGAAACGTTTGTCCAAGTTGATTTCTGGATAAACAGAAAAGACACAAGCGGTCTAGCTCTTATGCAAGACCTGATTTATCAAGAATTACACAAAAATGGTTATGAACGTTACCAACCTGAACGTTCGATTGACCCTGATTACACAGAACAAATTATGGTAACAGGGCTATTTAGAGGGAGGATTTACAATGAGCAAAGCTAAAATTGGTTTATCACAATTTCAATATGCAACAGTAGAAAACGAAAAAACGAAAAGTGAGATTTTTAAAATTCCGGGGATGCGTTCAGCAAAACTGGATATCACTAACGAATTAGAAACGATCTATGCAGATGACGGTCCATACTTGGTTATTCCAGCCGGTATCACTGAATTGAAACTTGAATTAGGATTGGTTGATTTACCAACAATTGATAAGCAACAAATGTTAGGCGTCACGGTCGAAAACGGAATCGAACGTTACACAAAGACGATTAAAGTCCCTGATGTGGCAGTTATGTTCCGCGCTTTAATGGACGACAACAAATACTGCTACGTTGGTTTGGCAAAGGGTAAATTTAACTTGCCTGGTATGGATTTGAAGACCAAAGAAGACAAGATTGAAGTTGCCGAAGATTCCATTACTGGTAACTTCGTTGCGCGTGGTGAAGAAGAAGATATGTTATTCATCGGGCGTGAAGATAACGAAGACTTCAAGCTTGACGCCTTTACTAAGATGGTATTTAACGGGCAAGCACCAACACCACCTGTTGGAGGGTAAGTGCTTAAAACAGCTAGTAAATAGGAATTAAGAGCACACTCACTCTCTTGAGTTGGTTGGTGGATGGATTAATTAACGGAGGTTCTACACATGGAAATTGAATTAAATATTAATGGTGAAACTAAAAAATTTACACGTACGAAACCGCTCAGCTTGGCGGACACGCTTTTAGCATTGGAACTTCAATTAAAACAGCAAAAACGTGCTGAAAAAGATTCAGAAACAGCTAAAGATTTAAAGGACAACTTAAGTGACATCTGCGAATTCTTGTCTAAATTTTTCGACAATCAATTTTCTTTGAAAGAAGCTTACGAGGGATTAGACCCCAAGAATATCGCCACTGTTAATAGATTTGTTGAACAAGCGCTAGGTGGTGAAGACGAAAATTTATAGAGAGCGTAACCAGCAAGGATATTCAAGAAGCTATTAATAGCTACTTTTCAATGATGAAAAGTTTACAGAATAACGCTGGTTACAAAATCAAAGAAATTTTAAACCTCTCACTTGACGATCTAGATTTAATCGTTAAGTTAAATGAACCAGAAGAAGATAAGGAAAAGCCAATTGATAAGGCCTTTCCTTTTTTATTTCATTAGAAAGGAGGAAATAATAAATGGCAGGAAGTTTAGGACACATCTCGGGTACTGTTTCGCTTGATATTAATCCTTTTAAGCAATCGACACGTGTTTTGCAACAACAGATTAAAGCTACTGGTAATGCGGTTAAAGCGCAAGAAACGGCTATTAAATCGAGCGGCAAAAGTATTAATGATTTAAAAGCTAACTATGCCACAATGGGCAAACAGTTACAGCAGTATAACGCCTTACTTTCCCAACAAAAAGGTCAGTTTGAAAGTTATAAATCGAGCATTAAAGACGTAAACGGCGCGACTGATGAGCAAAAAAATAAGCTCTCTCGATTGGAAAACGAGTACAACAAAACAGCGGCGTCTACTTCAAGATTAGAATCTAAGATGCAAGCTACCGCTAGAACGATTGCTATTCAAGACAGTGGCTGGACTAAAGCTGGCGAAAAGCTAACTAAGTTTGGCAATGCCACCACCACAGCAGGTGAGAAGCTTACTTCGTTAGGTCGAAAAGCGACAATTGGCATCACCACACCAATCATAGGTGGCTTTACAGTTGCTGCTAAATCTGCAATTGATTTCAACTCACAGATTAGTGCGCTTGGCCCGTTATTAACCAACGGCGGTAAGATTACGGCTTCTGTTCGTGGAGAGTTAGACCAGATGAGTAGCTCGTCTAAAAAGTGGGCGATGCAGTTCGGTGTTTCAACCGACAAGATTAATGATGGCATGACCGAAATGGTAAAGCGTGGTTATACAGCTCAACAGACAATGGGCGCTATGCCTGCTGTATTGAACGCTGCTAAGGCATCTGGCGATGACTTTAATGACGTTATGCACGTATCGACATCTGTTCTTGAACAATTCGGGTTAAAAACAAAGTCAACAACTGGGATGCTTAAGAATACAAGCCGTGTAACCGATAGTTTAACGTATGTCGCCAATGCTACAGCTGCAGGTTTCCAAGATATGGGTGAAGCCATGACTTATGTCGGACCATCCGCTCATGCCGCCGGAATTAGCTTGGAAGAAACGGCTGCTGCGATTGGGATTATGAGTAATAAAGGTATTGAAGGTTCGGTTGCTGGTACAGCTTTACGTGGTGCTTTAACTCGGTTAATGAAACCATCTAAACAAAACGTTGCTGGATTTAAAGCAATGGGTATTTCAGTTGAAGACTTTAAAAAAGGTACATTAACCTTACCTGAGATTATCGATAAGATTAAAACCAATACTGCCGGTTGGACTGACCAACAACGCGCATCATCAATTGCAATGGCATTTGGTACTGAAGCGCAAGCCGGAATGAACGCTTTAATTTCTGCTGGCGGTGACGAATTACGCAAATACACCAAGGGTGCACAGGATTCAGCCGGCACCACCAAAAAAATTGCTGATCAATTGAATGATACGCAAGCTGCCAAGGTAGCACGGTTTAAAGAGTCAATCCATGTTTTAGGAATTGAATTTGGTGAGAAATTATTGCCAACATTGACGCCTCTAATCGAAAAAGCAACCGATATGGTACAAGCGTTCTCAAACATGGACAGTGCGACACAACAATCCATTATTAAGTGGGCGTTGTTTGCAGCTGCGATTGGGCCAGTTGCAGGTACTTTAGGAAATGTTTTTACAGTAACTGGTGCTGTTAATTCGAAACTCGGTAAATTATTTACAATGCTTGGCCGTGTTTCAGGAACTTCTAAAGCGGCTGAGTCGGGTATTGAAGGCGCTGGGACAGCTTTAAATAGTGCCGGTAAGGGTGCAGGATTGTTTAGTAGTGGATTGTCGTTATTAAATCCATATGTATTAGGAACAATTGCAGTCGTCGGCGCTGGTGTGGCTGTTTGGGAACTTTGGGGCAAGAAAGCTGTGGAATCTGCTAATAGAACTTCACGTTGGGGGACTGATGTTGGCAAGTCTGCTGATAAATCGCTAACTAAAATGCAAGGATTCTCAACGCAAGCTTCTACCGCGCTCGAAGGCTTTAACGGGAAAACAAAAACAACAACTAAACAAGTAGCTTCTAATTTTTCTGACATGTATGAGCAGATGGTCACAGATTCAAATAACTCCATTAAAAAAATGGAAGATGATATTAATGACCTACCTGGTTTTGCCAAGAAAGATGCGCAGGCAAATGTTTTACAACGCAAAAAAGCAAATGCAGAAATTTTAGCGGACGCAAGGAAACAAAACGAGTTAATCCAAACTGTACTCAAAAAACATAATGGCGATGTTTCAAAACTAACCGATGATGAACGTACCATCGTACTTAATGGGCGTACACGTATGAATGCTGATGAAGTTAAGCTTCTACAAATTAGTGGCAAGGCTAAGAAATCTGTAATAGCTGCTTTAAATGGCGATATTGATACGATGAATCATCAACAACGTGGTAAAGCGATTGATGATTTAACAAGTCAATTTAGATCAGAAGAAAAAGCTTATCAAAAACAAGCAGCGACAATTAAAAAGGCATATTCAGACAATACAATTTCTGCCAAACAGTACGGTGCGTACATGAAGCAATTAAAAGCAGAGCACAACGCTTCTACAGAAAGTATGGTTGCGTCTGTATTCAAACTTGCCAAGGCTAATGGCGAGTCAAAAGACCAAATTACTCAAGATTTATTAAATTTTGGGTATACGTACGAACAAGCGGCTAAAATTGTTAAAACTCAAAGCCAAAACATGTCCGATAGTACCGGGATAGTTGCAGCAGATACTGCTAACATGTCAAAATCAACCGCTAAAGCAAATGAACAATGGAATAAGTTAATCTTTGACCCTAAAACTGGCAAGGTCAAAACCAACGCCCAAGAGGAAGTTAACAAAGCTGCCCAATCGCAAAAAGGTTGGAACCAACTCACCTATGATTTGAAACATGCTAACTTAAGCAGCAATGCTAAGTTAATGATTGGTGAAGCCGCGCTCGCGAATGGTAAGTGGGATGATCTGACGTGGAAAGAACAACAAGCCATTGTTGCTGTTAAGGGTAATAAGGAAATGGCTGATATCATTCAACAGTTCGGTATTTGGGACCAATTCACACCAGAGCAAAAAGAAGCTATCTTGCACGGCGATGCGTCACCGATTGCTAATTTACTTTTAAAGGGTGGTCAATGGAACATGTTGACGCTCAAAGAGCAGCAAGCGTTGGTTAAAGATAAGGCAACTGTACCTTTAGTTAATATTTTAGATAAATATGGTGTATGGCAAGGTCTATCTGACGCTGAAAAGAACGCTATTTTAAACACTAAAGGTGCACCAGCACTTGCGGATATGGTTGTTAAGTATGGCGCTTGGAACAATCTTCCACAAAAACAAAAAGATCTATTAATTAATAATACAGATGCTCGGCAGAAATTAATTGATGCTGGCATCTTATTGGACAACTACAAGACAAACAATCCTGCAAGTAAACCACTGCAAGCTCATGATGGCGGATTAGCAGGGGCAGTTGCTGCTGGCAACGCACAAGTTGACGGCTTGAAGGGTAACAACCCACCAAGCAAAGGGCTGAAGGGTCATGATGCCGGCTTAGCGGCAGCAATTAATGCGGGTAATGACAAAATCAATGGCTTGAAAGGTAACAACCCACCAAGCAAGGGATTAAAAGGCCATGATGCTGGACTAGGTAGTGTAGTAGCCGCTAGCAATACTCAATTGAACGGGTTTAGCTCGAATAATCCGGGGGCGAAATATCTTAAAGCGCATGATAATGCATCAGGTCCAGCAGATGCTGCATCATCTGCTGTAGATAGATTTAGCTGGAAACGAGATCATAAAGTGACGTTAACAACTGTTTTTGAAACGGTTGAAAAGAAGATTAAAAGCTTCTTTGCTAACGGGACAAATAATGCACCTGGGGGCCCAGCAGTTGTCAATGACCAGAATGGCGCAAACTTTCAAGAGTTGGTCATTCCAAAAGGCGGCAATCCGTTGCTTTTTTCCGGTAGAAATGTATTCCTGCCTAATTTAAAAAAGGGCTCAACGGTTATTCCGGCTAATAAGACAAAACGGATTCTAAGCTCAATACCACATTTTAAAAATGGTACTGCTAATAATACTCGTGCTTTGGGTACTTTATTGAAAGCCAGTGCTATAAATCAAGATACAAATGTTGTTATTAATAACAACTCTCAAGCGGCAGATTTAAAAAATGTTGAAGTTAAACTTGACAAGATGATCATGTTGTTAAGTGGCAAGCTAACGGTTGATGTTGATAGTGATAATAGATTAATTGTAAAAAACGACAACATTCGAACTACAATGCAAGAAATTGGTTGGCAGACTCAAATTAATCAAAGGGGGCGTTTAAATGGTTAAAAATTATTTTGAATATCTCAAAAAGAAGTCAAACGATTATGGTTTGGCTTTTTTAAAAGGACAAACCATAAATTCTGCCACATTCGATGATGCCAATGTAGAAATCCCTGGGCGCGATGGTTTTCTAACAATGAGTAATAAAAGATATAAAAGCGCAAATTTAGTTTTTAAATGCAACGTCTATTCAAAAACAGGTATACAAGAGGCTGAAAGCGAAATAGCGAATTGGTTATTATCAGACGTTGGTTGGCATAACTTGACTTGGTCAGAAGACCCAGGGTTTACCTATATCGCTAAAATTGATGGAGGACTGAGCATTGAAAGATTAGGTAAAACCTACGGCAACGTAGATATAAACTTTCTAATTCAACCGAATAAGTTTTTGGACGAAGGACAATCAACCTTAGCAATTAAAAACGGACAAACGCTAACAAATAAAGGTACATTATCAGCAAAACCATTGATTAAAATTACTGGTTCTGGCGATATTAAGCTTACGATTGGCAGTACGGAATTTGATTTACGTAAGGTTGATCAAGGAATCATTCTAGACTGTGAATCACAGACAGCAACTAGTCTCGATGGTAAGCGAACGCAGTTTGATAAATTGTACTCGAACTTTAGCACTATTCCTGTGGGTAACAATAAAATCAGTTGGACGGGTTCGGCTACCGTTGAGATTACGCCAAGATGGGCGGTGATAGCTTGAGTGTACCTATTCTATATGAAGCTAACGCTACTGATTTTAACAATTTAGGGCTCGGACCATTAGTTGATACCACAGTTGCGACAGTAACTGAAGAACGAAATGGACAGTTTATTCTAGAAATGCAATATCCGGTTGATGGGATTCGGGCTAGTTTAATCGCTAAGAATCGTATTCTTAAAGTAGATGCTGGACATAAATTAAAGGACCAGCGCTTTGTAATCAAGCGGATTAATCGCATCATGGGGAACGACGGATTATCTTACTCTATTTATGCTGAACATATTAGTTATATAACTGCTGATTATGCCCTCAAACCAAATTTAACGGTTAATGGTAGCGGAAATGTAGCTATGACTCAATGGCTAAACGGCATCATAGACTCTAATAGAATTCACGTTGATAGTGATATCACCACCGAGAATACGACAAGTTGGACGATTGACAAGGTGCAGAATGCACGCCAAGCATTAGGCGGTGTTCAAGGTTCAATTCTTGACGTTTGGGGCGGCGAATATCGCTTTGACAATCTGAACATTAGTTTATTAAGACATCGTGGAACTGTTTCAAATACGCTGCTATCATATGGGCGTAATATTACAGATTTTGACCAAGAAGAGAATATTACAAACACTTATACTTCAATATATCCATTTGCTAGCTACTCCGTACAAAATGGCGACACTTCGGAGCAGAAGATTTTAACTATTCCCGATCTAGTTGTAGATTCCGAATATGTAAATAATTTTCCAAATCGAAAAATTCAAGTTGTAGATTTCAGCGATAAGTTTAGTACCGATGAAAAGCCCACTGTTGAACGCTTAGCAGAATTTGCTAAAAGCTATATCAAAAGCAATAACGTAGGTGTACCGACTGTTTCTACTAAAATTAGTTTTGTTGACTTATCTAAAACTGAAAATTATAAAGAATTTGCACCGCTAGAAGAGCTCGATTTATGCGATGAAGTTCCTTTCGCTTTTGAAAAATTTGGGATAAAAACAACTGCTAAAATTAGTAGAATTGTGTGGAATGTTTTACTTGATAGCTACGATTCATTAGAACTAGGCGAGTTAAAGACGAATTTAAGCGATGTTATTAATAACACTAATAATGCTGCTCTTGATGCAAAAGATGCCGCTAATGATGCAAAAAACAGCGCAGACAATGCAGCATTATCTGCCAATGGGAAAAATAGAAATTGGTACGGGGCAGATGACCCGACTTTTGGTCATCTTAGTGAACTTCGCGAGGGTGATTCCTGGTATATGCCTAACGGCGAAGATACCGAACTATATCATTGGATTAACGGCCAGTGGGTCTTTATTTTGTCGACCAAGGATGCCCATGACGCGGCAGACGCAGCGGACAAAGCATCAAAAGAAGCCGAAGAAGCCAAAAAAACGGCTAACAAGGCAGTAGATGGTGCCAATGACGCAGTAGCCAAAGCGGGATTTGCGAACGACACGGCGACACAAGCTAAATCAGATGCGGCGGCTGCCACTCAGAATGCAACGACAGCCCTAACTAATGCGGGCACAGCTTTAACCAATGCTAAAAATGCCTTGGATAACGTTACTAAGTTAGACCAAACGGTTAAAACCGAAGTCACTAACATTAATGGGCAGCTTGCACAAAAGGTTAGCCAGACTACGTTTGATACGTTAAAAGGCACTGTTACAAGCCAAGGTACACTTATCAATCAAAATAAAGATGCTATTAAATTAAAGGCTGATCAGACTTACGTCGACACGATTAAGGGTACGGTGGCAAATAATACTGCTGCCATTGACCTTAACAGCAAAGAAATCAAGCTAAAGGCTAGCCAATCAGACGTCGATAAGCTAGGCGGGCGAGTAACCAACGCGGAAGCTCAAATCAAACTGCAAGCTGACCAGATTAAGTTGACGGTAAGTAAGACAGAACTAACCAACGTTTTGGGCGACTATGCCACACAAACATGGACGCAGTCGCAGATTAAAAGCACTGCTGACCAGATTAATTTAAGTGTTGAGCAATCGATCACGACCTCAGAAAATACGTTAAATAATAACATTGCAAACGCCACAAACGATATGGCCACAAAAACGTGGACAAAAGGACAACTTGATTTAACGGATAGCAGCCTAACGAGCCAGATATCAAGTGTTAAAGATGGGTTAACAACCCAATATACTCAGTTACAGCAAACGCTAAATGGCGTGCAAGTGACGGCCAATAACGCGGTCACACAAACTCAATACACTCAACTGTCAGATCAATTTACGACAACAATCGCCAATGTGGGTAATGGAGGTACAAACCTTTTATACGATGGAGGGTTTGAGAGCGGCAAATTAAATGGTCTACCGGAATTTTATAATAATAGTCTCGGTAATCGGCCGTTACCACGAGGTAATTATGCTGTTTACTTATATGCTATGCCGGCTGAGGTCAATGACGATAAAGTATGGTATTGGTCATTGCCAAACCCGATTGTGATTAAAGCAAATCAATATTATGTTATCTCTTATGATTATTCTGCGGCAGGATCAGCGACAACTGCTAGTGATTATGCGGTCGATAATGCCGGTAACATAATTTTTGGTATTATGATGGAACATACCGCACATGACATGTCAGATCAGAGTGCCTGGAAACGGTATAAAAAGGTGTTTAGATTAAGCACTGATACCACAATTACAAAGTTGAGATTTGGTTGGGTTGCTAACAGCTTATCGGGAGGCTGGAAAGTAATAGACAATGTGCAGATTGAGGACGGTTCAATTGCACATCCGTATAGTCCATCGCAAAACGATTTAGCAACATCTAGTCAGTTTACTCAGCTCCAAAACGACATTAATCTCCGCGTTAAAGCGGGCGACGTAGTCAACCAAATTAACATCAGTCCAGAAAGCATTTTAATTGACGGCAAGAAGGTCCACATCACGGGGCAAACGTCAATTGATAACGCAGTGATTAAAGATGCCATGATTGCAGACATTAAAGCCGATAAGATTACCGCTGGGACGCTTAATGCTGCTAACGTGAATGTGATTAACCTTAATGCGGATAACATTACGACGGGGACTTTAAAGGGCGCTAATTTAAGCTTGAATCTTAATACCGGGGAAGTTGTATTCCAGAAAGGTTCGATTAAATCAACCAATGGCAATCTAAACATCGACATCAGCAAGGGTACAATGGCGGTTATCAACCAGTACAAAAGTGGTTTTTATTTTGAAGATGGCAAGCTTGTTTTAAATGACGGCTGGTTGGAAGGTACTTCGAACCAGCCTAAATATGGGTCGCTTGAATACAACGCCAATTTCTTCACTGTTAACGGCTTAGCTGTTAAAGGAACAGAAGGCGTGACGATTGGGACACCAGGTTACAATCCATTAGCAATGTTCTCGTCAGTTAAGGAATCCGGGATTGCAATTGACAAAAAACATCTAGAAATAGGAAGTGTTGGCCCAACAATAATTAGTTCTGGCAATGAATTCTTTATGAATTTATGGACACAGCCGCCTTTTATTGCCGTTGGGACAACAGCGGATGGTAATCATATGACTACTAGTGATCCTGGCTCTCGAATTTCTTTATACGCCGAGTATGTACACATTAAATCGGCATACTCAAAGACAGCCAGTGGTTCGGCGAATGTTATCGTTTCCGAAGATGGCGCGCTTGTCCGTTCCACGTCAGCCTCTAAATATAAAACCGATATTGTTCGAACTAACATCTCTAATTACGGAGAGAAGTTGCTAGAGTTGCCAACTGCGACATGGACTGATATTGCTGAAACTAAACGTTATCGAGATGATCCAGTTAATCAGATTAAACCGACGCGCAACTTCGGGATGATTGCCGAAGATTTGGCGGAAGCTGGGCTTGAAATGCTGGTTGTCCGCGGAACAGATGGCGAACTTGAAGGAATTAATTACGACCGTATCGGGCCAGCTTTAATCCCGGTAATTGCGAAACTTAAAAATGAAGTTGAAACACTAAAACAACAATTGGAGGAAAAAACAGCATGACTAAAACACTTACATTTAAAAATAAAGACATGGTAGCAGTAGGTAATTTTTTAGGGACATTAAATCTAAAGAGCAAAGCCAGCCGCGGACGCTCAAAACTAGTTAAGTTATTAATGGTAAAAATCGACGAATATAATGACGACCGTAAAGAAGCGTTAGATCCTTATTTCAAAGATGGCGAACTTTTAAAAGACAAAGACGGTAAAAACTTGCCTGAAAATGAGGAAAATGCTAAGAAAATCGCTGAAGAAATGGAATCCGAAACCGCAGTGATTGAATTCACGGAATATTCCGAAAAATTAAAGGCGCTCTATGAAGCCATTATCGACTATCCTAGCGAATTTAACGGTGTCGATGGCATGGCCTACGATTTATTGATGGACCAACTAGAGATGGTTTTCGAAACTGAAAAGGATGGCGAAAAATAATGGATATTAGAACAACAAGTTTATCTTATAACTTTGATAGTGAAGGCAATACAACATCGGTGACGGTCAGTCTAAGTGGACAAGGTGGTTCAGATTACATCAACGCAAATATGGCGGTTACCGCCGAAGATTTAACTAAGGATCAGACTTTTGATGACTTAACTAAGAAAGACATTACAACGATTGCGCGGGCTAAGTTAGCTAAGGCAACGGCGGTTAAAGAATAGAAGGAGGAATAGCATGGTTTGCAAAGATTAATAGACAAAATGGTGAATGATCATAGTTTCTTGGTCGGTGTGTCCGTTGCAATCCCCACATGGGTGTTGAGTGATACGCCAACGATTGACCATGCTGTTATGATTGGAATTTTAATTCTGGTGTTCGTACTAGATTGGTTAACAGGTACGACTTTGGCTAGACAGTCGCCGGTAAAAAATAGAACGAGCCACGCCGGTATTGATGCTTTAATGCGAGACTTTATTATTGTAGTAATATGTGCATGCTCAATTTTTCTGGACTTTGTCTTCGAGACTGAGTCTTTTATTTTTGCCTTTTTTACGGGCGCGTTTATTTGGCAAAACTTTTATTCATTTTTAGGAAATATAGCTGCATTGGGCTGGTCGAAATACTTTCCGATGTGGCTATTTAACTTGGTTCAAGATGAAATGGTAGCAAAATTACACAAATATTTTCCACACGGAAAGGGTGACAAAAAATGATTGAAATTATTCAAGCAGCAATGGCAAGCGCTATTGCAATGGTGGCCGTATTAGTCGGCCTAGTAACATGGGGGATTAAACAAACAAAGATTGATAATCGGTGGCTTCCACTGATTGATATGGTAGTCGGCTTTATTATTGGAATTGCCGCGTTCTACGCAATGCCGGGTCAATTCGAAACATTATTAATCGCTGGACTTGGTGGCGCGATTGCTGGATTAGTAAGTGCCGGCGGCTATGATGCAATTAAATCTATTTTAGGAGGTTCAAAATAATGGCGAGACGTTTTAGCAATTTAATTACGGGCGAAAACCCAAATCCAATGTATGGAGGCAGTCGCAATGGTGTTGGTATTGATCGGATTGTTATCCATCACAACGCGACAACCAACAAGAATGTGGCTATGAGCACATGGTATACTAGTTCGGGCAATTGGACTTCGGCGCACTATGAAGTTACTCCAACCGAGATTATTGGTTGTGTTGAAGAAACATATGCAGCTTATCACTGTGGCGGTACAGGTGGTTCTGACGTACCTAAGATGAGCAATCCCAACGAACGTTCAATCGGGATTGAAAACGTCAATTCTACTGGCGCACCTAGTTGGTCAGTTGACCCTAGAACAGTGGCGAATACCGCTAAATTAGTACGTGATATCTGCGACTACTATGGTATTCCTTGTGACCGTCAGCACGTGTTAGCCCACAACGAAGTGACGTCTACGGCGTGTCCTGGCGGGTTAGACGTTAATGAAGTTGTACGCTTAGCTAATGGTGGTTCAGCATCGACGCCAACACAACCTGTAGCACCAGCTCCAAAGCCGGCAGCAAGCAATATTCCATCAGGATTTACACCCGAAAACGGCACATTCGTTAATGGTGACACCCGAATCATGAATCGTGTCGGCGCGCCAAGCACAAGCGCACAGCAAGGCGGTTATTTACCAGCTTATGGTGAATGGCCATACGATTCATGGGCAAAAGTTGGTAACTATACATGGATCCATCACGTATACAATGGCCAGCATATTTACTTGCCAGTACGTGAGTGGCCAAGTGGTAATGCGTGGGGAGCATTTAAATAAGCAACTAAATAAGCCTAACTCCTTAATTGGGGTTAGGCTTATTTTTTATGGCTTTTTAAGCAACGTTAATTTCATATTTTTGGGCTACTTTTAAAAGAGCGGGTTTAATTTCGGATGGTAATAAGTTTAAATTGTCCGTGTATTTGTCTGTAATTTCGTCCTTGTTTTGAAGGGTGATGCTCATGACAATGTCGTCATCGACAGATAAATCAAAGGTGGTTTTTTCGTCAAGTCTGTTAATTTTGATTAAATCTTCAAACGCTACGCATGCTTCTTCAAATTCATCGTATTCATATACCTCGTCGCTAAATAATGAGTCGTCGTCGTTCCAGATCGTTGTTAAAATTGTGAATGTGTGTTCTTCGTTGAATGCCATGCTTAATCCCTCCAATTTAATTAATTCGTTTAAAATGTCGCCAGGCGTTTTGCCTAGAATATCGGCAATAGCTCTAATCGCCTTAATGTTATTTTGTTCTGTAATATCGACTTTTGAGTTAATAATTGCTGCCACTGATGATGATGGTTTGTTCATTAATTTAGCGATCATGGCTTGTGTAATACGGTTATCTTTTAAGTAGTTGTCTAATAGTGTCATTTTGCGTTCTCCTTTTATTTTGAAAATCCAACATAGTTAATATCTGCGATTGTGTCAGTTAATTGTTTCTTAATTTTGAAATCAATTGTGTATACTTGGCCTTCTTGTAATTTAGAAGCAACAAAGCCATTCAATTTTGTTGACCATAAAAAAATATTGCCTTTAACATCTTCAAAGATGAATTCTGCTACACGGCCATAGAATGTATCACGGATGCTGTCTAAGCGTTTGAAAGTAACCGTTTTGCCCATGACATCTTTATCGCCGTCAAACTTACGTGAGCTTGAATTTAATGAGCTTTGAACGTCTGCGACTGCTTGTTTAGCGCTCTTCCAAGCACGTTTTAAACTATCTGATAAGTATTCAGCAGCATTACCGCCTAAACGTTTTGCTGATCCTTTAGCCATTTGCCAAGCTGTTTTGAATAGCTTTGATTTGTTGATTGTCATGATTAAAACTTCCTTCCCTTAACTTATGTACTAAGTATAACGTAATTACGTAATCTTGTCAACGTAATAACGTAAAAAAATACGTAATATTTTAATTAAATAAAAAAGCCCTCGAAAGGGCTCAGTCGTTTAAATCATTCAAAAGTGCATCAACTGCCGCTCGTCTCGCTTGAGCAGCTTCTTCAACAGTTGGGAAGGTGCCAATACGGTGTCGTTTACCTTTAACAGTAACTTCAGCGGCGTAGTGAATCGAGCCATCGCGGTATTTAACCACCTTTACCCCAGTTATACCAGTTGAGCTATCCGATCTAACCTTACGTTTCGAATCTAACAGGAAGGTGGCGACGCCTTTTTTCTTCTTATTCTGATATCCACGCCTTAATCCTGTGTGGTTTACATCGCGCTTTAAGTGCCCACAGCTCACAATAGCACCAGATTTAAGCTTGTTACTCGGAACAGTGGTTTGATTGCCACATGAACATTGACACAGCCACGCATCGTGGTTTCCAATATTGCCATCTCTGACGATTACTTTTAGTTCACCAAACTTTTGCCCAGTTAAATCTAAAGCGACCATCTTCATTCCTCCTTGATACCCAACTAGATTATAGCGTAAACTCGGGCAGTGTCTCCACTAAATCGAGTAACGTCTGAAACCAGATGCCAGCTAGTATTTCGTTTTGGAATTCTAATCCAAAATGTTCAGTTCCTACTATATTAATAGTTGAATTTTCTAGTTCAACAAAAAGACCAAGTTCTTCTATTCCGATTACTTGCATATTAATCACCTCGTATTAAGATACGTAAAAAGTGACGTTATTTTTGATTACGTTTTTGATTACGTAATCAGTAAATTATAGCCAATTGTAGCAAGTGCTTTTAACCTAAAAACCCCGGTTTACCAATATTGCTAACCATAACTAACTGTGGCAAATCATGTTTAAACAACCTATATACCCAATTAAGATAGAAAGAGCTGAGTAATCAGCTCTTTTTTTGTGGCTTTATATCGATAGGGCAGATTATTTGTAGTTCTCTGTCTCAAACATGATTTGGATCGCATAGCGATCCGCAATCTTAGCTAAAGCCCGTAAATTGAAGAACCAATAGTGTGCTAATAGCTTACTTTTGAAAATTAATGTTGTGTCCTGAGCACCAGAAATTTGAATCATTCGATCATCCAATGCGACGTTTAAATCTAAATCATTTAATTTTAAAACTTTCATTTTGATCACCTCGTCTTATTATTACGTTAAATAGGGCGGTTATTTTTGAAAGAGGGTTAATTAATTCAAAATAGCATATTTAGCATTTTTATGGACTGTAATCCTTGGTGTTATAACCTTTTAGGCCGATTACAAGTCAATTAAATTGTGGGCTTCATTACAAAGTTAGGTGAAATTGCCGTCATTTTGTTACGGATTTGTCATCAATTGTTATGGTTTTGATATTTACTAACGGATTTAAGATGGTATATTAGTCCCACGTTAAACAGATAGAAAAATCAATTTAAACAATAAGGAGTCCATTCAAAATATGAAATCTTTAAAAACTTTACTTTACAGTGCCGCTTTAACAACAGTCGCAACAACCGGGTTACTTTTCGTTAACCAATCACAAGCCAGTGCCGCAACAACTTATACCGTTGCAAATGGTGATACGCTTTCAACCATTGCGCAAAAATTCAATGGTAGTACCGAGCTTGTTAACCAAATCGCAACAACTAATAATATCGCTGATATTAATATGATCTTTGTTGGTGAACAATTAACAATTGATGCTGATCAAGTGGCACAAACACCAGCCCCTGTTGTAACTCAACAAGTAGCTGCACCTGTTCAAACACCAGCCCCTGTAGTTCAAGCACGACCTGCAGTTCAAGCTGCACCAGTACAACAAGCACCTGTAGCTGCACAAATAACAACTACAACTACAACGAGTTCATCTAAGGAATGGATTGCACAAAAAGAATCAGGCGGTTCATATTCAGCACGTAACGGTCAATTAATCGGCCGTTATCAATTATCAGCTTCATACTTAAATGGTGATTATTCAGCAGCTAACCAAGACCGCGTTGCAGATCAATATGTAACAAGTCGTTATGGTTCATGGGATGCCGCTAAGAGCTTCTGGTTAAGTAATGGTTGGTACTAAACTAAAATAATGACAACGTCTAGGCCATTGGTCTGGGCGTTTTTTTATGGTAAGTTAGTGATTGGAAGTGTAAACTGAAAGTAGTATAAAGAGTGAGGCTTGATCAGATGAAGATTTTAGGAGTGTTAGGCAGTCATCAACGAGATGGGGTCAATGGGCAACTTTTAGATGCCGTTTTAGCAGGTGTAAAACCGGAAGATGACGTTGAAGTGATCTTTTTAAATGATTATCAAATATTACCAGATGCTGGCAAAGCCAATCCGGTATTAGATGAACTGGAAGCTAAGTTATTGGCAGCCGATGTTTGGATACTGGCTGCGCCAACTTATTGGGGCGCAATGTCTGGTGTGATGAAGAACTTTTTGGATTGTATGCGGCAACGCTTAGTGCGCTTCAATCGGGCGGGCGATGCGTTACCGGATCGGTTCAAAGGCAAGAGCTACATCACAATCAGTAGTTGTTATGCCAGTCCAGCTGAGGAATTGGTTACTGGTGTGACTGACGGGACTTTTAGAACTTTTGATAAAGTCTTGGGGGCAGCTGGACTTTTAAAAATCCGGGAAATTGTCCAGACAAAAACGTATGGTTTAAAGACACTTTCAGCGCAGAAACAAGCGGAATGTCGCCAAGTCGGCGCAAGCATTCAATCTAAAGCAAAGAGGACGGATGATACAGTGAAACGATATATACAACTATTTTGCATGGTCGCCTGTGCAACCTTGATTACGATGTTACTGCAACAATTAGTGAACTTAGTGTTGCCAATTGGCCAGTTTTGGCTTAATTATGTGTCATTCGTTTTAATCTTCTTCATTCTATTGGCAAGTGTGTTACACTTTTTTACGGTGGTTAAACACCGCAGACATTAGGAGGGATTCAGATGAAAATTGCATTGATTGCACATGATCGTCAGAAACCAACGATTGTGAAACTGGCGACGGCTTATAAACCTATTTTGGCGCAACACGAATTATTTGCGACTGGAACGACTGGCCAAAAAATTATTGAAGCAACTGGCTTGCCGATTACACGGTTTAAGTCAGGTCCTTTAGGGGGCGATCAGCAAATTGGCGCGTTGATTTCAGAAAATAAGATGGACCTGGTAATCTTTTTGAGAGATCCATTGACTGCTCAACCTCACGAACCGGATGTGAATGCATTAATTCGATTATCTGACGTTTATGAAGTACCGTTGGCAACCAACGTCGGGACGGCTGAAGTATTGCTGCGCGGTTTGGACTTAGGACTAGTCGACTTTAGAAAAGTGGTCCATGGTCAAGATGTCAATTCAATTAATTTATAGTGTAGAGCGGATTGTACCTTATTTCGACTGTGAAATAGTGCAATCCGTTTTTTGATTTCAATTTTAATTTGCGTATAATAAGAGTATTGATTTGGAGGGATTGGGTTGCAAAAAGAAATAGGGTTTCATGATCGGCTAAGCACGGCGATGTTTTTAACGTTTCTTGGTGGCTTCTTAGATGCGTATTGTGTGATTTTACGTGGTGGCGTCTTTGCGAGTGCACAGACCGGTAATATCGTGTTCATCGGCTTAGACATCGCAACGAACCAGTGGGCACAACTTCCTGAAAAGATATTACCCATTATTTCATTTGGGTTTGGGGTTATTATTGTGCAACTGGCGAAGCGGCATTTTAACACTGGTGGGTTGAATGCTTGGCGGTTGTGGTTATTAGGGTTTCAAATTATTGCTTTAGTAGTAGTTGGTTTTTTATCAACCGCGATTCCCAACATGTTTGTGACACCGATTCTGTCGATGTCGATGGCCATGCAATTAGCGAGTTATTCAACGGTTAATGGCTATCCATATGCGAATGCTTTTACGACCGGCAATTATAAGAAATTAATCGAGAATACTTATCTATATTTAGCGACCAAAGAAAAAAACTACCAACAAAAAGCCCGGTACTTCGGGTTAATTGTTGGTAGCTTCTTCATTGGTACTATTAGCTCAGGGTTAATTGTTAAGTTAATCAATGTGCGCACTGCATGGGTAGCTGCGATTATGTTGACGGTGTTCTTCGGTTTTCAATTGTATTTTACAGAAGAAGTGATTGCTGAGACCAAACATATGCAACGTTAGCCGTAATAATAAACAATTAACATGGCAATGAAATATGCGCCGCAAACAGCAGTGCTAATCCAACTGGCAATCAGAATGATGGGATGCGCAATAAAGGCACGCATGACAAAGAGAAACAAGGTTAAAATAGCATACTTAATACAGCTGACCTTTAGCTGTTCAAAATGAGGCTTATTCAAAAGAAAGATCCACTAAATAAAGTTGACGGTCACTAAGATGGGCGGTAGTAATCCACACATCTTGGAAGCCGTCTTTTTGTTTTTCTTCGGTTTGTTGATAAAAAGTCGTCAATAAGTCATGGTGTTCTTTGACGTACTCGGGGTCAATCCGGTTAACGTGTAGCCGCATATCAGGGAACAGTTTCTCGGCATCTGGCAGATCGACTTGGTCACTAATGCCAAAGCGAATCACGTTCGCATATTGAAACGGTTCTAGAACCACTTCATCAGGATGTTCTTGGATGTAAGTTAAGATGGTTGTTAATGCAGACATAGTCATGCTTCCTTTCTAGTCGTTTAAAAAATCGTAAAGCCAGCAGTAATGTTATTCAACATGTGTAAGGCAATATTACTCTTAATATTATGGGTGCGATAGTAGACGATAGCCAGAATTAGTCCAAGCAGTGCTTTTGAAATGAAATAAATCGGATCAGTTGCGCCGTGCATCAATCCGAATAAGATAGCACTTAACCCGATTGAGATGATTGGTGTGCCTGGGAAAAACCAATTCATTAGGAACCCTCTGAAAAGTAATTCCTCCATAATCGGACCTAAGAATAGGGCGTATGGTAGCATGAAAATACCAATCGTCTGAAAGACTGAGGTTAGTGCATCAACATTGGCATTACCGGTAGCATGCATAAACGGGATCGTACCGTTATTGACAGCAACCATCGCGATAAAGCCAATCAACATTGTCCACCAAGTCTGTTTGGTGAAGGGTTGGTCATAACGCGTTGATTTAATTTTTTGGTAGTAATACCACATCAGGGCAGTAATGCCGATAGTCGTGATTAGAAAAAGCCAACCAAAGACTAAAATTAGATGGGTTGTCTGTTGAGCCTTAGGGAGCAATGTTAAGCCACTGACAATCATTAAAGGAACTTGTTGGATGATAATCAGAAGCAAAAAGGCAATCCCATGTTTGACGTGTTTGATAAGCGCCACCTCCGTGTGCTTATCATAGCATATTCCCGTGAATGAATAAAAGATTGAATGCGGATTGCTGTTCAAGGCGTGATGCTTTATGTTAGATTAAAACAGTTAAGAAAGGGGTGTTTGGATGTATTTAGCAATTAAAGAAATTAAACATGCTAAATTACGTTATTCGTTGATCATTTTTACGATTTTTCTAATTGCATATTTAATCTATTTTTTAACGGGGTTGGCATATGGACTAGCCAATAATAACCGTTCGGCAATTGATCAATGGCACGCCAAAGAAGTTGTTATTAGTCAGTATGCGAATAAAAACTTGGCAGCTTCTGAATTAGATGTTGATCAATTACCCTCTATTAAAGGTGCACAGAAAAATCATGTGCAACTTGCTCAGATGATGGGTGTTGTGAGTGGTTCAGGTTTAAGTAAGCAAAATACGAGTGTTTTTGGTATCGATTTTGATGCTTTTTTGAAGCCTAAGTTGCAAAAAGGACGGTATCCTAAAAAAGCAAATGAGATTGTGGTCGACGACGGCTTACAAGGAATTGCTTTAAACCAACAAATTAAATTGAATGGGCGTCAACAAAAGTACAAAATTGTTGGGATTACGACGAACCACCGCTATAATACGCAACCGGTGACTTATTTGCGGTTGACCGATTTTAGCCGAATGCGCTACGGCACTGATCAGATTACGCGCATTAATGCTTTAGTATTAAAGGGAAACGCGCGGATTAAGACAACGGATCAGCTGACCAAACTGACAATTCCAGAATTAATCGATAAGATTCCGGGGTATGGTCCACAGGTTAAGACGTTTGGTTTGATGATTGGCGCATTGCTAGTCATCGTCGCCTTTATCGTTGGGATTTTCATGTATATTATTACTATTGAAAAAACGGCCGTATACGGGGTGATGCGAGCACAAGGGATTTCAGGTGGCCAATTAGTTGGTAGTTTAATGTGGCAATCTGTATTCTTAGGGGTGATTGGGATTGGCCTTGGTTTGTTGTGTAACGCATTGACAACATTGGTATTACCAGCGGCGGTGCCGTATACAAATAATCCTTTACTAATTGGGGCCTTTTCTGCTGTTTTACTTGTGATGACAGTCATTGGTGCTTTATTCTCAATTTGGCGGATTCTGAAGATTGATCCGCTTGATGCGATTGGAGGGGCATAGGATGGCTTTAATGCGTTTAGAAAAAATCGTCAAAAAATTTGGCGCAGGTGACCAGCAAACCACGGCTTTAGATCAAATCGATTTAACGATTGAAAAGGGCCAGTTCATTGGTTTAACCGGACCATCCGGTTCGGGGAAGACGACCTTATTAACGATTATGGGTAGTTTACAAGGCCCAACGAGTGGGAAGCTCTTTTTTAAAGATCAAGAGATTAGTCAATTAAGCGAAAAACAGCGGTCTGCATTACGGTTTAACGATTTCGGCTTTATATTACAAAGTTCGAATCTGGTTCCATTTTTAACGGTTGAAGAACAATTCGAACTAGTCGATCGATTACGTGAAAAGCAAGCGCCACAATCAGCTGAACAACTATTAACCAATTTAGGTGTTTGGGATCAACGACGTCAGTACCCAACGAGCTTATCTGGTGGTCAGCGTCAACGAGTTGCGATTGCTCGGGCATTGTATGGTCAGCCAGATTTGATTTTTGCGGATGAACCAACCGCTAGTTTAGATAGTAAACGGGCCTTACAGGTTGCTGAGCAGCTGGCTAAAATCACGAAAGAGACAGGACAGACGATTGTGATGGTTTCCCATGATGAACGCGTCTTGGATTATACAGATCATCAATATGTGATGCGCGATGGTAAACTGACATAATGCGACTCATAATCATAAATTTTGACTAATGTTGGTTAGCTATCCTATCATATAGGTAGACCAATAAGAAGGAGTGATTTTGAATGACAGATAAAGAAAAGTTAGATGGCATGAAAGACCAAGTAACCGGTAAAGTACAAGAAACAGCCGGTAAGGTGACTGGTGATCGCGAAACTGAGGCCAAAGGTAAAGCAAAGGGCTTTATGGGTGAAGCTAAAGAAAAATTAGCGGATGCCAAAGACAAAGTTGCTGAAAAAGCCAATGACGTGATGGATGATATTAAAGAAAAAATGGACAAAGACGATAAATAGCGCCTTTTAAAGGGAACCGGCAGACGATAGCCTGCCGGTTCTTTTTTTGTGGATTTAATGCTTGCATGAGTGCCTAAGTTGGCGTATTATGACATTACGTCACAATTATGACGCTCTGTCATTAATTTTCAGAAAGGAGTATCGAAATGCCGAAGAAAACATTTTTTAGATTACCTGAGGAAAAGCAACAACGACTGATTCAAGCTGCGCATGCTGAGTTTTCACGGGTACCGTTTAATGAAGCATCTGTCAGCAACATTATTAAAACGGCGGAGATTCCGCGAGGCAGTTTTTATCAGTACTTTGAAGATAAGGCGGATATTTTTTTCTACGACCTTAGCTTATTACGCGACAGTTCAAAGCAGGATTTAGAAAAGAGTCTGTTGGCTGTTCATGGTGATCTATTCAAGGCAATTCGCCAATTCTTTGCTGAAATGGCAGAAGAGATTATTAATGGTGAAAATGCACAATTTTACAAGCACCTCTTCTTACATATGGATTATAAGAACCAGCGCAAGATGTCACCAGAATTAATGCATGCCAAACAAGTAGATGGGATGCGCTTTTTAGAAGAAAACGTCAATTACGACTTGCTCAAGATTAACGCAGATCAACCCGAAGCGCTTAGAATTTTATTTCATGAGTTGATGACGACGGTCTTTCAAAGTATTGCAGCGTATTATCTGCAACAAGAAAGTGACCATGCGATTACAATTGAACAGGTCCAAGAACGCTTCGAATTAGTATTAGGCTGGTTAGAAACAGGGGCCAGCAAACAAGGATAAGGAAAGAAGGGACACACAACATGCTTAAACTTGCAAAGAAAAGAATGTCAGGTTGGGCCGTCTTTGGTGCGGTTTTATTCATGACGATTCAGGTTGTCAGTAACCTTTATTTACCCAATTTAACCTCCGACATTGTCAATGACGGGATTGCTAAGGGGAATATTGATTATATCTGGCAAGCAGGCTTTAAAATGTTAGGTTTTTCATTAATTAGTATTATCGCGGCCGTCTGCAACGTTTATCTTGCGGCACGGACGTCACAAGGCTTAGGCCAAAAATTACGTTCAGATATCTACCGGAAGGTCATCAACTTCTCACACGATGAAATGGATCAAGTTGGGACGTCTTCACTAATTACGCGGACGACTAACGATGTGGTGCAGATTCAAAATGTGGCAATGATGTTCTTACGGATGATGATTATGGCACCTATCATGTTGATTGGCGCAAGTTTCTTAGCGTATCAAAAAGATGCGCAACTTACATCCATTTTCTTGGTTGTCTTACCAATCATGGCACTCTTCATTGGTGGGGTGATGTACTTCGCTGTGCCATTATTCAAGGCAATGCAGAAAAAGACAGACCGGATTAACTTAGTTTTCCGGGAAGGTTTAACCGGGGTTCGGGTCATTCGAGCATTCCGGCGCGACAAGTTCGAACAAGAACGTTTTGATGAAGCTAATACTGACTACACGCAAAATGCGAAGAAAGTTTATAGTATTATGTCAGTGATGTTCCCAGCCATGACGTTAATCATGAGTGGGACTAACATTGCGATTACTTGGATGGGTGGACACTTAATCGCCAATCAAGCAATGCAAGTCGGGAATTTATTAGCGTTCGTGACTTATGCGATGCAAATCCTCATGAGTTTCATGATGCTTTCAATGGTCTTCGTCTTTATCCCGCGGGCGCAAGCTTCAGCAGTGCGGATTAATGAAGTGCTTGATTTACACACGCCGATTGAAGATCCAGCGACGCCTAAAACGTTTGGTGATCAACCAGCAAGCTTGGCTTTCAACCAGGTCAACTTCCGTTATCAAAATGCGGAACACTTAGCGCTTGAAAACGTTGATTTCCAAATGACAGCGGGCCAAACAGTCGCCGTGATTGGAGGCACTGGCTCAGGGAAGACCACGTTAGTCAACTTGATTCCTCGTTTTTACGATGTTGAAACGGGTGAAGTGACAGTCAAAGGGTTAAACGTGAAAGATGTGACCCTCCATGACATTCACCAACAAGTTGCATTTGTCCCTCAAAAAGCGAACTTATTTACCGGGACGATTCGGGAAAATATGCAATATGGGAATCCGAATGCGACCGATGATGAAATCTGGCACGCACTTGAAATTGCACAATCTAAAGATTTCGTCAGCGAACTTGAAGGTGGCTTAGATAGTCACGTTGAACAAGGTGGGGGCAACTTCTCTGGTGGTCAACGTCAACGGCTTGCCATCGCACGGGCGTTGGTTAAAAAAGCGGCTGTTTATGTCTTTGATGATTCTTTCTCAGCGTTGGACTTTAAGACGGATGCCTTATTACGGAAAGCCTTAAAAGAAGATGCTGAAATTCAAAAGAGTGTCGTTGTGATTGTTGGTCAACGGGTATCAACCGTTGCCGATGCCGACACCATCTTGGTCTTGGATGAAGGCCAGCTGGTCGGTAAAGGCTCACATGCTGAATTGAAGGCTAATAACGCCACATATCAAGAAATTATTAACTCACAAATCAGAGAGGGGGATGAAGACTAATGGCTGAAAAAACAACAACCAATCGACCCCAAGGTGGACATGGCCCAGGCCGTGGCATGGGTGGTGTCGTTGAAAAACCGAAGAATTTTTGGGGCACAACCAAACGATTATTAACCTACATGTCTAGCCGGTTAATCGGATTAGTGATTGTGTTAGCCTTAGCAATCATCTCCGTTATTTTCCAAATTAGAACACCAAAAGTATTAGGACAAGCAACGACCGAAATCTTCAAGGGTGTTATGAAGGGCAATGCCATGCAAAAAGCGGGCATGCCGATGAATGGCTTACCAATTGATTTCGATAAGATTCAACACATTATTATGACGGTGATTTTGATGTACTTAGCATCAGCGGTTTTCAGTTTCTTACAACAATTCATCATGACGCGGATTTCCCAACAAACCGTCTATGAATTACGGAAAGAATTAAAAGACAAGATGCAACGGGTACCGATTAATTACTACGACACACACTCAAACGGCGATATCATGAGTCGTGCGATTAATGATATGGACAACATTGCAAGTACCTTGCAACAAAGTTTAACGCAAATGGTAACCAGTGCTGTGACATTTATTGGCGTTATGTGGATGATGCTCTCGATTAGTTGGCAATTGACTTTAATTGCCTTAGTCACGATTCCACTCAGTTTAGTCGTCGTCGGGATTGTCGCACCGAAATCACAGAAATTCTTCGCAGCGCAACAAAAAAGTTTGGGGTTGTTGAACAACCAAATTGAAGAAAATTTCTCTGGTCAAGTGGTCTTAAAGACCTTCAACCGCGAACAAGTCACAATTGATGCCTTTGAAGAACAAAATGCATTACTCTATAAAGCAGCTTGGAAGGCACAATTTATTTCTGGGGTCATCATGCCGTTAATGACGTTCGTCAATAACATTGGTTACGTCTTCGTAGCAATTGTTGGGGGGATTCGTGTTTCTCACGGCCAAGTTACTTTAGGGGATATGCAAGCGTTCATGCAATATACGCAACAATTCTCACAACCAATCACGCAATTGGCCAACTTAGCGAATACAATCCAATCAACGATTGCCTCAGCTGAACGGGTCTTTGAAGTCTTAGATGAAGATGACATGAGTGACGACCCATCAGAAGTGCCAGCGATTGTTGATGACCAAAATCTACTTGAATTAGAACATGTCGAATTCGGTTATCAAGGTAAAGATATCTTGATGAAGGATTACAACTTGCAAGTCAAACCAGGTCAAATGATTGCGATTGTCGGCCCAACAGGTGCTGGTAAAACAACCATCATTAACTTGTTGGAACGCTTCTACGACGTGAGTGGCGGTTCAATCAAGCTTAAAGGTGTCGATACGCGCGATATGACTCGGGAACAATTACGGCGTCACTTCGCGATGGTTTTACAAGATACTTGGTTATTTACTGGAACGATTTGGGATAATTTGAAATATGGGAACGCTGATGCTTCAGATGAAGCCATTTTAGCAGCCGCCAAAGCAGCGCACGTTGACGGTTTTGTCCGTCAATTACCTGATGGCTATGAGACGGTCTTGAATGAAGAAGCTTCGAATATCTCCCAAGGTCAACGCCAATTATTGACGATTGCGCGGGCCTTTGTTGCCGATCCAGAGATTTTGATCTTGGATGAAGCAACCAGTTCAGTGGATACACGGACTGAAATTCATATTCAACACGCCATGGAACGCTTGTTGCAAAATCGGACCAGTTTCGTGGTTGCCCATCGTTTATCGACGATTCGCGATGCCGATAACATCATCGTGATGAATCACGGTTCGATTATTGAAACCGGGACCCATGATAGTTTGATGGCACAAGATGGTTTCTACGCTGACTTGTACAATAGTCAATTCTCAGGCAACGTTAAAATTTAATCATGAATGACGCAAATAAGGCCGCAGATAAAATCTGCGGCCTTATTTTTGTCCGTGTTTGGCGTATACTAGTGATATTGATGTAGTAGGAGGAATTTAACATGCGATTTGAACAAACCATCCGGCAAATTGAAGCGCTAGTTGATGAAGGGATTGTCCCTGGTGTTTCTTATGCCATCATCGAAGGCCCTGAAGTGATGACTAATGTAATCGGGCAGGCCGAATTAGTGCCCCAAAAAGTGCCGTTAAAAGCTGATCAGTTGTATGATTTAGCGTCATTAACGAAAGTGATTGGGACGACGACCATTATTTTACGGCTATTGGAAAAAGGGCGGCTTTCTTTACGAACAAAAGTGCATAGTTTGTTGCCGGCCTTTAAAGATCGACGGGTGACGGTCTTGCATCTATTGACGCACACGTCCGGTTTAACAGGCTACATTCCGAATCGGAATCAATTATCGGCTGCCGAATTAAAAACGGCGCTTTTGACGCAATTAACGGTCGGCCCAAATTTTGGTGAAAAGGTTGTTTACACGGACATTGGTATGTTGTATTTGGGCTGGATGATTGAAGCCATCTATCAAAAACCGATTCAGGATTTGATTCAAGAACTCGTTTTAACCCCACTCGGTATGCAAGCCAGTACGTTTAATCCGGACAAAAGTTTGGCGGTCCCGACTGAATTGAGTGCCGAACGCGGCTTAATCCAAGGCACGGTCCACGATCCGAAAAGTGCGATCTTACAAAATCATAGTGGTGCAGCCGGCTTGTTTGCCCCATTAAAAGACGTTGTCCGCTTTGCCCAGTTCCAATTAGGGCAGTTGAAGGTTGAACAGCCACCAATCAGTCAGGCGAGTGTTAAGAGTCTCTATCGTGATTGGACACCAAAACATCTCGGGCGCTCACTGGGCTGGGATTTGCGCTTTGAGCCGCAAGAACACCAGCCACTGATTTATCACACCGGTTTTACCGGCACGTTCATGCTATTGGATCGCAAGCGGCAAACGGGGCTGATTGTCCTGAGTAATCGCATTCATCCAACGGCTGATAATCCGGTCTTTTTGGAACGACGAGATGCGATTGTGGCACAATTTTTAGCGGATAATCACCTAGAAACAAAAGCCTAGTCAAATTCGCAAATTTGCGTATTATCCGCTTACATTTGTGGTAAAATGGGACTATTGATAAATAAAGCGCATTAGGAGTGAGTGAATTGACAGAACCTTTATTTCTAAAACCTGTTTTTCAAGAAAAAATTTGGGGTGGTCGCAAATTAGCTGAAGCCTTCGATTATGATTTACCAGACGGCGATATTGGTGAATGTTGGGCCATTTCAGCCCATCCCCATGGTCCTAGTACCATCGAAAATGGCCCATTAAAAGGGCTCACATTAGATCAAGCATGGGCAACCCACCGCGAATATTTCGGTAATGCAGAAGGTAAAGTATTCCCATTGTTAACTAAGATTTTGGATGCTGAAGCAAGTCTTTCTGTCCAAGTGCACCCAGATGACGCTTATGCTGCTGCTCATGAAGGTCCAACCGAACTCGGTAAGACGGAATGTTGGTATATTTTGGATGCTGAACCAGGTGCTTATTTAATCTATGGCCACCATGCCAAGACCAAAGCGGAATTAACAGCAATGATTGAAGCAGGCAAGTGGGATGATTTACTCCGCAAAGTGCCCGTTAAGACTGGTGACTTTTTCTACGTCCCAAGTGGCACGATTCACGCATTGAACAAAGGGATTATGGCGCTTGAAACCCAACAAAGTAGTGATACAACATATCGGTTATACGATTATGATCGGGTTGATGCTAAGACGGGCGAAAAACGCGAACTACACTTGAAGCAATCAATTGATACGACGATTGTGCCGCATCAAGATCCCGTTTTGAATATTCAAACAGAACATGTTGGAGATTCAACAATCACGACTTATGTGCAACCACCAATGTCACCATTTTTCAGTGTTTACCAATGGTTAGTGAAGGGCGACTTACACTTTGATCGGACAACGGCACCCTATACTTTAGTCTCCGTGGTCGATGGTGAAGGCGAACTGATTGCCGATGGGCAAACTTACCCAATTCACAAGAATATGCATTTTGTGTTACCATTTGATATTAAGTCATGGGACTTAAAAGGTGACATGCAAATTATTGCGTCAGAACCGGGTAATAAGTAAACTGAATATAACCAATTGCAACCGCAGCCGTGGTTGCAATTTTTTTTAATGATTAAAAGAGTAGGATGACAAGTATGCAAAGACAAATCGAAGCAATTGAACAATTTGTACGAACGGAATTGGCAGCAGAACACAGCGGTCATGGATTCGATCACATTCAACGGGTCGTGAATAATGCCCGTTTAATTCAGCAAAAAGAGTTAGCTGCGGACCTAACAACGATTATCTTGGCGGCCTTATTGCATGATGTGATTGATGAAAAAATCGCGACTGATGTTGAACAGGCTCGACAAAAGGTAAAAACTAAACTAACCGAAAACGGCATACAAGATGGCCAACAAACGGCAATTTTTGATATTATCGACCACATGTCCTTTTCGAAAAATCTCAATCAACACCAAACGCTAAGTTTAGAAGGGCAAATCGTTCAAGATGCGGATCGGTTAGATGCAATCGGCGCGATTGGGATTGGGCGGACCTTCATGTATGGTGGCGCACACGATGGGGTTGCTTATGATCCTGAGATTCAACCACGGGCGGAATTGACAAAGGAAAACTATCGCGAACCGTCTACCGTGATTAACCATTTTTATGAGAAATTATTTAAATTGGCAGCAACGATGAACACACAGGCAGCGCGCGAAATCGCGCAAGCGCGAACGGATTTCATGCACCAGTTTGTGGATCAGTATTTAGCGGAGTGGACAGGGCAACGCTAAAAAACGAAACATTGATATGCAAAAGGGCGGTAACAATATTTTTGTTAGCGCCCTTTTGGATAGTTGTATTCTGATCGTTTAAACGTGTTCTGTAAGTCATCCGAACCCAGAGCCACACGTTAGCCATCGACCGTTAGCCAGTCGTTTTGGAGTAGTTCGTGGGTTCTCTTTTGCAGGGGTAACCACAATTCAGCGCGGAGGATATTGATGAGGGATTCCCAGAAGAGGCGGTCCTTTTTTTGTTGGTCGGTAATATGTAATTCGATTTCTTGACCACTTTCAGTGGTTGCGAAAACTTTATCATGATTTTCAATCCGATTAATTTGAACGGACTCGACTGCTGGCATTTGATTTAACATAATGATTCGCTCCTTTTTATAGGTTAAAGTCAGTATACCGAGCAAGTATTGTGAAACGATTATCATTTTATGAATAAAAAGTGTATTTTTTCTTGCGAAATGATTAAGACATCAAAAAAGTCGACCGCATAATGGTCGACTTTTTGATTTGTTAATTTTGGACGCGTTTGACGCCGGCTGCATCGACTTGGTAACGTGATTCTTCGAGTGGTAAGTCAGCGATTTGTTGTAAATCAAATTCTGGAAAACGCCGGCTAACCGCAATCGATAAAAGTCGTTTGGCTAAAACACCGTTGTGCGTGAGAATTGGACCATGGAAGTATGAACCAAATGTGTTTTTATAAACACAACCTTCGGTGCCGTCATCACCATTGTTGCCGTGACCACGTTTGATGTAACCAAGTGGTTTTTCATCCTTGCCCAAGAAAGTCCTGCCGTTGTGATTTTCAAAACCGAGGTAGGTTTCGTTAAACTCACGGTTTTCGATGACAATATCACCGATAAAACGATTGTTATCTTGGCTCAATGTGTAATGATCAAGTGCGCCGATTCCAGGAATCTTGTCGCCGTTTGCGCCAATATAGTAGTGACCTAATAATTGATAACCACCACAGATGGCAAGCATAACACCACAGTTTTCAATGTATTCGGTGAGGGCTGCTTTTTTGTCGTTGAGGTCTTCTGAGATGATTTTTTGTTCGAAGTCTTGGCCACCGCCGAAGAGAACGATATCGTAACGACTTGCATCGAAATCTTGACCGATACTAATGACTTCTGTTTCAGTTTGAATGCCAACTTTTTTGGCATAGTAATCAAGGACTAAAATATTACCAAGATCACCATATGTGTTCATTAAATTGCCGTATAGATGACAAATTCTTAATGTCTGGGTCATACTGATAGTCCTTTCTTAATATAATTGGCAGCTGCCAGCTTCTTACGTAGTTGTAAAACAGCGGTATAAGTTGCTAATACATAAACATGTTTGGTTGGGGCTGCTTCAATGGCTGCCATCGTTGCATCGAGTTCTTTAGTTTCGTGTAATTGATCTGCCGTGACACCAGCTACTTTTAGCCGGAAAGCGATATCGTCACCGCGTTCGCCACCGGTAATCACGGTTGGAATGTTGTGTTTGAGTAAGTCTTCAAACTCGCCATCCCAAATCCAACTCGTATCAATTCCATCGGCATAGTTAGCATTAAGCAACATTGCGAGTGAAAAGTCTTCTGGATCAGAACTGATCATTTGTAAGACTTGGTTTAAGCCAACCGGATTTTTAACGAGTACCAATGTGACCGCTTTGTCTTTTAATTGAATGACTTCTTGACGGCCAAAGATTCGTTTGTCTTCAGTGAAGGCCTTTTGAATTGCTTTCACTGGAATATCAAAGAATCGACCGACACTATAGGCTGCAAGTGCGTTATAGATGTTGTACATGCCGCCAATTGAAATTTCAAACGGTTCGTTGTTAATTTCAAAGTGTGAATTTGTGGGGTGCATCTGATTGATGGCAGTGACTGCTTCGTCTAATTCAGGTCGTTGGTAGCCACAATTAGGGCAGTAAAACTTCCCTTGGCTGGCATAACTGATGAATTTGTAATGAATGATGTGATCACAAACGGGGCACAAAACGCCGTCTGTGTTGCTTGGAGCCATCATTTCGCCATCTGGTAAGTGGTTGAATCCGTAATAAATCTTTGGATTAGGAAGTTCAACCGATGAAAAGAGAGGCAAGTCAGCGTTCATAATGAGGGTTGCCTCAGGAACGAGTTTGACGCCCGCTAGAATCATATTATAAGTCGTGTAGATTTCGCCGAAACGATCCATCTGATCACGGAAAATATTCGTCATCACAATCGCTTTGGGCTTGATGTAGTGACAAAGGGGTTCCACATTGGCTTCATCGACTTCGAGGACGGCCAATTGCCGTTGTCCTTTTTGAGGATGATCTGCTAAAAAGGCGGTGGTCAACCCTTGCATCATGTTCGAGCCACTCGAATTGGTCATGATATGATCGTATTTTTGCTTCAACGTCTGCACAGTGAGTGCGGTCGTTAATGTTTTACCATTGGTACCGGTAATGATAATCACGTCGTAGTTCTTGGTTAACTGCTTTAACACAGCAGGATCGAACTTGGTTGCGATTTTCCCGGGGAGGGAGCTGCCACCTTTCATAAAGGTATGTAAATACCAATATGAAAAACGTCCTGCTGTAATTGCAAATGAGCTTTTAATTGTCATGCTTGCCACCCTTTCAATGTTCATAATCATAGCATAAATTCTCAATTTGGACGATATAAAAACGCATCTGCAAATAAAATAAGGGAAACTTTAGAATTTAATAGTGGCGAATATTGTTGCCTCGCTGATTTTCAGGTATACTAGATTAAAATGTGCTTAACATAGGGGTGTTTGAGAGTGGCGCAATTATTTTTTAGATATGGTGCAATGAATAGTGGTAAGTCGGTTGAAATTTTAAAAGTCGCACACAATTATGAAGAGCAGAATAAATCAGTGATCATCCTGACGAGTGGGATTGATAATCGCGACGGGGTGGGGATTGTTTCAAGTCGGATTGGGCTCAAACGTGAGGCGACACCGATTTTCTCGGATACGAATATCTTTGAGTTGGTACAATCGACTAATCCGGATGCAGCGTGTGTCTTGATTGATGAATCACAATTTTTAGAACGGCATCACGTAATCGAAGCGGCGCAGGTCGTTGATGATTTGAATATCCCAGTGATGGCGTTTGGGTTGAAGAATGATTTTAAGAATGAATTATTCGAAGGCTCGAAATACTTATTGCTATTTGCCAATAAGATTGAAGAAATGAAGACCATCTGTTGGTTCTGTCGCAAAAAAGCGATTATGAACTTGCGAATGAACGATGGCAAACCGGTTTATACGGGTGAACAGATTCAAATCGGGGGCAACGAAGCATACTACCCCGTTTGTCGGAAACACTATTTTAACCCACCGGTAACACAAGAGAGTGAAAAGGAAGGCTAGTCATTCATGGATAAAATGTTTGAACAACTTGATAGTTTGTTAGACCGCTATGCGGAATTACAGGAATTAATGTCTGATCCAGAAGTGATCAACGAAACCAGTCGGTATATGGAATTGTCTAAAGAAGAAGCGGGTTTACGGGAAATTGTTGGTAAATACACGCGTTTGAAGACTGTCTTAAACGACATTGCAGAAAGCGAAGAATTGTTACGCGAATCTAATGACCCAGAAATGGAAGAATTAGCTAAAGCGGATTTAAGTGAGTTACAAGATGAAAAGGAACAATTAGAACAAGACATCAAGATTTTGATGTTACCAACGGATCCTAACGATGAAAAGAATATCATCATGGAAATTCGTGGGGCTGCTGGTGGCGACGAAGCCAGTCTCTTTGCAGGTGATTTGTTGAATATGTATCAACGCTACGCTGAATCACAAAACTGGCAAACTGAAATCATCGATGAAACGGCTACAGAAGTGGGTGGCTTCAAAGAAGTTGCGATGATGATTACCGGTAAAAATGTTTATTCGAAGTTAAAATATGAAAATGGTGCGCACCGTGTCCAACGGATCCCAAAGACCGAATCACAAGGTCGTGTTCATACCTCAACAGCGACTGTTGCAGTTATGCCTGAATATGATGGGGTTGACGTGCAGCTCGATCCTAAGGATATTCGGACTGACGTTTATCGTGCCTCAGGTGCTGGTGGTCAACATATCAATAAAACCTCTTCAGCCGTGCGGATGACGCATATTCCAACCGGGATTGTGGTTGCGATGCAAGATCAACGGTCACAACAACAAAACCGAGTGAAGGCAATGCAAATCTTACAGTCACGGGTTTATGATTTCTATGAATCACAAAATCAAAGTGAATACGATTCAAGCCGGAAGTCAGCGGTTGGGTCTGGGGATCGTTCTGAACGGATTAGAACATATAACTATCCACAAAACCGAGTGACGGATCATCGAATTGGTTTAACGTTAAACAAATTAGATCGGATTATGAACGGGGAATTAGGCGACGTCATTGATGCGTTAATTCTTTACGATCAAACCGAAAAATTGGAGCAATTACAAGATGGCACAGCTCACTTATCTTAAAGCCCTGAATTGGGCTTTTTTATTTTTAGAAGAACACGCTAAAGAACGTGAAGCAGCGCGCTTTTTACTACTCGGTCGTAAACATTGGACGACGACCCAACTGGTCTTGCATTATCACGATGAAATGCCGACTGCCGAATACGATCAGTATCAAGCAGACTTAAACGCGTTTATCGCTGATCAACCGGCACAATACATTTTGGGATATGCTAATTTTTACGGACGCGATTTTAAGGTGACGCCGGCAACGCTTATTCCACGACTTGAGACGGAAGAATTGGTAGAATGGATATTAGATGCTACACAACCAAAGAACCGACCACTTAAAGTGTTGGATGTTGGGACAGGAACGGGCGCCATTGCAATTACCCTTGCCTGTGAGCATCCAGAATGGGAAGTGACCGCAATTGATATTTCACTAGAAGCGATTGCTGTTGCACAAGCAAATGCGCGCCAATTAAACGCGCATGTTAACTTTATCGTGGGTGATTTTCTAACCCCAGTGATGGGCCAACAGTTTGATGTGATTGTGTCTAATCCGCCATATATTGCACAAGATGAACGGCATGTGATGGATGCGTCCGTTTTGAAATACGAACCCGACTTGGCCCTATTTGCAGATAATAACGGCTTAGCGTTTTATGAACGGTTTGCTAAAGAAGTGCGTGCGTATTTAAAACCAGATGGGCAGCTTTATTTAGAGTTCGGTTATCAGCAAAAAGAGGCGATCGTTCGGTTATTCGAACATGAATCGACCGATGTAGCGGTTACAATCAAAAAAGATATGGCTAATTGGTCTAGAATGGCCCGTGTGGGTTACGATTTCAATCGGAATTTGGTATGATGTAAATCAGAAGTAGAGTAAGGAAGGCCTATAATGGAAACCAAGAGATACACAGTAGAACAGATTGAACAAGCAGCAGCAGATTTAAAAGCGGGCGAATTGATTTCATTTCCAACTGAGACCGTCTATGGTCTTGGGGCAGATGCGACGAATCCTGAAGCGGTTAAGAAAGTTTATGCCGCTAAGGGGCGCCCAAGTGATAATCCGCTAATCGTGCATGTAGCAAGTGTTGCGACGGTTGAGCATTACGCAGCCGAAGTTAGTGATCGATTTAAGCAATTAGTCGACGCTTTTTGGCCCGGTTCATTGACAATTATTTTGCCGCTAAAACATGCGGCACTAGATTCAGTTGTGACGGGTGGTTTAAAGACCGCTGCCTTTAGAATGCCGAACAATGCGGTGACGTTAGACTTGATTAAAGCGGCCGGTGTCCCACTTGTGGGGCCTTCAGCCAATACATCAGGCAAGCCCAGTCCAACCACTGCCGATCACGTTTTACATGATCTAAATGGAAAGATTGCCGGTGTCATTGATGATGGTCCAACTGGTGTTGGGTTGGAATCAACGGTGATTGATTTAAGTGTTGCGACACCCGTTATTTTACGACCCGGTGTTGTGACTCAAGAAGCCATTGAACGTGTGATTGGGCCGATTATGACAAACCACCATAAAGTTGGCGCAGCTGAAACGCCAAAGGCACCAGGCATGAAATACAAACACTATGCTCCAAATGCACAGGTTTACATAGTGCCAACGCCAGATGAATTTCCGGCGGCGGTTAAATGGGCCAGTCAACAAAGTGTGCCATTTGGTGTTATGGCGGTTGATACGGTGTTAGGGCAGTTATCTGACGTTAGGTTTAAAGATCAGTTCTCTTTAGGTGATTCTGTAGTGACTGCTAGTCAACACTTGTTTGAAGGATTACGGTATTTTGATTTGAATCCTGAGGTTAAAATTATATTAGTGCAAGGCTTCGCAAAAGAGGGTGTCGGATTAGCGTATATGAATCGCCTCGAGAAGTCTGCCGGCCAACAATACTTTACTTCGAAATAGGCACTATTTTAATAGGAAGAGGAGTGATTGTAAATGATTGAACAAACTGATCCAGAAATTTACGAATTGATTAAAAAAGAGGAACAACGCCAGGTGCATAATATTGAACTAATTGCTTCTGAAAACATTGTTTCCGGAGCTGTTCAAGAAGCACAAGGTAGCGTATTAACCAATAAATATGCCGAGGGTTATCCGGGCAAACGGTTTTACGGTGGTTGTGAATTTATCGATCAAATTGAATCACTCGCGATTGAACGTGCTAAACAACTTTTTAATGCAGAACATGCCAATGTACAACCGCACTCCGGTTCGCAGGCTAATATGGCAGTTTACCAAGCGCTTTTAGAACCCGGTGATAAGATTTTAGGGATGAACCTCACAGATGGCGGTCATTTAACCCATGGGTCACCGTTTAACTTCAGTGGGCAACTTTATCACTTCTATAGTTATGGCGTTGCTGACGATAACGAACGAATCGATTATGATGCGCTCGCTGCTAAAGCGGATGAAATTCATCCTAAAATGATTGTTGCAGGGGCATCAGCATACAGTCGGACAATTGACTTCCCAAGATTACGCGCCATTGCCGATCATGTCGGTGCCTATTTAATGGTCGATATGGCACACATTGCTGGTTTAGTGGCAACTGGTGTTCATCCAAGTCCAGTGCCATATGCCGATGTGGTGACCACAACAACGCATAAAACGTTGCGTGGACCTCGTGGTGGAATGATTTTGTGTAAAGCAGAATATGCCAAAGCAATTGACTCTGCCATCTTCCCTGGTATTCAAGGTGGACCGCTCGAACATGTCATTGCGGCGAAAGCTGTTGCATTTGGTGAAGATTTACAACCTGAATTTACAGCATATACAAAACAAATTGTGGCCAATGCGCAAGCGATGGCTGCCGTTTTCGAACAATCTGACTTAGTACGTATGGTTTCAGGCGGGACTGACAATCATTTAATGTTACTCGATTTAACGCAGAGTGGCTTAAATGGGAAGGAAGTCCAAGCATTTTTAGATAGTGTCCACATTACCGTTAATAAGAATACCATTCCTTTTGAAAAATTAAGTCCATTTAAGGCAAGTGGGATTCGAATTGGGACCCCAGCAATCACATCGCGCGGGTTTAAAGAAGCGGATTGTGAATTGATTGCGCAATTAATTTTAGAAGTGATTGAAAAACACGATCAATTAGACGCCATGACGCGCATTAGTGCAGATGTTTTAGCGTTGACGGATCGTTTTCCAATCACACAAGCTAAATTTTTAGATTAATTAATGAATACCGCTAGTTTTTTGATGCTATTTACGCTACAATAGTAAACAGAATTTTACGCGGAAGGGAGAGTGACTCGGAGAAGGTTTTCTTTGGAGTCACTCTTTTTTTGCGAAAAAAATTTGGACTAAATTCATTGAATAGAATAGGGGCAAAGTAAATGGCAAAATTCACAGTATTAAATCATCCGTTAATTCAACACAAATTAACGATTATCCGGAATAAGGATACGGGTACTAAAGTTTTCCGCGAAGTCGCAAACGAAATCGCAGAATTAATGGTTTATGAAATCACGCGCGATTTAGCAATGGAAGACGTAGAAGTTGAAACACCAATGGGGCCTGCAATTGAAAAACAATTGAGCGGTAAAAAATTAGCCGTTGTGCCAATTCTGCGTGCAGGTCTTGGGATGGTTGATGGCGTTTTAGAATTAATCCCAGCCGCTAAAGTTGGTCACATTGGTATGTACCGTGACGAAAAAACATTACAACCCCACGAATACTTTGTTAAATTACCAACAGATATCGATCAACGACAACTATTCATCGTTGATCCAATGCTTGCAACTGGTGGCTCAGCAATCATGGCCATCGATGCCCTTAAAAAACGCGGCGCAACGTCAATGCGCCTTGTTGTACTAGTGGCTGCACCTGAAGGCGTTAAAGCTGTTCAAGAAGCCCATCCAGATGTTGACATCTATGCAGCTGGTCTTGATGATCATTTAAACGAGGATGGATACATTGTTCCTGGTTTAGGGGATGCAGGCGACCGTCTTTTCGGGACTAAATAGCCATTAATTAGGTACCGATAATAAAAGCGCGCAACACTTGATTTTCCTGTGTTACGCGTTTTTTTTGCCAAAAAAGCAACCGTTAATAAGTTTAATCTTTTGATATGATAATATTTATGGTATTTGAGTGCATTGACAAAAAAATAATTAGAAATTAGTTAGTATTTGCTTTGTACTTTTAATTTAATGGTGGTATTATCATACTTGTATTGCGGTGATGATTTATGCTTAATTTTTCTACATAAATATTGCTGTTTTTAGGTTCGTTGTGCAACTCGCGTAGACGTAGTCGTTGATAGAGTGGAATCAACAAATAAGCCTAAGGGAGGAGGGAATTTTGTGGATGATAAATATCCCATTATTAGCATTTTGGGAATTCGTTTTAATTTAGCAAACTGTCTATCGGTCTTAGTAAGTGCAGTTTTGGTTTTTGCACTCGTTTTCTTTTTATCAAGAAAAATTGCGCTTAAACCGACTAAACGGCAGAATATTTTGGAGTGGATCATTGATTTTACGAACGGAATCGTTAAAAGTGCGATGCCCGGTGAAGAAGGTAAACAATTTTACTTATTTGCATTCGTCATGTTCATGTTCGTATTTATCAGTAATCAACTTGGTTTGATTCTTCAAATTAAGGTACATGATGTAACTTGGTTGAAGAGTCCAACGGCCAATCCGATTATCACTATGTCGCTTGCGATGATCGTCTTAGTGATTGCGCACTACTTTAGTGTTGAACGGTTAGGGTTTGGTAATTACATGAAGAGTTATATTAAACCGGTAGGATTTTTCTTACCAATTAATATCATCGAACAATTTACCAATTTCTTAACGTTGTCCTTGCGTTTGTACGGGAACATTTTTGCGGGTGAAGTTTTACTAAGTTTATTAGTTAAAATGGCCTTCTCACATGGACCAGCAACGATGCTTGTGACGGCACCGATCCAAATGGTTTGGCAAGGATTCTCCGTCTTTATCGGGGCAATCCAAGCATATGTATTTGTAACATTATCGATAGTCTATATTTCAGAAAAAGTTGAAATGGAAGACTAAAAATTAGGAGGAAAAAACATGAACTATTTAGCAGCAGCTATCGCAGCTGGTTTAGCAGCATTCGCAGCATCATATGGTAACGGTAAGGTTATCTCAAAAACAATCGAAAGTATGGCACGCCAACCAGAATTATCAGCAGAATTACGCTCAACAATGTTTATCGGTGTTGGGTTGATTGAAGCTGTTCCAATTCTTTCTATCGTCGTTTCTTTCTTGATCTTATTTAGTTAATCCGAGTGAATCTAAATTTTCGCTTTAAAAATTAGTCAGTAAGTCAAGGAAGGAGTGTCAATAGATGTTTAGTAATTTAATCGTTGGTGCTTCTGAAGCCTACCTTGGAGATTCACTTTTCGTATTAGTTGTCTTTATTATTTTAGTCGCTTTAGTTGGTAAATTTGCGTTCGGACCTGTTTCAAAAATGATGCAAGCTCGTTCTGACAAAATTACAAACGACTTAGATAACGCCGCTCAATCACGTGAAGATGCTGCCAAATTAGCAGCACAACGCGCAACAGAGTTGAAGAATTCTAAGTCAGAAGCAGTTGAAATTGTGAATACAGCCAAGCGAAATGGTGAAAAACAACGCGAAGGCATGGTCACACTTGCTCAAGAAGAAGTCCAAACTTTAAAACAAAATGCTAAAAAAGACATCGAACAATCTCGTTTAGATGCGTTAAACAGTGCGAGAGATGATGTTGCTCAACTATCTATTGAAATTGCTTCTAAACTCATTAAGAAAGAATTGTCAGTTACTGATCAAAAGTCATTGATCAATTCCTATATTGAAGGGTTGGACAAGCAAAATGAAACTAGATAAATATGCAGTCGGACAACGCTATGCAAAGGCATTATTTTCCCTTGCAGAACAAGAGCAACAATTTGAAAGTATCCATGAAGAGATACAAGCACTCGAGACTATTTTCAATGACAACCCAAGATTGGGTGCAGTTCTGACTGATACGACTTTATCTGGATTGAAACAACGTGAGCTTCTAAAGAGCCTTTCCGGTGAATTTAGTACACTCATGCAACACTTTTTAAGCCTTGTTTTTGACTATCAAAGAATGGCTGAGATGCCATACATTATTGCGGCCTACGAAGATCTTTATGATCAAAAGATGGGGATTGCACACGCTAAGGTAACGTCAGCCGTTGCTTTAGATGGTGATCAAATCGCAAAGATTAGCCAAAGCTACGCTAAACGCGAAGGTCTCAATCAGGTCTTAGTGGAAAGTATCGTTGATCCAGATATTATTGGTGGGATTGTACTGGAATCGAATCACAAGGTGATCGATGGCAGTGTTAAACATGGCTTAGATCAAATTAAGTCATTACTATTGAAATAGTCAATCGTTGATAAAGAGGTGAACCTGATGAGCATCAAAACTGAGGAAATCAGTGCATTAATTAAACAACAACTTGCAAATTATAATGAAGATTTAGCCGTTGAAGAAGTCGGTACTGTCACTTATGTTGGTGATGGGATTGCACGTGCTCACGGTTTAGAAAACGCCCTTTCAAGTGAATTGCTAGAATTTTCTAACGGTTCATACGGGGTTGCGCAAAACTTGGAAACCAACGATGTTGGGATTATCATCTTAGGTGAATATGAAAACATTCGTGAAGGTGACCAAGTTAAACGAACAGGCCGGATTATGGAAGTGCCTGTTGGCGATGCTTTAATTGGTCGTGTTGTTAATCCATTGGGTCAACCCGTGGACGGCAAAGGCGAAATTAAAACGGACAAAACTCGTCCAATCGAAAAGAAGGCCCCTGGCGTTATGGCACGTCAATCTGTTTCAGAACCTTTACAAACAGGTTTGAAAGCCATTGATGCTTTGGTACCAATCGGTCGTGGTCAACGTGAATTAATTATCGGGGATCGTAAGACTGGTAAAACATCTGTTGCGATTGATACGATTATTAATCAAAAAGATCAAGACATGATTTGTATTTACGTTGCGATCGGTCAAAAAGAATCGACCGTTAGAGCGCAAGTGGAAACCTTACGTCGTTACGGCGCTATGGATTATACCATCGTTGTCGAAGCTGGTCCTAGTCAACCAGCACCATTACTCTACATTGCACCATATGCTGGTGCAGCGATGGGTGAAGAATTCATGTATAACGGCAAGCACGTCTTAATCGTCTATGATGATTTAAGTAAACAAGCTGCTGCTTATCGTGAAATTTCATTACTTTTGAGAAGACCTCCAGGCCGTGAAGCTTACCCTGGTGATATCTTCTACTTACATTCACGTTTATTGGAACGGGCTGCTAAGTTAAGTGATGAATTAGGTGGCGGTTCAATGACTGCTTTACCAATCATCGAAACACAAGCTGGGGACATCTCAGCTTATATCCCAACTAACGTTATTTCCATCACTGATGGTCAGATCTTCTTGGAAAGTGATTTATTCTATTCAGGAACACGTCCAGCGATTGATGCTGGGTCATCTGTTTCTCGTGTTGGGGGCGCAGCGCAAACGAAGGCGATGAAGAAGGTTTCTGGGACATTACGTCTTGATCTTTCATCATACCGTGAACTTGAAGCCTTTACGCAATTCGGTTCAGACTTGGATGCGGCAACACAAGCGAAATTAAATCGTGGTAAACGGACTGTTGAAGTTTTGAAACAACCACTTCACAAACCATTACCATTCGAACAACAAACAACGATTCTTTATGCATTAACACACGGCTTTATTGATGACGTTCCAGTTGACGATATCATGCAATATGAAAGTCAATTGAGCGATTATCTTGAAAGTAACGCAAAGGACTTGATGGACACTATCCGTCAAACCGCTGCATTGCCAGATACAGATAAGTTAGATGCTGCTATCAAATCCTTCACAGAAGGTTTTGTCGGCGCTGAAGCTACTGCTGACAATCAAGACTCAGGACAGTAAGGGGTGAATTAATTGGCTGAATCTTTAATGGATATCAAACGAAGAATCGCCTCTACTAAAAAAACTGGGCAAATTACGAGTGCTATGCAAATGGTCTCTGGTGCAAAACTTTCTCAGATTGAAAAAAATTCAATCGCTTATCAACAATATACGAATAAGATTCGAGAAATCGTCACGCATTTGGCTGCAAGTCAATTAATTGCAAGTGCACGTCAAAAAAGTACCGCTAAAGCAGCAGAAGCTACTAACGGTACTTCACAGAAATCATTGCGGCATGACATTACGTTAAGTAATTTGTTAGTGGAAAGACCAATCAAAAAGACCGGTTATTTGGTCATCACGAGTGATCGTGGATTGGTTGGCGCTTATAACAGCTCAATCTTAAAAGCAATGGTTGAAATGATTTCAGAAAACCACAAGTCTGCCGATGAATATGCTATTTTAGCCGTTGGTGGCACTGGTGCTGATTTCTTTAAAGCACGGCAAATGAACTTATCCTACGAATATCGTGGTGTAAGTGATGTGCCATCATTTAATGAAGTCCGTGAAATCATCAAAACAGCTGTTGCAATGTATGATAGCGGCGTGTTTGACGAGTTGTACGTTTGTTACAACCACCATGTCAACTCACTGACATCTGCTTTTCGAGCTGAAAAAATGCTACCTATTACCGACTTGGATGTTTCAGAAGTCACTGATAAAGATCAAGAATACATCACAGAACCTTCTGTTGATGATGCCTTAGATGCCATTCTACCGCAATACGCTGAAAGTTTGATTTACGGCGCACTACTTGATTCTAAAACAGCTGAACATTCTGCTTCCATGACGGCGATGAAGAGTGCCACTGATAATGCTAATAATTTAATTTCTGATTTATCAATTAAATTTAACCGGGCACGTCAAGCACAGATTACTACAGAAATCACCGAAATTGTCGGTGGTGCGGCAGCATTAGAATAAGAAACGCGGGAGGAAAATAACAACTATGAGTATGGGAAAAGTTGTCCAAGTTATTGGTCCCGTTGTCGATGTCGAATTTTCTTTAGATACGACTTTACCAGATATCAATAATGCCTTGGTTGTCAACAAAGGGAACGACGAATCTGTCGTCTTAGAAGTGGCACTTGAATTAGGTGATGGGGTAATGCGTACTATTTCAATGGAATCAACTGACGGTTTACGTCGGGGGATGGCTGTTGAAGACACTGGTCGTGCAATTAACGTACCAGTTGGTAAAGAAACTTTAGGACGGGTATTTAACGTTCTTGGTGAAACAATCGATGGCGGCGAAGAATTTCCTGCAGATTTTAGACGGGACAGTATCCACCGTTCTGCACCTAAATTTGAGGAATTAAATACAAGTTCAGAAATTCTTGAAACAGGGATTAAGGTTATCGATTTACTTGCCCCTTATTTACGAGGTGGGAAAATTGGTTTGTTTGGTGGTGCCGGTGTTGGTAAAACCGTTTTAATCCAAGAATTAATCCATAATATCGCTGAAGAACATGGTGGTATTTCTGTCTTTACTGGTGTTGGTGAACGAACACGTGAAGGTAATGACTTATACTTTGAAATGAAAGAATCAGGCGTTTTGGAAAAGACAGCGATGGTTTTCGGTCAAATGAATGAATCACCCGGCGCTCGTATGCGAGTTGCCTTGACTGGTTTAACAATTGCTGAATACTTTCGTGATGTTGAAGGCCAAGATGTGTTATTGTTCATCGATAACATTTTCCGATTCACTCAAGCTGGTTCAGAAGTTTCTGCCTTATTAGGACGGATGCCTTCTGCCGTTGGTTACCAACCAACATTGGCAACAGAAATGGGCCAATTGCAAGAACGAATCACGTCTACTAAAAAAGGTTCAGTTACATCAATCCAAGCCATTTATGTGCCTGCTGATGATTATACTGATCCTGCGCCTGCAACAACTTTCGCGCATTTGGATGCTACAACTAACTTGGATCGTAAATTAACACAACAGGGGATTTATCCTGCTGTTAACCCACTAGAATCAACTTCTAGTGCTTTGGATCCAGAAATTGTTGGCGAAGAACATTACGAAGTTGCTTCAGAAGTGCAACACGTCTTACAACGGTATCGTGAATTACAAGATATCATCTCGATCTTAGGGATGGATGAATTATCTGATGATGAAAAGATTATCGTTGCGCGTGCTCGTCGGATTCAATTCTTCTTATCACAAAACTTCCACGTTGCCGAAGCCTTCACAGGCCAAGCCGGCTCATACGTGCCAGTAAAAGATACAGTGGCAGGCTTCAAAGGCATCTTAGCGGGTGACTATGATGATGTCCCTGAAGAAGCATTCCGGCTTGTCGGGAATATTGATGCTGCATTAGCAAAAGCTAAAGAATTGGGTTATACACCATCCGAACAAGAAACGAAACAAGCTTAGAAAGGGGCGTTAATGATGGCAGAAGAACAAAAGGTATTAACCGTTAATATCGTGACCCCAAGTGGGATTGTCTATGATCACCACGCAACATTGTTGGTTGTACCAGCGATGGCCGGGCAACTTGGTATTATGGCTAATCATGAGCCAATTATTACCCCTTTAGAAATTGGTGAGATTCGCGTTAAACGGACTGATGATCCAGCACGTGAAGACGCAATTGCGGTCAATGGTGGGTTCATGGAAGTGAGCCATAACGTTGCTTCAATCGTTGCCGATAGTGCTGAACGGGCGCGTGATATTGATATTAGGCGTGCGCAAAGTGCCAAGGAACGTGCTCAAAACGCAATTAAAACAGCGTCCGAACATAATGATACTGACGAATTACGCCGGGCTCAAATTGCACTGCAACGTGCGATAAACCGGATTAACGTTAAGAATCACTTATTGTAGGATTCAAAAAGCCTTAAACCTGAATGGTTTAAGGCTTTTTTTGTTTCTTAAGATTCAGTCTGGTGGGCAGACAAATCCTATTTCGGTATGTTACAATGTTTGCATATCACAAAAGGGGCGTTATTTAAGTGCAATCAATCGGGTTACAGGCAGTTATTTCAATTATTAGCCATATTGGTTTTATTTTAATCAGTTTTTATGGCTTACAATCAATCCGGTTTGAGCAATTTTTCAAACCGAATCATATCCGTCAAGTACAGATTGTCATAGTATTTCTCGCTATTGTGATGGGCTACACCGTTAGCCAATTCTTTTTAGAAATAATCGCGCAGGCTAAAAATGTGATTTTTTTAGTCCCATAAACTAGCAGTCTTATTCGGAGGGAAACTCTTGGAAAAATTGATTATACAAGGCGGTCAACGATTAGTTGGTGAAGTTCAAATCGAAGGCGCCAAAAACGCAGTATTACCAATTATGGCGGCTGCCTTACTAGCAACCGACGGACCCGTTCAATTAACGAACGTTCCTATTTTATCTGATGTCTTCATGATGCAAGATGTATTAAAGAGTTTAGATGCTAAAGTTGAGTTTGATGAACAACGGAACCAATTAACAATCGATGCCAGTGGTGATTTGAATTTTGAAGCAGCTTTTGAATATGTTTCAAAAATGCGTGCTTCCATCGTTGTGATGGGGCCGTTATTAGCGCGCTTAGGTCACGCACGAGTTGCGATGCCAGGTGGTTGTGCTATCGGTTCGCGGCCTGTTGATTTACATTTGAAGGGTTTTGAAGCACTTGGTGCAACCATTCATCAAAATCATGGTTACATTGAAGCTAAAGTAGAACGCCTAGTGGGAACTAATATTTACTTAGATTTTCCTAGTGTTGGTGCGACACAAAACATCATGATGGCTGCGACAATGGCTGAAGGGACAACGGTGATTGAAAACGTTGCTCGTGAACCTGAAATTGTGGATCTTGCTAATGTCTTAAACAAGATGGGTGCGAACGTTTTTGGCGCCGGAACTGAGACAATTCGGGTGGAAGGCGTAACCGCTTTACACGGGACGGATCACAGTATCGTGCAAGATCGGATTGAAGCCGGAACCTTCATGGTAGCCGCTGCGGCAACACAAGGAAATGTCTTGATTAAAGAAGCGATTGCTGAACACAATAAACCACTCCTATCAAAATTAGTGGAAATGGGTGCGGAAGTGATTGACGAAGAAGCTGGTGTTCGAATTATTGGTCCCGCTGAATTAAAGGCATGTAATATCAAGACGCTACCTTATCCAGGCTTTCCAACTGATATGCAAGCACAAATGACGACACTTCAATTACTTGCTAAGAAGACGAGTGTTATGACCGAAACGGTATTTGAAAATCGTTTCATGCATTTGGAAGAACTCCGCCGAATGAATGCGGATTATCAAATTGAAGGTCAATCAGTTGTGCTTTATGGCGATACACATTTCAATGGGGCTGAAGTGGCTGCAACCGATTTAAGAGCTGCCGCAGCACTTGTCATTGCTGGGTTAGTAGCTAATGGTGAAACGTTGGTTACGAACCTTCAATACATGGACCGGGGTTACTATCATTTCCATCAAAAATTACGGGCACTTGGGGCACATATTAGTCGAGCTGATTTTGATGCTGCCGGTCACCGGATTAAACAAGCAAAACGTGCATAAAACAGACTGGCGGCGCCTGCTATTTCAGCGGACGTCGCTTTTTTATTTTGCCAAATCAGGATACTAAAGGTACCTGTCTTATGGTATAATGATTTACTGAATATAGTTCTCGGAAGGAGCAACACCAAATGGCTAAAGATATCGGGATTGACTTGGGAACTGCCAACGTCTTAATTAACGTTAAGGGAAAAGGCATTGTCTTAAACGAACCTTCAGTTGTTGCGATTGATACCCAAACCAAAAAAGTTTTAGCAGTTGGCTCAGAAGCGTATCGGATGGTTGGCCGGACACCTGGCAATATCCACGCTGTCCGTCCATTAAAGGATGGGGTCATCGCTGATTTCGACATTACAGAAGAAATGTTAGCGTATTTTATTAATAAATTAAATGTAAAGGGCTTCCTATCAAAACCTAATATTTTGATTTGCTGCCCAACAAATATTACATCAATTGAACAAAAAGCAATTGTTGAAGCTGCTGAAAAATCAGGTGGCGGCAAAGTCTTCTTGGAATTAGAACCAAAAGTCGCGGCTGTAGGTGCTGGCATGGATATTTTTCAACCACGCGGTAACATGGTTATTGATATCGGTGGTGGGACCAGTGACGTCGCTGTGCTTTCAATGGGTGAAGTGGTCACAAGTCGTTCATTGCGTCTTGCAGGCGATAAGATGAATAGTGAAATTGCCGCATACGTTAAGAAGAAACATAATCTATTAATCGGCGAACATACGGCTGAAACAATTAAGTTAACAATTGGTAACGTTTGGCATGCTGATGCGAGTGAGTCACTTGAGATTCGTGGCCGGGACATGGTAAGTGGGTTGCCACAATCTGTCTCAATTAGTGCAGATGAAGTTGAATCAGCCTTGCATGAAACAATGATGGAAATTATTGCGGCTGCCAAAGAAGTGTTAGAAGTGACACCACCAGAATTATCTGCAGATATTATTGATCGGGGAATCATGTTAACGGGTGGCGGTGCTTTATTACGCAATATCGCTAGCTTATTCTCAGAACATTTGAAGGTTCCGGTGGTCTTAGCAGAAAATCCATTGGATGCTGTTGCTTTAGGGACTGGCATCTTATTAGATAATATTGAACATAAACGGGCTTATTAAGCCGCATTCTATTAAAGAAGGATTGTGATTGTGTGTATCAATCAAATTTTGACGAACACGTCAAACCCGTTTTAAAGAAAATTTTATTGGTTTTCGTGCTCATAATTATTGCGTTATTAGTTGGTCAGATGATTGGTTTTGCAATTGGCGGCCAGAATCCATTTGCCGTTTTCTTGCCTAGCACATGGAGTCATATTATTAATTTCTTGCAGTAGCATGCGCTAAAGTGAGGCAGATAAATTGCGGAAAATATTGATTGGATTGGTCCGTTTCTATCAGAAGGGAATTTCACCATTATTACCACCGAGTTGCCGATATTACCCAACATGTTCGAGTTACATGATTCAAGCAATCCAAAAACATGGTGCTATTTTGGGTTTAATCATGGGCATCGGTCGTATATTGCGTTGTCACCCGTTTGTACGGGGCGGCTATGATCCAGTACCAGATCATTTCACCGTTTTGCGCAATCGACAGCAAGACGAGTCACAAAAGTAAGTCAAAGAAGTTAGGGGTTCAACATAACTATGTCAAAAAAAGAACAAAAAATTACTGTCACAATTGATGACATCAAACGTAATGGCCAAGAAATGACAAGCGTCATGGTCGGCAAAAATGAAATTGGCGTGATTGTAGAAGATAGCGCTAAGAAACGTTTTGAAGCAACTGTTGAAGGGACTGGTCAAAGTATCATTACTAAGACCCACGACGATGCAGTTAACGAATTACTACGGGAGTACCACTTACACCAAGGTTAATTCTTAAGAATTAATTAGAATTACAGTAACCCGGCAGAATTCTGGCCGGGTTATTTATATAATGAGAGCAGAATTGATTGAAGGAGACTTAGCATGCCAAAGGAAGTAGAAACAACAGAAGATTCCTCGCGAGTTGATTATGGAATCGTCTTTTCAGTCTTTATGCTAGCGTTGATTGGCTTGATGTCAATCTATGTGGCAACGTCACATGATACATCAGGTGCGAGTTCAACTCGAGCCGTTATTATGCAAGCTGCATGGTACGTGATTGGTGGAATTGCGATTGTCGCAATTATGCAGTTTGATTCAGAACAACTATGGCGGATTGCACCACTGGCTTATGGGTTAGGGATTTTCCTCTTGATTGCCGTTTTAATCTTTTATAATCGGGCAGTCGCCTTGCAAACTGGGGCAAAGAGTTGGTTCTCTCTTGGACCAATCTCATTTCAACCATCTGAAGTCATGAAACCGGCATATATTTTGATGTTGGGCAGGGTCGTTACTCAACACAATACGGCTTATCCAGAACACACGGTTAAGACGGATTGGATGTTACTTGGACGAATGTTACTATGGACACTTCCAGTGATGGTCCTATTGAAATTACAAAATGACTTTGGGACCTTATTAGTGTTCGTTGCCATCTTAGGTGGGATTGTGCTTGTCTCAGGTGTGACCTGGAAGATTTTAGCCCCAGCCATTGCTGTCTTAGTCGCTGTTGGGGGCACGGCCCTTACACTAGCGGCGACGACCCCTGGCCGGGTAATCTTGACGCATCTGGGCTTTAAAACGTACCAATTCAATCGAATTGATGCTTGGCTGCATCCTTTTGATAATACTGCCAGTACCAGTTTACAATTATCGCAGAGTTTAAAAGCGATTGGGTCTGGTCAGCTATTTGGGAAAGGCTTCAATCAAGTGCAAGTCCATGTGCCAGTACGTGAATCCGATATGATTTTCTCTGTCATTGGTGAGAACTTCGGCTTTGTCGGTTCATGTTTTGTGATTCTTTTGTACTTCTTGTTGATTTACCAAATGATTCGGGTCACATTTGATACGAAGAATGAATTTTACGCGTATGTCTCAACTGGGGTCATCATGATGATCTTATTCCATGTTTTCGAAAACATTGGGATGAGCGTTGGTTTATTACCATTGACAGGGATTCCATTGCCGTTCATCTCACAAGGAGGCTCGTCATTATTGGGGAACCTAATTGGCGTTGGGTTTATCATGTCGATGCGGTACCATTATAAGAGTTACATGTTCAGTGAAGCTGAAGATACTTTCTAGGAGTGAATGACGGATGACGATGAATAATAATGATTATTTTTGGACAGAGGAAATTGCAGCATCGATTAGAAGAATTGGGATCACCAAAGCCGCACAAAATGAGTTTGGGTTAATCAAGTTTGTTGATGTTCCAATCGTGGGGCAAAAATTGACGGCTAATGAAACCTTAGTGGCCATTGAAGCTGAGAAGATGGTACAAGATCTTGACAGTCCACTAGCTGGTGAATTAGTAAACGTCAACACACCGTTAGCTGATAATCCGGAATTATTAAATGCAGATAACGAAAAAGATGCGTGGATTGCTGACATTCGGGTCGATTAGGCCATTACTTAAACAATAATCTGATTTTTTTGAATAGTCTTGCTTGACTTTTAATTGAACTTTAATTATGATAGGTACTACTTAATACAAGCGATGAAAAGATGAGTAATTTAGTCAGTAGCATTTTAAGAGAGTCCGGTCAGGTGCAAGCGGATAATGTGAAAGCTAGATGAATATGGTCTTTGAGCAATTCATTTGGTAAGGTTTAACTGAGCCGAATGCGGGGGTTGCCCGATATAGCGAACGAGTATCAATCGGGTACTTTGTAAGGCGATTACTGTGAGGTAATCGTAAATTAAGGTGGTAACACGCATTTAGCGTCCTTTCTCTCATTTATTTGAGAGGAAGGATTTTTTTTTGGCATTTTTTAAAAGAAGAGGGAGCGATTAGTATGTTGACATTAAAACAAGTGGGTAAAACCTTTGAGCGAGAACAAAAAACATTCGCCGCACTAACGGATGTCTCGTTGAACATTGAAGCGGGCGAAATCTACGGGATTATCGGTTATTCCGGCGCTGGTAAGAGTACGTTGATCCGACTCTTGAATGGACTTGAAAAGCCAACGACTGGGGATGTGCTCGTTGAGGGCCAGTCAATTGTGGGGTTGAGCGAACAAGCAATGCGGCCGATTCGGCAGAAAATTGGCATGATTTTCCAACACTTTAACTTACTCTGGTCAAAGACAGTGTTAGAAAACATCATGTTGCCACTAAAATTAGCCGGGGTACCTAAGGCAGAACGACAAATCAAAGCCCGCGCATTATTAAAGATTGTTGAATTGACCCATTTAGAAGCGGCCTATCCAAGCGAACTATCGGGCGGTCAGAAACAACGGGTCGCAATTGCACGAGCCTTGATTAGTGACCCGAAGATTCTGTTATGTGATGAAGCGACTAGCGCCCTTGATCCGAAAACAACGAATTCAATCTTAACGTTACTGGCTAAGATTAATCGTGAAATGGGGATTACAATCGTTCTTGTCACCCATGAAATGGATGCGGTGCGGCGGATTTGCCAACGAATTGCGGTCATGGAAAATGGGCGGTTAATCGAAGAAGGGACTGTGCACGAAATCTTTGAAAAACCACAAATGGCTGCAACCAAGGCATTTGTTGCTGAATCCTTAGTGGTGTCGCCAAGTGAAACGGCCGCTTCGATTGATCAACTGTTAGAACGGGTTCCAAATGGCACAATCGTCCAACTGCGATTTAACGAAGAACAATCGAGTCAACCGGTGATCGGTCGCTTGATGCGTCAATACCCAGCAGTCGAAATCAGTGTCATCAGTGGGAGTTTACAACAAACCATTAATGGCGCACTTGGCTATTTATACATTCAAATTCAAGCTAATCCAAGTGATTTAAAGGCAGTCCTTGCAGAATTAGCACAACAAACAATCGAAGTTGAGGTGGTACGTCATGGATAACGTAAACGGATTTCAATCCTATTTTCAATTTAAGCAAGTGAACTGGCCAAGTATGTGGCAAGCAACTTTTGAAACAGTTTGGTTAACAATTGTCAGTGTTTTATTGGTGGCAGTTCTTGGATTCGCACTCGGGTTAGTTCTTTATCAAACAAACGCGAGTGGTGGTCGAGTGAATCGGCTGTTGAATGGTATTGTGGCTTTATTAGTGAACGTCTTTCGTTCCATTCCATTCATCATTTTAATCGTCTTGTTGATTCCATTGACAAAAGGCTTGATGGGCACGATGATTGGCCCGAAAGCTGCGATTCCAGCGTTAATCATCTCAGCCGCGCCCTTTTATGCACGACTCGTTGAATTAGCTTTTCGGGAAGTCGATGGCGGTGTGCTTGAAGCCACCCGTTCAATGGGCGCTTCAAAAGTCCAAATCGTCTGGCAAGTCCTTTTACCAGAAAGCATGCCGGCGCTTGTTTCCGGCTTAACTGTCACCGCAATTTCACTTGTTGGTTATACCGCAATGGCGGGGGTGATTGGTGCCGGTGGGCTGGGAAATCTTGCTTACCAAGATGGGTTCCAAGCTAACCAAAATGCGATTACGTTAGTCGCAACCGTCATTATTTTAATCATCGTCTTCATTTGTCAAAAAACGGGCGACTTGGTTGTTCAACACATTGATCATCGTTAATTTAAAAGGAGGAGTTTTCATGAAAAAACACAGTTTAGGATTATTAGCAGCAGTCTTCTTATTAGCGGGCGCACTTGCCGCTTGTGGTAACAAAGAAGCGAAGTCAGACAGCAACACAATCGTCGTTGGGGCATCCGCAATTCCACACGCCGCGATTTTGAAACACGTTCAACCGGAGTTGAAAAAAGAAGGCATCAACCTCAAAGTAAAAGTCTTCAGCGATTATGTTTTACCCAATAAAGCTTTAGCGAGTGGCGAATTAGATGCGAACTACTACCAACACAAACCCTTTTTGAAGAAGGCCAATAAAGATAACGGCTACGACTTAGTCAGTGTTGGCAGTATTCACTTAGAACCGCTCGGCTTATACAGTAAACAAGTTAAAAAATTGAGTGATGTGAAATCAGGTGCGAAAGTATTAGTTTCAAGCAGCCAGCCAGACTGGGGCCGTGTTTTAACAATTTTAAAAGACGGTGGCTTAATCACCTTGAAATCGGGCGTAAATGCTGAAAACGCAACGTTTAAAGACATCGCTAGCAATCCCAAACACCTCAAGTTTGAGTACACATTCGAACCAAAACTCATGCCTGAACTTTTGAAGAATGATGAAGGCACCTTAGTGGCGATTAACTCGAACTATGCTGTGCAAGCCGGTCTCAACCCTGAAAAGGATGCTGTGGCCCTTGAAAAGCAATCTTCGCCATTTGCCAACATTGTTGTGACAAATAAAAAAGACCGCAATAACCCAGCTATCAAGAAGCTCGTTAAAGCGCTCAAATCAAAATCAACGCAAGAATGGATTAAGAATAAATGGCACGGCGCAGTGTTACCAGTTGAATAATGATCAAAGACAAGTCATTAAGACTTGTCTTTTTTTGCTGTTAGCATGTGTAATTCTTAATTTAATTGGAAAAAGCGGGTTAAATTGGATATACTATCATTGAATATAAACTTTTAGGGGGAGTAAGAATGAGTCGTCCGTATAATATTGGTTTAGATATTGGTACTAGTTCAATTGGGTGGTCAGTGGTTGATGACCAAAGTAAGTTGGTCAGTGTAAGAGGTAAATATGGTTATGGGGTTCGTTTATACGATGAAGGACAAACAGCCGCAGAACGGCGCAGCTTTAGAACAACACGTCGCCGATTAAAACGACGTAAATGGCGGTTAGGATTGTTAAGAGAAATCTTTGAACCCTATATCACGCCGGTTGATGATACTTTTTTCTTGCGGCAAAAACAATCAAACCTAAGTCCGAAGGATCAGCGAAAGTTATATCCACAGACAAGTTTATTTAATGATCGAACAGATCGGGCATTCTATGACGATTATCCAACGATTTACCATTTAAGATATAAGCTAATGACCGAGAAACGTCAATTTGATATTCGCGAGATTTATTTAGCGATGCATCATATTGTGAAGTATCGCGGGCACTTTTTAAATGAAGCGCCCGTCTCATCCTTTAAGAGTAGCGAAATTAATTTAGTGGCTCATTTTGACAGACTAAACACGATTTTTGCTGACTTGTTCAGTGAATCTGGCTTTCAACTAGAGACGGATAAATTGGCGGAGGTCAAAGCGCTCTTATTGGATAATCAACAAAGTGCTAGCAATCGGCAAAGACAAGCATTATCACTGATTTATACGCCAAGTACGAATAAGGCAGTTGAAAAGCAGAATAAGGCGATTGCGACAGAATTATTAAAAGCAATCTTGGGGTTAAAAGCGAAGTTTAATGTGCTTACTGGGATCGAAGCCGAAGATGTTAAAGCATGGACACTCACTTTTAATGCAGAAAACTTTGATGAAGAAATGGTCAAGTTAGAGAGTAGTCTTGATGATAATGCCCACCAAATTATCGAAAGCCTACAGGAACTTTATTCTGGTGTTCTATTGGCGGGAATCGTTCCCGAAAATCAATCATTGTCGCAAGCGATGATCACGAAGTATGACGATCATCAAAAGCATTTAAAAATGCTAAAAGCGGTACGGGAAGCGTTAGCACCTGAAGACCGACAGAGATTAAAGCAGGCTTATGACCAATATGTTGATGGTCAAGAAAATACGAAGGCCTATTCGAAGGAAGATTTTTATGGAGATATCACAAAAGCCTTAAAGAACAACCCAGATCATCCGATTGTGAGTGAAATTAAAAAATTAATTGAACTTGATCAATTTATGCCAAAACAACGGACCAAAGATAATGGGGCAATCCCGCATCAACTACATCAACAGGAATTAGACCGGATTATCGAGAACCAACAACAATATTACCCCTGGTTAGCGGAACTTAATCCCAATTCTAAACGGCAAACAGTCGCTAAATATAAATTGGACGAATTAGTGGCCTTTAGAGTGCCGTACTATGTGGGGCCCCTGATTACGGCTGAGCAGCAACGACAAAGCTCCGATGCGAAATTTGCGTGGCTGATTCGTAAAGCAGAAGGCCGGATTACACCGTGGAACTTCGATGATAAAGTGGACCGTCAAGCATCCGCTAATGAATTCATTAAGCGCATGACAACGACTGATACTTATTTATTGGCTGAAGATGTACTCCCTAAACAGAGCTTAATTTATCAACGGTTTGAAGTGTTGAATGAATTAAACGGACTTAAGATTGATGACCAACCGATTACGACGGAGTTGAAACAAGCAATATTTACGGATTTATTTATGCAAAAAATAAGTGTAACAGTGAAAAATATTCAGGATTACTTGGTATCAGAAAAGCGCTATGCAAGTCGTCCCGCAATTACTGGTCTATCCGATGAGAACAAATTTAATAGTCGATTAAGCACGTATCATGACTTAAAGATGATTGTTGGAGATGCGGTTGATGATGTTGATAAACAAGCCGATTTGGAAAAATGTATTGAATGGTCAACGATTTTTGAAGACGGCAAAATATATAGCGCCAAATTGAATGAAATCGATTGGTTAACGGATCAGCAACGTGTGCAATTAGCTGCTAAACGCTACCGCGGTTGGGGTCGTTTGTCGGCTAAATTATTAACGCAAATCGTCAATGCGAATGGACAACGAATTATGGACTTACTCTGGGATACAACGGATAACTTCATGCGGATTGTGCACTCTGAAGACTTTGATAAATTAATTACTGAAGCTAATCAAATGATGCTAGCTGAAAATGATGTACAAGATGTTATCAATGATTTATATACGTCACCACAGAATAAAAAAGCGCTCCGCCAGATTCTGCTTGTTGTCAATGACATTCAAAAGGCCATGAAAGGCCAGGCGCCAGAACGGATATTGATTGAATTTGCGCGCGAAGATGAAGTGAATCCACGACTTTCGGTGCAACGTAAGCGCCAAGTTGAACAAGTCTATCAAAATATCAGCAATGAATTGCTAAATAATACTGAAATCAGAAATGAACTTAAGGATTTATCGAATTCTGCATTGAGCAATACGCGCTTATTCTTGTACTTCATGCAGGGTGGTCGGGATATGTATACGGGTGATTCGTTGAATATTGATCGTTTATCGACGTACGATATTGATCATATCTTGCCACAGTCGTTTGTGAAGGATAATTCGTTAGATAACCGAGTTTTAGTTTCTCAAAAAATGAACCGTAGCAAAGCAGATCAAGTACCGACCGACTTTACAAGCGTTGAACTTGGTAAGAAGATGCAGCTTCAGTGGGAACAAATGTTGCGTGCTGGGTTAATTACTAAGAAGAAATACGATAACTTAACGTTAAATCCTGATCACATCAGTAAATACGCCATGAAGGGCTTTATTAATCGGCAATTAGTAGAAACACGTCAAGTCATTAAGTTAGCAACGAATTTATTGATGGAACAGTATGGTGAAGATAACATTGAGTTAATTACTGTTAAGAGTGGGTTAACCCATCAAATGCGAACAGAATTCGATTTTCCGAAGAATCGTAATCTAAATAACCATCATCATGCATTCGATGCTTATCTGACCGCATTCGTTGGTCTGTATCTATTGAAGCGCTATCCTAAATTAAAACCTTATTTTGTATACGGTGAGTATCAGAAGGCAAGTCAGCAAGATAAGTGGCGTAACTTTAATTTTTTAAATGGTCTAAAGAAAGACGAATTGGTTGATGAAAATACTGAAGCGGTTATTTGGGATAAAGAATCCGGTCTAGCTTACTTGAATAAAATTTATCAGTTTAAGAAGATTCTAGTGACTCGCGAAGTGCATGAAAATTCGGGAGCGCTATTTAATCAAACGCTCTATGCGGCTAAAGATGATAAAGCAAGTGGGCAGGGCGGCAAGCAATTGATTCCCGCTAAACAAGATCGACCAACTGCGCTCTATGGTGGGTACTCGGGGAAGACGTCTGCATACTTATGTCTAGTTAAAATTAAAAATAAGAGTGAGTATATTTACAGAATATTTGGAGTAAATACATCGTGGAGTAGCGAATTAAAGCAAATACAAGATCCTGCTGAGAGACTTGTAAGATTAGAGAAGTTGTTAACACCTCAGCTTACGATTAATAAAAAGAAAAAAGGAGAGCCAGTCCCTGTTACTAAGGATTTCAAGATTATCTTACCAAGGATTTTGATTAACCAGAAATTTTATAGCAGAGGGCAGGATATTTCTATTGCTTCCGAATTCTACCTTCATAATGAACAAGAACTAGTATTGGATAAGTCTGACATTAAAATATTGAATGGGGCTATCAAAGTTAATAATTCTAATAAGCAGGTAATTAACCTGTTTAATCATATATTAGAGCAGGTCAATCAATACTTTCCAGTGTACGATATTTACAAGTCTAGAGAAGTGCTAAATAGTTCGAAGGAGATTTTTGAGAATTTAACGTGGAATGATCAATGGCGGAATAGAAAGCTGATAAATGTAGGTCAAAAGACGATCCTAAACAGAATATTAATAGGATTACATGCTAACGCTGCCAGAATTAAAATTTCAGAACTAGGCTTTAAGAATGATTTTGGACTGTTAACGCAAACATCGGGCATTACATTCACACCTGACACCCAAATTATCTATCAATCTCCAACCGGTTTATTCGAACGACGAGTAGCTTTAAGGGATTTATAAATAAATAAAGCTAGCCTGTCATTAGTGTAATGATGGGCTAGCTTTTTGGTTTGAAGGCATAAAAAAAGGCCTCATAAGAGGCTCAGAATAGAAAACTTGGTCCGAAGACCTTGTTTGATTTTAACTCAGAGTATCAAATCAATGAGTATTTCGATTGAGTGTATCAAGCTCAACAACAGCATTATAGCATGTTATCATTTTGAAAACAAGGATGTAGGGGGTAAATTTTTATGAGTTGGCGAACAGTTGTGATTTCACAACATGCAAAGGTTTCTTATTCTGGACGGAAGATTATTGTCCAGACAAAAGATGCAACACACCAAGTACCAATTGATGATATCCAAATTTTGTTAGTTGCGACTACACAGGCCGTTTTAACGGCATCGGCGATTACTGAGTTGAGTGAAGCTGGCGCTAAGATTATTTTTACAGGCAAAGACGGTAATCCAACTTGCGAAACAATTGCGGATTATCCAGGAAATCGTAGTCTCGCGTCGATCCAGCAACAGGTTGAATGGGGAACGGGGTTGAAAGAAACCTTATGGACGGCGATTATTCAAGCCAAAATAGCGATGCAAATTCAATGTGCACAATTGTTAGGAAAGGATATTGAAGACTTAACAACAGAAGCTGATGCAATGGTATTTGCTGATCGAACAAATCGAGAAGCCGTGATTGCGCGCAAGTATTTTCAGTTAGTTTTTGATAAAGACTTTGTTCGAACGGAGTACAGTCCCATTAATGCAGCCCTTAATTATGGTTATAGTTTGTTGTTATCAGCCGTTAATCGCGAAATTGTTTGTAATGGCTATTTAACACAGTTTGGCATTCATCATCACAATGGCGTCAGTGATTTTAATTTGGGTTCCGATCTAATGGAACCTTTTCGACCAGTGATTGATTATTGGGTGGCACATCAAAAGTTTAATGAATTAACCCCTGATGTTAAATTTGGTTTAGTGGAGTTACTGAATCTTGAGCTAGAATATAATGGACAGATCACAATTCTTAGAAACGCACTCACTAAACACGTACAGAATTGTTTGAAATTCATGACAACTCCGAAAGAAGAGTTTGAAGTAAAGGTGGTAATGACTCACGAGGTACCGAATAATGCGCTTATTAGTCATGTTTGATTTACCAGTTGAAACGAGCGAGGATCGCAAGGCATACCGTCATTTTAGAAAAGCGCTGCTTAACGAAGGTTTTTTAATGATTCGGTAGATTGCAAATTTAATCCGAATTTTTGGACAAATTTGTCAGCATAACCTGATACGGTGTTTGCCAGTCGAGTATTTTAAGCGGTCGCTGGTTAATTTGGAGTAACGTCGTCGTTAAATCTTGAGCACTAATGTGCTCAAAACGAGTCCCTTTAGGATAAAAATAACGTAAATTCCGATTAAAGCGTTCATTACTACCACGTTCAGCTGGAGTATAAGCATGGCAGTAATAGGTCTTAATACCATATTGTGATTCAAGTGATACTAGCCCACTAAACTCAGTGCCACGGTCCACAGTAAAGCTGTGCACCGGACCATTAAAAGTGGTTAGGAACTTAGTTAGTGCTTCATTAACAGTCGCTGTCGTCCGATCTTTTAACCGGTATGCCCAAAGGAACCGTGATTTGCGATCGATTAAAGTTAATAAAACTGCCTTACTATGCCCACGAGGACCAACGACTGTATCTAGTTCAAAATCGCCGATGCGCTTACGTTGATTAATCATCATGGGACGCTGTTCAATTGATCGCCCCAAGGATTGATTATATTTGGATCGTTGGTCAACGTTACGCCGTTGGCGTACGCCATGTTCAGGTAGATCATTCAAGGAGAAACCAATTCTCCCCTGATTTAGCCAATTATAAATAGATTTAGTAGCTAGTTTAAATTCGTGAGCAATCATTCCTGGTGACCAGCTTAGACGTAAATGGTTGAGAATTTTTTGCTTTAACTCATCGCTCAGCTTAGTTTTCCGACCACATCGTGATCGCTTGTATTCGGCATCTGTTTGTGCTAATTCAGCCTGATAAGGTTGACATCGAGATAATTCATAAGAAATTGTTGACGGTGATCGGTTCAGCCGAACGCCCATTTGGATATTGGACAGCCCTAGTTCACAAAAGGTTTCGATTTTAATTCGTTCGGAATAGGTTATACTAGACAAAAGATCAGCTCCTAAAAGATGGGTTTGTGGTAAACACCATTTTAAAGGAAGCTGATCTTTTTTGTCCGAACAGCGTTCGGATTAATTTTACAATCTACCATTCAATATTCTGTTTATGTTCGAGTTTGTGTCAGCAAACAATCGGCGCAGTTTATCGAGAACCGAATTGCTGGCTTTACTCCGCCTGCAGGCTTAGTACAAACGTTGATGGTTACTGAGCAACAATATAATAAAATGCATTTCTTAGTGGGCGAATCGAGTGATGACGTCCGTAATTCTGCTGAGAGGACGTTAATTTTATGAACATTACTTTTTATCCATACCAACCCTTTAGCGTTCAGAATAAGAAAATAACGGTTTGCAGTACAAGTAGTCCAGAAGTGTATACCAAACTCATTATTGGAATGTCCGGCGCACAAGAGACCGTTAAATTTAGCAATGATCAATACGAATTAATGGATTATTCAAAGGCTGTTATTTGGGGTGGGGATGTGGCAGCAATTAATTTGAATCATCTATTTCAAAATCGGTTGATTAAAAAATTCGCCGCCGACTTAACGGATCAGCAGCGCCAGAAATTAACTCAGTTAGATAGTGAGATTCGTTTAACGATTTTGGATGCGGCCTTTATGTATGAATTGACCTTAGATGTCAATCAGGAATGGGATCTTCAAAGAATGATTAAGTTCTATAATTTACAATTTTCGACTGTCGTCCAACATGACCCATATGGTATAATTGAGAGTATAGTACAGACAGCAGTAGAGTTAAATGAATCAAAAATAATCACGTTGATCAACGTTTCGCACTATCTCAGTATCAACCAATTTAATGAATTGGTGAGGTTGGTGGCGACATTGAATGTGAAACTCTTTCTCATTGAATTTTCAGAAGAGGTTAAATCTGATCAGTACCAGAAATGTTATTATTATCACATCGATAATGATTATGTCGAATGGCGCTATGAATAAAATGAAATTCTGATGAAAAAACGATGGTTTTAGAAGAGTATCAAATCAATGAGTAGTTCAACATCCTTATAGCTGGTATTGATTGCTGGTGCGTTTTAGAAGAGTATCAAATCAATGAGTAGTTCAACAAGGTGTATGTCGACAGCAACCGGCTATGGGTTTTAGAAGAGTATCAAATCAATGAGTAGTTCAACCTTTAGCAGACTGGGTGGCGTTACCCGTTTGTTTTAGAAGAGTATCAAATCAATGAGTAGTTCAACGTGTAACCAATACCAGCAAACAAAGCGTCAGTTTTAGAAGAGTATCAAATCAATGAGTAGTTCAACCTTAATATGCTCATTAACTGCTTTTACCATGTTTTAGAAGAGTATCAAATCAATGAGTAGTTCAACACACGGTTAAAAATGCCATTGCTCCAGCAGGTTTTAGAAGAGTATCAAATCAATGAGTAGTTCAACTGAAGATTTGTCATTTGGTACACCTTCATTGTTTTAGAAGAGTATCAAATCAATGAGTAGTTCAACTGACTGTACTGCTAGTCTGATTGACTGTACGTTTTAGAAGAGTATCAAATCAATGAGTAGTTCAACATTCCGCTGTTTTCTTCGCACTTTCAAATTGTTTTAGAAGAGTATCAAATCAATGAGTAGTTCAACGGAATATGATAGTTGGGATAAGGGATTAGTGTTTTAGAAGAGTATCAAATCAATGAGTAGTTCAACACACAAAGACAGGTTGAAGAGTCGGTAGCGGTTTTAGAAGAGTATCAAATCAATGAGTAGTTCAACTTATTACACTCAACGAATCATCTTTACAAAGTTTTAGAAGAGTATCAAATCAATGAGTAGTTCAACTTTTTCTTTTTCCTTTGAGTTAGGTAGTTTGTTTTAGAAGAGTATCAAATCAATGAGTAGTTCAACTGAAAAAGCAGGCGAGTTTGCAGATGGCTCGTTTTAGAAGAGTATCAAATCAATGATGCTCCTATGTCAATAAATGGCACATCTTTTTCTAAACACTCGTTCTAATTCTGTCGGAATTAAACCAACTGATGTAATTTGAGGTTCGGATTACCAAGTCCTCAAAATTGGAAAAAGTTGTTTGAAAGGCAAACTCTCTCTTCAACAATGAGTGAAAAGCTTCAATTGGCCCATTATCATAAGGATAACCTTGTTTTGAGTATGAGTGGCTAATCTGATGCCGTTCAAGTAAAGTTTCAACTTCGTTGCTGGTGTACTGTGAACCCATGTCAGAGTGAAAATATTGTGGCTTTTGATGATATTCAAGCGCCTGATTAATCGTTTCTACAACTAACGTCGCCTCCATCTGACGACCAATCTTGAAAGCAAGAACTTGATGAACCTTTGGTTCGTAAATAGAACTGAGATAAACCCAGGTTCCTGGACGTAATTCCAAATAAGTAATGTCAGCACGCCATATCCTTGCATTGGGCTGGTGCTTGATTAAATTGGGGCGTTGTGAATGATCCACATGAGTGCCAGGTTTTTTAAATCGCCGATTCATTAAAGAGTGAATCTCCATTTCCCTCATTAATCGTAAAATTCGTTTTGACCCAACACAGATGCCTGACTTGCGAAGCACCATCGTTATTCGTGGATAACCATAGGCACGATAATTATTTTCCCAAATCAATTTAATTTTTTCTTTGAGTTGATTATCAACACGTTCGTGTTGACTAGGTTGATATCTTTTCCAATGGTAATAGGTGCTGCGCGGTAATTTCAGTGCCGAAAGAATAATTGATAAGCGGTGTCGCAATAACTGATCTTCTATGAAGACAAGGCAATTAATTCGTCCTAATGCTTTCCCAGTAACACCGCCGCAGCTTTTAAAATTTCGAGTTCCTCCTTTAATCGCTGATTTTCCTTTTGAAGTTGTTTGAATTCTTTGGACGTTACTTCAGTACCGTCTTCTAGCTCAACTGATTTAGCGCCTTTAACCCAGTTATGAATTGCGGCTGGAGAAACACCGTATTCCTCGGAAAGCGAGCGAATAGATCTTTTCTCTTCACGATGCATCTTCACAATGCTGGCTTTAAAATCATCTTGATATCGTTTCATTGGAATGCTCCTATCTTGTTTTATTAATTATGGCACAACTGTTCAGAAATTTATGTACCAAATACTAGGATAGGAGCATGAGTAGTTCAACGATTTTCTTGAATCCTCAATATGTTTGCCTGTTTTAGAAGAGTATCAAATCAATGAGTAGTTCAACTCAGCCAGCCAGTTGATGCCTCTAGCCTTTGTTTTAGAAGAGTATCAAATCAATGAGTAGTTCAACGCTTGCAACTAACCACAAACCTATTATTCGGTTTTAGAAGAGTATCAAATCAATGAGTAGTTCAACAAAAGTCGCGATTTTAGGAGGATCATTCTAGTTTTAGAAGAGTATCAAATCAATGAGTAGTTCAACTCATCGACTGTCGAAACAATCAAACCATGTGTTTTAGAAGAGTATCAAATCAATGAGTAGTTCAACTCTAACCAACCGCCACCAAGAGTATGAACGGTTTTAGAAGAGTATCAAATCAATGAGTAGTTCAACTACTGGATTCCTTGGGAAGAATTAAAACGTGTTTTAGAAGAGTATCAAATCAATGAGTAGTTCAACAAAAATTACCCTTGATTTATCTGTCGATGAGTTTTAGAAGAGTATCAAATCAATGAGTAGTTCAACTGGTAAGCCAGTATTGTTAAGATATGATGGGTTTTAGAAGAGTATCAAATCAATGAGTAGTTCAACTAACCATTATCAGACAAGGCCAACAGCTGGGTTTTAGAAGAGTATCAAATCAATGAGTAGTTCAACATGCTTTCCAAACCAACGTCGCCAGTTAGGGTTTTAGAAGAGTATCAAATCAATGAGTAGTTCAACTTATCCAGCAATGTTTGGCTATGGTGTTGTGTTTTAGAAGAGTATCAAATCAATGAGTAGTTCAACCCAATTACTTATACAAGTATTCAATGCCATCGTTTTAGAAGAGTATCAAATCAATGAGTAGTTCAACTGTTTAGATAGTAGTTTTGAATTTCATCGGGTTTTAGAAGAGTATCAAATCAATGAGTAGTTCAACCGCATTAACTGCTATGGGTGCTCTTAGCATGTTTTAGAAGAGTATCAAATCAATAAGTTATTTTTTACCTATTTCCCCAGGAAAGCTATTGATAAAGATCACGTCGCCTGCGTGGTCTTTTTTCATGCATTCAAGCATTGAAAACAGTTCTCAATTAGCATAGAATTAAGAGCGTATAATAATTGCTAGAATGCGATTCTTGGAGGGTCATCTATGTCTAAATTAGAGATTATCGATTTGCACGTCGGCATCGACGGTAAGGAAATTTTAAAAGGTGTTAACCTGGAAATGAACACGGGTGAAATTCACGCGATCATGGGACCTAACGGGACTGGGAAGTCGACGCTTTCGGAAACGATTATGGGCAATCCCAAGTATGAGGTACTGCAAGGTCAGATCAAACTAGATGGCCAAAATATTTTAGAAATGCCGGTTGATGAACGCGCCCGCGCGGGGGTATTTTTGGCGATGCAATACCCTGCTGAAATTCAAGGGGTAACGAACGCTGAATTCATGCGCGCTGCGATTAATGCACGTCGGGCTGAAGATGATCAGATTTCAGTGATGGCTTTCTTGAAAAAATTAGATCAACGGATGGCATTCTTGGATATGACGGAAGAAATGTCAGAACGTTACTTAAACGAAGGATTTTCTGGGGGTGAAAAGAAACGGAATGAAATTCTGCAATTGATGATGATTGAACCCAAATTCGCCATCCTAGACGAAATTGATTCCGGACTTGATATTGATGCCTTGCAAGTCGTTTCAAAAGGCGTGAACGAAATGCGCGGGGCTGATTTTGGCTCATTAATCATCACACATTATCAACGGCTCTTAAACTACATCGTGCCAGATTATGTGCACATCATGATGGGTGGCAAAATCGTCACGACTGGTGATGCGTCACTTGCAAAACGTTTGGAAGACGAAGGTTATGTCGGGATTCGTGACGAATTAGGCTTGGATATCAAACTGACTGACGACGAAAGTAAATAGGGGGCGATTCTGATGAAGAAAACATTAGCCATCACGCCTGAACAAATCGCGTCATTCTCACAATTGCATCAAGAACCGGCCTGGTTTGCTGAAATGCGTCAAGCAGCGTTTGCGCAAATTGAGCAACTCGAACTGCCTATCTTTGAAAAAATTAACTATAAACATTGGCCAGTGATGGCAGCAAATGCGCCAACAGCCGTTAAATCCGATTTGAGTTTAATGCCATCTGCGGCAGCGAATCTTTCAGCTGATCAACCGTACGCAGTACAGATTGGTCAGACAACTGCCAAGTTAAATTTACCGGCAGAATTGGCAGAACAAGGTGTCATTTTTACCGACATTTTCACCGCGTTACAAGAACATCCTGATTTGGTACAACAATACTACATGCAAGTCACAGTGAAACCGAACGAGGATCGCTTAACGGCTTTTCACACAGCTTTGATGAACAGTGGGCTCTTCTTGTATGTGCCGAAAAATGTGGTGATTAAGCAACCCATTACGGCTTATTATGTACAGGACAGCACTCAACCCGCTGATTTTATTCATCACGTCCTCGTAGTAGCCGAACAAAACAGTGAATTTAGTTATCTTGAAAATCTCCAAACAGCGGGTGACCACAAGAACTTAGCAAATGTTGTCGTGGAAGTGATTGCTAAAGATAACAGTCACGTTCATTTTTCAGCGGTTGATGCCTTTGGAAAATCCGTGACGACTTACTTGAATCGCCGGGGCCACTTGATGCGCGATGCGCGGATTGATTGGGCATTGGGATCAATGAATGATGGCAATATCATCGGTGACTTTGATTCTGATTTAGTGGGTGCTGGATCACATGCTGAAACGAAAGTGGTCGCCATCTCAACTGGTAAACAGATTCAAGGGATTGATACGCGTGTGACGAATATTGGGCCGCGTTCAATTGGGCACATCTTGCAACATGGCGTCATTTTAGAAGATGCGACGTTAACGTTTAACGGGATCGGGCATATTTTAAAAGGGGCTAAGGGTGCCGATGCCCAACAAGAAAATCGCGTCTTGATGTTATCGCGGACAGCACGCGGGGATGCGAACCCACTCTTATTAATTGATGAAAATGACGTGCAAGCTGGCCATGCTGCCAGTGTCGGGCGCGTTGATGAACAACAAATGTATTATTTAATGAGTCGCGGTCTTTCAAAAGAAGTCGCGCAACGACTTGTAATTCGTGGTTTCTTAGGCGCTGTTCTAAGTGAAATTCCGGATAAAAACGTGCGCCAACAATTAACGGACACGATTGAAAGGAAGTTAATCGATGGTCAACCAGTTAAATGATTATCGGTGCGACTTTCCGATTTTAGACCAAATCGTCAATGATGAACCACTTGTTTATTTAGACAATGCGGCGACCACCCAAAAACCACAAGCCGTGATTGACCGGTTGGTGGCTTATTACCAAAATGACAATGCGAACGTGCATCGTGGTGTGCATACTTTAGCTGAACGAGCAACCGCCCAGTATGAAGCCGCGCGCACGAAGGTCCAAACCTTCATCCATGCCGCTGCGAGTGCCGAAGTGATTTTCACAAAAGGGACGACGCAAAGTTTGAACTGGGTTGCAGGCAGTTTCGGCCCAACCGTGGTTGAAGCCGGCGATGAAATCGTGATTAGTGTGATGGAACATCATAGTAATCTCGTGCCGTGGCAACAACTGGCGCAGAAAACGGGCGCGAAATTGCGTTACATCGACTTATTACCGGATGGGCAACTCGATTTAGAGTCAGCACGCCAGGTGATTGGGCCTAAGACGAAAATTGTTAGTTTGGCGCATGCTTCCAACGTACTTGGGGTTGTCAATCCGATTAAAACAATTGCGGCTTTAGTCCATGCACAAGGCGGTTACATGGTGGTCGATGGGGCACAAGCCGTGCCGCACATGATGGTTGATGTGCAGGCACTTGATGCGGACTTTTACGCCTTTTCAGGGCATAAGATGCTTGGACCAACCGGCATTGGTGTGCTTTATGGCAAGCAAGCATTACTTGAACAGATGCCACCCGTGGAATACGGCGGCGAGATGATCGACTTTGTGGGCTTACAATCTTCAACGTTTAAAGAATTACCGTGGCGCCTTGAAGGTGGAACGCCAAACATTGCGGGGGCAATTGGCTTAGGGGCCGCCATTGATTATTTAACGCAAATTGGGATGGATCATATCCAAGCCCATGAACAAGCGCTAGTCACAATGGCTTTACCGCAGCTCCAAGCAATCGACGGCCTCACGATTTATGGCCCACAAGATGCCGCCCAACGCACCGGTGTGATTGCCTTTAATCTCGACAATTTACATCCACATGATTTAGCGACCGCCCTCGATATGGAAGGCGTTGCCGTACGTGCTGGTCATCACTGCGCACAACCGTTGATGCAATGGTTGAACGTTGCCGCAACCGCGCGCGCTAGTTTTTACCTCTACAATACCGAAGCGGACGTGAAAACGTTTGTGACCGCCATTCAAGCAGCAAAGGAGTTTTTCCAAAATGGCACTCTCTAAATTAGATAACTTATATCGGCAGGTCATTCTTGACCATTCGCAACATCCGCATCATCATGGTCACTTGACGACTGCCGATCATGAAATTGAATTACGCAACCCCACCTGTGGCGATGTGTTACAACTTGAACTGGTGCTCGAAGACGGGCAGATTAGTCAGATTGCTTTTTCAGGGGAAGGCTGTACGATTAGCCAGGCTTCTGCCAGCATGATGACCGATGCCGTGATGCATAAGACACCGGCGCAAGCGGAGGCGATGATCGAACGCTTTTCGGATATGATGATTGGTGATCGTGACGAAGACTGGTCATTGTTAGAAGATGCCGCGATTTTACAAGGGGTGCAACAATTCCCTGCGCGGATTAAATGCGCGACTTTAGCTTGGAAGGCGCTCCACAAAGCCTTAAATAGCGATGACCGACGTGCAACAACCGGTCAAATGATGAACCACGCAGAAACGGAGGAAACTAACGAATGACAGAAGAGACAACGATGCCCCAATTTGAAGAGTACGACTACGGCTTTAGCGACGATGTAGAGCCCGTCTTTTCAACTGGGCGCGGTTTAACGGAAGACGTTGTGCGCGCCATCTCGCGTGAGAAAAAGGAACCACAATGGATGTTAGATTTCCGCTTAAAATCATTTCACGCTTATGAAAAAATGCCAATGCCAGATTTCGGACCGGACTTATCCGATCTTGATTTAGAACACATGTTGTATTATCAAAAGGCAACGGACAAGCAATACCGCGATTGGGAAGATGTTCCCGACAAAATCAAAGAAACGTTTGATCGCTTAGGTGTGCCTGAAGCCGAACGTAAGTATTTAGCAGGTTCCAGTGCGCAATATGAATCAGAAGTGGTTTATCACAACATGCGTGAAGAATTCGAAAAACTTGGGATCATTTTTACCGATATGGATACCGGTTTACGCGAATACCCTGAAATTGTGAAGGAATACTTCAGTACGTTGGTCAAACCAACTGATAATAAATTCTCAGCGCTTAACTCGGCCGTTTGGTCAGGTGGCACGTTCATCTACGTTCCAAAAGGCGTGCGGACGGATATTCCAATCCAATCGTACTTCCGGATTAACGCCGAAAATTCAGGTCAATTCGAACGGACATTGATTATTGTCGATGAAGGCGCCAGCGTGAACTACGTTGAAGGCTGTACTGCACCAAGCTATTCAAGTGATAGCTTGCACGCAGCGGTCGTTGAAGTCTTTGTGAAACGGGATGGCTATTGCCGTTACACGACCATTCAAAACTGGTCAAAGAACGTTTATAGTTTGGAAACTAAACGGGCCCAAGCCATGGAAAATGCGACAATGGAATGGGTCGACGGGAATCTCGGTTCAAAAATGACCATGAAATACCCAAGTGTCTACCTCGATGGTGAAGGTGCACGGGGGACAATGCTCTCAATCGCCGTCGCCGGCGAAGGCGTTGACCAAGACAGTGGCGCGCGGATGATTCACGCCGCACCGAATACGTCATCCTCAATCGTTTCAAAATCGATTGCCAAAGATGGCGGGGCCGTTGATTACCGCGGGACTGTTCGTTTTGAACGCGACAGTGACGGTTCGTTTGCCCATGTCGAATGTGATACGATTATTATGGATGACCGCTCCAGCTCTGATACGATTCCGTACAACACAATTCTAAACGGCAACGTCTCAATGGAACATGAAGCCAAAGTCTCTAAAATTTCTGAAGAACAACTCTATTATCTGATGAGCCGTGGCATCTCGGAAGCCAAAGCAACCGAAATGATCATCATGGGCTTCGTCGAACCATTCACCAAGGAACTCCCAATGGAATACGCGGTGGAATTAAATCGACTGATTAGTTATGAAATGGAAGGCAGTGTGGGGTAATTGAATTGCATAAGCTAGAAATGCTTATTTGAAGGCGTTTCTGGCTTTTTTTGTTTGTGCATGTAGAAAGTAACACCAAAAGTAACACCATTTGGATAGAAATTTTTAGAGAGATTTAACTAGTATGCAGTATTAAATGGTATGATAAAATAAAAATTATAGAAGGTATTGAAAAGTGAATAGAGATGCAGTTTTAAAAGCTTTAAACAATAATGAATTTGATGGTGTGAATCATTCTTACCAACCTGTTGATGGATATGGAAAACATGAAACATATCAAACTAAAATGAAAGTTTTAGGTAGTGAAATCGAGGTTACGACTATTTATAGAAATAAGTTTTTCGATGGTAAGGAAAATGAATGGGAAACTGACGAAAAAGTAGAAATCTTAACAGGATCTGATGCGATTGATTTTATTGAAAGAAGACCCTATTACTTCAGCCAAGTACGACCTGATTTATTTTAATTTGTATTTTCGATAGGAAAAGATTCTTTGGGAGAGAAGGTGTGTTTTTGCATTGGGTAAATTACAAGTTTAATCCGAACAAGCCCGGAATCTTTCAATGGCAGTCTGTTGATGATGTATTTTTAATGGTCGTTGATTAATTAGTTCAAGTGCTGCTAGGATCTCATCAGTCGTTACTTGGCTAAAATTGGTCTTTTTCGGGAAGAACCAGCGTAACCGTCTATTAAAATATTCATTGGAACCTCGCTCCCATGGTGAATATGGATGGCAAAAATAAACTTTGATCTGATAATCCTGTTCTAAGGCCTGATAATTGGCAAACTCTTTACCATGATCAACAGTAATGGATTTTACTTGGGGACCGAAGGCCCCCATAAACTTGCCAAAGGCGGTGTTTAGAGCCTTAGCCGTTCTATTAGGGGCTTTGATGGCCCATAGAAGTCGGGTCTTACGTTCTACGAATGTAACCAGACATGATCGTGACTCACTTCGACTAGAAAGCACCGTATCTACTTCCCAATGACCAAAAGCTAACCGTTGATTAACAGTTGTTGGCCGTTGTTCGATGGAAGTCCCACTTGTAAATTTCCCACGATTTTCGCTCACTCGGTGCTGGCGGACATTCCGATTGGGTAGATCAGTCAATTTGAAGGGGAGCCAGCCACGATTAAGCCAATTATAAATTGACGCAGTGCTCAAGTTATAAGCGGCCGCAATGGTTTCTGGTGACCAGGTTAATCGTAAGTGATTGGTAATTAAAGTCGCTAATGCTGCCGTCAGCATCGAACGACGACCGCAATTCCGCCTTTTGCGATCTGCATCTTGCTGAGCTAATTCTGGATCATAAGGTTTAACTCGGTCCAACTCATAGCTAATCGTAGCTTTGGCGACGCCTAAGGCGTCAGCCATTACTTGGTAAGATTTATTCCCCTCATTGACCAGTTGTGCTAGTGCGCCACGTTGAAAACGTGATAAAGTAGATGTACCCAAAGTAATCACTCCCTATATTGGTTGGAATTAGCTACTACCATTGTAAGTGATTGCTTTGGGCTTTTTAATTTCTGTTCGGATTAATTATAGAATTTGCCATTGTTAAACCTAAATAAAATAATTTGGATTGAAGTCAATATTTGAGACAGATTTTAAGAGACATTCAGAACCGCGTTTACCTTCCACAGCTCAAATAAATCATTAATCGCGATTAATAACTTATTTGAACCCTGGAAAGCATTAAATCAGGCGGCCATTTGGCTCGTAAGTGTTGCAATTTCAACTTGTAAGGGGGTCTGGTAGCCCAGTGAACTATGAATTCTCTTCTTATTGTAGAAAGCATGCACATATTCAAAAAGGACGGCAGCGGCAGTTTCATAATCTTCAAAGACCGGCACTGGATAAACACATTCCTTTTTGAGGGAAGCGTGAAAGGATTCCATTGGCGCATTATCATACGGACAACCCTTACGGCTGTATGAGTGGCGGATATGTAGCTCAGTTAAACGTTGATTGTAATCATCGCTGGTATACTGTGATCCTAAATCCGTATGGATAATCAGGTCCCCAGTAATGGTTCGATTTTTAACCGCGCTTTCAAGGGGCTTTAAGACTAAATCAGTAGCCATCTTTTTTGAGAACGAATAGCCGATAATCCGTCGTGAGTGCAGGTCCATGATGGTTGATAAGTAACACCAGCCATTACCCTTCGTTTGAATATAGGTCATATCAGCGGTCCATTTTTGATTTAAACCAGTGGTCGAGAAATCCTGCTTAAGTAAGTTGGGACGCTGTTCAACCTTGGTTTTGGAAGCCGAAGCCGCTTTCCACTTATTGACGGTAACGGAGTGGCTATCCAGTTCCTTCATGAGCCGGGAAATCCGTCGTGGACTGCACCGAAGCTGCAGTGGTTGAAGTTCCAGATTCAATTCATGGTGGATCTTCATAACACCGTATCGCTGCTTAAATTCCGCAAAGATCCGCAGAATCCGTTGTTTCAAGCCCGCATCTTCGGCCCGGCGTTTTGAAGGTTTGGGGGATCGATAACGATAATACTGAGCTCTGGAAACACCGAGGATTCGGCACATCTTGGTTACCTGGTGGTGATGGCTTTCTTGGTGAATGTAATCAAAGATATTGGTTACTTCTGCGCAAGGAAGCCCAGGGCTTTTTTTAGGATTTCGTTCTCCTCAGACAGCGAAGCCAGTCGCTTTTCCATCGCTTTGATTTCGTCTGGCGATTTACCGGATTGAGTTTTGGCCTGGCCCTGGATCCACTTATGAACTGTTGAATAGCCAATGCCATATTCTCTGGCCAGTTGGGCAGCTGATTCGCCTTGCTTATATAGGTTGATAATGTTTTGTTTGAATTCTTTGTCGTAACGAGTTGGCATGTAAAAATTCCTTCCTTTTGAGAGATGATTTATTCATTATACCCTCTCTTAAAAGTTGTCTCAGGAATCAGCTTACATCCAATTAGTTAAAAAAACACTATCCAATCGGATAGTGTTTTTTAGTTTAACGCTTTAATTTTCGCGATTAACGCGTTATTTTTAAGGTATTTGGCAAAAACTAACGCGGTTTCGCGATCTTCTGCATAGTCTCGACCGCTTTGTTGGCGTGCCCGAGCACGGAGGTAATACAAATGATCGACTTGTTTGATGATTTGATTTTTTTGACTCAGTTTGAGGGCTTTCGTCAAAAACTCGATAGCTGCATCAATGCGGTGTTGGTTAATCATATAGGCTGCTGTGTGACGCGAAGCAAATAGGACGCGTTGAACATCAATGACATTGATGTGATCAAGTTGGTTGATGAAATTGATATTATTATTGAAATAAAAATCAGCTAATTCCTCGCCAGCTTCTTGGTAAATTAAACCCATACCGGTATTTAGAAGTAACTTCAACGTTGAAGTGTCGTCACCGATGGCCGCTGTGAACGAGTTATAAGCGGAAAAAATCTGTAATTCAGATTGATGGTCAAGGTAACTTAAATAGCCATTGAAAAAGAAGAAGATGGCGGGATAAGGATGTTCGGTTGCCTTGAAGTCGATATCGGTAATTAATGCGGCAGCAGGGCCAGAATCGCCTGCTAATAAAGCAACTTCCGCAGAAATCACGCCTTCGTCACTGGCAGTGTCGAGCGCGTTAAATTCGGTGAAAAGTTCATTTAATGTCAATCCAAGCCGTGTACAAATCTTAATTAGAATTGGGATTGTGGGGGGCAGATTTTTCTTTTCAATTTTGCTGATTGTATTTTGCGTGCAAATCCCCGCTGCTAATTCAGACTGTGTCAGTTGCTTGTTGAGTCGCTGTTGATGGATCAATTGGCCTAAAAACATTTTTAGCCTCCAAATAGTAATTATTTATCTATATTTATGATTAATTATATACGTTTAATGCAGACAAGTATACGTTTATGACATTTAATCCTTTTAAAAAAATTACGTGATAAAATCGAAATGAGTCACCAATCATGGGTATTCATAATATGAAAGGAGGGGTATGATAATGATGAGTAACATTCAAAATTTAATTTTCTGGTTTTGGAATTAAGGTTCGAGTAGGGAGTTTTATGCATGGCAATGAAAATGCCGCTGGCAATGCAGATTATCATTAATCTAAGTACGTTTAGTTCGTTTCTACTATTAGTATTATTTTTGACGGGGAAGTTGAAACGAACGAACAGATTTCAACTACTATTATCAGTTGGAGTCGGCATTGCTTTTATTCAGGGAATGGATTTATTAATTGGAAATTTTCTTGAAGAGCTATGGCTGATTTTGGCAACTGTTGGATTATATGGTTGGTTAAATGGCTTTAAAAATCTGCGTAAATTAAAGACAAGTTATGCGTTAATTATCGCAACCATCTTTAGTTACATCATCGTGATGCTATCATCGGTTCTGACAACGGTGGGGTTAATTGGGTATACTCACTTAAAGGGCCTTGATAATCTGATGAGTAGCCAGTTTAATTGGCAAATGGTGTGTTTAATTATGTTGAGTCAATTATTGATTGCAGCCGGATTAGGATTAATTGTCCAACGGTTAGATCAGCTTATTAAAGCATCCATTGCTTCATACGGTATGTGCGTGGCCGGCACGATTTTAGCCGGTCTCGCGTTATTTGTGGTGGCAGTGATGGTGCTTTTTGATAGCTTTAAGCATGCGAATCTGCCGGTTGAATATTTGTACCTTGTGTTAGGACTTGTGCTATTACTATTAGTTTTGGTGATTGTGGGAATGCTTTTGTATACGAAAGCTGTGATTCGCCAAAATAGAATCAACGTAGAACAAGAAAGTCAGCGAAATCTAACGCTGTATGTTGAACAGTTAGAGCGTAACTACCGTGAAATACGCAAGTTTCGCCACGATATCGCCAATGCTTTATTGGCTTTAGAGACAATTATCAATGAACAAGGGAGCCCAGTTTTAATGCAGGATTTTCATGATTTACTAACGCATTATAACTTTGACACGATTCAAGATCAGGCAATTGGACGGTTTCAAGAGATTAATAATGCTTATATTAAAGGCATTATTTTTAGCAAGTATATTGAAGCACATAATAATCGGATTCCCTTTAATTTAGAGGTTCAACCGGATTTATTTAAGCAACAACAACAGTATTTTGATGAATTACGGATTCTGGGAATCTTTTTGGATAATGCAATTGACGCGGTAAATGATATTAAAGATGGTTCAATCAGTGTCAGTTTATTCGAGCAAAAGGGTAAGATGGTCTATTGTGTCAAAAATACGATTAATACACCAGTAGAATTTGGTCAGCTTTATCAGGCTGGTTATTCAACGAAGGGGATTAATCGCGGGCTTGGGCTCACAACTGCTAAAGAAATCACGGATATGCGCTCAGATTTTAGCTTAATGTTAAAACAAGATGGAGACTATTTCGTTGCAATGCTTGTTGTTGAACAGGAGGAGACCCATGGTTGATATTTTTTTATGTGATGATAAACAGGTTTTACTAGATAGTTATGAAGAGATTATAACGGCATATATTCAACAAAATATATTGGATGCTCAGGTGCGTTTGAAGACTAAGAATGGCTATGACCTATTAATTTTTTTACAAGAAAGTCAAACGCAAGGGGGCGTTTACTTTCTTGATATTGATTTAGAGAATGACGTGCTGGATGGGATGGAATTGGCGCTTAAAATTCGTGAATTGGATCCATATGCACAGATTGTGTTCGTTTCAACACATGACGAACTTTTAATGGAAACCATTCAACGCCGAATTAATGTTTTGAATTTTATTTTGAAGGATCGCGGGTTAGCACAGGTTCGTGCAGATATTCAAGCAACCATTAACGATGCCATTAAGTTACGACAACAACAGGTGCCATTAGCTGAAGAACCAGCTCATTTTGAATATGATGATGGATTATCGTTTGAAAAAGTGGCAATTCAAGAGATTAATTATTTCGAAACAGCGTATAAAGCACGGCACGTCTTCTTACACAGTGATCATCGGTTAAGTGAATTTGTAGGGAAAATCGTGACGATTCAAGCGCAATTGCCACAATTTTTCAGAGCCCATAAGAGTATCCTAGTGAATCCGGACAAAGTCGTACGGATTGATAAGGAGACGCATCAAGTGATATTTGCAAATGGCGATACATGTGATGTTTCGTACCGTCGAATTGAGGCATTACTTAAATTGATACAAGCAGACAAGTGTTAAAAATTAAGCAACGCCAAAAATTCGCTTTCAAACGTGGTACACTAAAATTGATAATGGATGACAGTTTTAGGAGGCTACGGATTGAAACTATATACAAAGACCGGTGACAAGGGATTAACCAGAATTATCGGCGGTCAAAAAGTGCGCAAAAACGCAATTCGTGTGGAAGCATACGGGGGTGTTGATGAGTTAAATTCATACTTAGGTGTCGTCATCAGTGATTTACCTGATTATCCGGCATTGAGAATGGAATTGGTTGAGATTCAACAAATTCTGTTTGACTGTGGGACAGATTTAGCGACGCCGGATGATTCGCGGGGGTATCGGACAGACAACGCATACACGAAATGGTTAGAAGCTAAGATTGATCAGTATGCAGATGTTCCACCTGCTTTAAAAGAATTTATTTTACCTGGGGGAGTACCATCAGCAGCGAAACTACAATATTGTCGGACAATTGCGCGGCGTGTTGAACGCCAAGTCGTCGCCTTGCAGGAAGTAGAACCGATTAACGAAGCTGTATTAACTTTCTTGAATCGGCTCTCTGATTATTTATACGCGATTGCGCGGTACGTCAATCATGAAGAGGGCGAACCAGAGACAGTTTATCGAAGAAATAAAACAATTTTTCATTAAAAAAACCGCCGATGTGCGGTTTTTTTAATGTCGAAATTAAGGGATGTTTTGAATTGCTAACGCAGCAAGCTTCCACTATAATAGCTTGAAAAGAGGAAGTGATTGTGATGTTTAAATCAAAAGAAGCTAAAGTCGAGGCTTACGAAATGCTCTTAAAACAACAAGCTGCTTTGCTGGCAGGTGAAACGAATTTAATTGCTAATCTAGCAAATTCTTCGGCGTTATTAAATCAAATATTACCGGAGACTGTTTTTGCGGGTTATTATCTGTATCAAGATGCTGAGCTGATTTTAGGCCCATTTCAAGGAAACGTCTCGTGTATGCACATTGCACTAGGTAAAGGGGTGTGTGGTGAAGCCGCCGCAAAGCACACAACGTTAATTGTAGAAGACACGGCGCAACATCAGAATTATATCGCTTGTGATTCGGCTGCACGTTCTGAGATTGTTGTGCCAATGATCAAGGCTAATCAACTAATCGGTGTTTTGGATCTTGATAACCGCGTCGTTGGCGCTTACGATGAGGTCGACCGAGATTATCTAGAACAGTATGTCACGTTACTGATGCAAAACTAAAAAAAGCAAATGCGTTTCTAATTGATGTTAGAAGCACACTTGCTTTTTTTTAATTAATTAGAGTGTCTTGATTTTTTGTTTGAGGTGGACGCAAACCTGTGTCACCACAATGATTGCCAAGAGCCGGTCCAGATAATCCGTACCGGCTTGAACCAGTGTAATGCTGACAAACTGATTTAGTCCCAAGCCGCTTAGTAGTTGTACAATTAAACTTGACCCTGAAGAGGTGATACCGTGGAACAAGAAGTAAGTGATTAATGAACTGACAATTGTGCCGGGAATGGCGACACCTAAAGCAACAAGGGGTAACTCGCGTTTCGTCCGTTGGTGGTGGTATAAGAGCCATCCAGCGAGTAAGCCGGTTAATAGACCGTCTGGCAAGTAATAAAGCGCAAATAAGTCGGTCGTGACACCGCTGATGATGCTACTACAAGTGGCAGTTAATGCGCCTGCCAGAGGACCTAATAGGGTGCTGGCTAAAATGGTGCCGACGCTATCGAGATAGATTGGTAACCGTAAAAATAGGGCAATGTTAGCGCCTACGTAATTGAGTGCAATGGCAAGTGCCAGAATGGTTAAGTGTTGTGTTTTAAATTTTCGCATAATAGGTTCCTTATCTAAGTTTTGGTAAGTCCGTTTTAATGAGGGTTGCTTGTGCATTTAAAACGACGGTCAAAAACTGTTCAAAGAAACGATTGGTGTCCACCTTAGTTAAGATGAGGCTATTGGCAGGACGGTGCCAGAAATCGAACCGGTCAACCAGTGTTTGGCCAATGCTGATGCCGGTTGTTTCGACGGTGGTATAACTTTCAAAGCCGTGACAAAGGGTTGGATCGATAAAATAGGCGACTGCTAATGGATCATTGATCACACAGCCGATAATGTGTTCATATTGCCAATGAAAATCAAAATAAAACTGGGTGATGGCTTTTAGATAGTCGCCGACTTCAGGATTGACACGCTGACAATAAGCCAGCAATGTTGGCGTGAAGACAATTTCGCGGGTCACGTCTAAGCCAACCATTTCAATCTTTTGATCGAGTTGGTCGAATACCAACAGTGCGGCATCCGGATCGCTCCAGTAGTTGAATTCAGCAACGGGTGAGCAGTTACCGTGACTCTTATAGGTCCCACCCATTGAAACAAAGCGGGCACAGTGCCGACCTAAATCTGGATTTCGCTGGAGCGCAGTCGCAATATTGGTCAATGGTCCGAGTGCGATAATACTGATATCGCTCGGTTGACTAAAAGTGGCTGCTAAAAAATCAGCGGCGGATTGTTGTGCCGGTTGAATAGTGGATAGGCGCGGGATATGGCTGTCACCTAAACCATCCATGCCATGCGTATCCTGCGCACTGACAAATGGTTTATGGAGCGGTTTATCCGCACCAACATAAACGGGAATGTCGAGCCGCCCGAGGCGTTCAAGACACTTAAAGGCATTGTCCACGCCGATTTGGACGGGAACGTTGCCGCAAACAATGGTGATTGCAACGACTTCCACGGCTGGCGATTGAATGGCCAAATTCAAAGCGAGCGTGTCATCGATGCCTGGATCGCAATCGATAATGATTTTGCGAGTTTGCATTTATTTCTAACCTCCTTGAGATCCTTAGTTTTTTATTCTGGGAAGTTTCCGAACCAGTCCAAGTAGTTTTACTTGATTTTAAATGCACCCCTTTATGATACCGAGTTGGTGGGCGGGTGTAAATAGCAGTTATTTTTAAAAAACAGGCTTGACAGTGATTAGCGAACTTGATATTATAATAAACGTTGTAAGATTTGATATGGAGAATTACCCAAGTCTGGCTGAAGGGAACGGTCTTGAAAACCGTCAGGTGGGTTCTGCCCACGCGAGAGTTCGAATCTCTCATTCTCCTTAAAGTAAAAAGCGGTTCGCGGATGCGAGTCGCTTTTTTTGTTGGGTAAAATAAAAAACCAGAGTGCATGCGCACTCTGGTCGATTCGGTTTAAAATTAGTTTGTGTAGGTTTGGAAACGACTTGCATCGGTATTGTAGTCTTTAGCATCGGCTGGATTTTCGATTGAACCAAATGGCATTTGCGCACGAAGTTTCCAGTTTGATGGAATGTTCCATTTTGCAGTAACGGCTTCATCAATTACTGGGTTATAATGTTGCAAGCTAGCACCCACATTTTTTTCTGCGAGGGCTAACCAAGTGGCATATTGTGCCATGCCTGAAGCTTGTTCTGACCATGTTGGGAAGTTTTCGGCATATAATGGCACGTTTTCTTGAAGATTCTTAACAACGTCTTGATCTTCAAAGAACAAGATTGTCCCGACACCAGCGGTGAATGAAGCCAATTTAGCTTGTGTACTTGGGAAGTTTTCCGCAGGTGTTAATGGTTTTAAGGCAGTTGCTGTAATATCGTTCCAAAGTGTTTCATTTGCTTTTCCAAAGAGAATAATGGCGCGTGAACCTTGGGCGTTAAAAGCAGTTGGTGTTTCTTTAATGGTGTTGAAGATTAATTCTGATAATTCAGCTTCGCTCATTGAAACGTTTTTGCCAAGTGCATAAATTGTCCGGCGTGTTTGTTGTAAATCGAATAATTCTGTCATGTTCATTACTCCCTTGTGAAATCGTTTTTATCAGTGCATGCGAATAATATAGCATACTTATTAAATGTAAGCAATGAAAAAAGCGAAATCCCTCGTTTGTATTTCGCAATTAACAGCATTTAGTTCGATTGTATTTTACAATTATAGACTAGACTGCAGTTTAACGGGCAATTCAGATTTTGAAACGACAGTCCAAGAATTGACGAAGCGCCCCTTGGCATCTAATTTTAAGTAGTGATTAGGTTTTAGTGCGCGCGGCGCTTGGAAAACGACTTCGTAATGACTGCCATCAGCACGGTAAGCAGGTTGCCGGTAAAGGTAATCGCCATGTGCTTGTTGTGTCCCGTATTGGTGTGCTGTTTTAACATAGACGGCTTCTCTGGGAATTAAGAGGTTGAACCGGTCCCACTGTTGGGCAAGGTCATTGCCGTCCGTCATATTCTGAGTTGTGGCTGATCCGATAATTGGACCGCCGATAACAATTAGTCCAAGTGAGAACAGTAATAGAATGATTTTTTTCATGATTGACACTCCTTGTGAATTGATGTCTTAATCGTATCAAGCTAGAAGTTACATTGATTCAGTCTAAAGGTGGAATTTATTCTAAGCGAGGTGACGATTTTGTCATATCGTGGGCCTGTTTAAGGATTGATAGTTTATGTCTGTGGCCGAATGCATTATAATAGTTAGTTATGAGATGTTTTCAGTAGAGAGTGGGTGATGATTGATGAAGGAAGTTCAAAATGTGATGCAACAGTTAGACGCGATTCGTAGTGCATTGATTAAAGGGGACATCTATCAATCAATTCCGGAAAAAGTATTGGTCGTCATGGATGGCGTCCAATATAAGACGCGGCGGACACATGTCGTAGTACCTGAGGACAACGAGTCAGTCTTGCAACGAATCACAGCAATTGATGAGCGAATTAAAACCAAAGGCAAAGAAGCGACCATCAGCGATGAAGAGCTCGATGATTTATTAAGGCATCTTGCAAGCCCAGATTCGCAAGTGCGCGATAAAGGTGTTTTTTACTTATTCAATCGATTATTACGGCAGACGGTTTTAACCCCAGCCCAATTGATTTGGGTCAAGGACCGCTTATTGCAAGATGATTATTTATTCGCGCATATTTTAGAACCTGAAAATGACGCTGTTTTTTTACGTTCGTTTAGCGCGATGTTTTTGGCCGGGATTTTATATGCTAACCGCACTTTTTATCATGTATTAAGTACGGCCGAATTATTGGCAATTGAACGGCGAGTAATGGCTTATACAGTCATCGAATTAGATTCACGAGGATACGTTGATGGTAAAGGCTGGGCGCATGCGATGACGCATATCATCAATGTCTGGTCAGAACTTAACGAAACACCTGAAATCCAACGTGCGGATAAGATTTTGATGATGGCAATTGTGCTACAGGCGTATCGCTTCTCTGATAACGCACTCGCATATGGTGAAGATAGTCATCTGACGAACGTTCTAATCAGTTTAATGAACAAGCATCAACTCTATGTCGATTATTGTTTAATCGTCTTACAGGAGTGGCAGCGTTCATTGTTGACTATGGCACCACAGGAGACCGTTGGTTTTTGGAATCGGTGGTATAACCGCAATCGCTTTTTACAGTCATTGTTGCTACAACCTGAATTACCTGATAAAATTGCGGATTACTTACGGAAGATTTCAGATTTATTTTAATTAACCAGATAGGATTGAGAGAAGATGACAGTAAAAGGGATTATTTTTGACGTCGATGGCGTTTTAGTGGATAGTGAACCGTACTATTTTGAACAACGCTTAGCATTTTTGAATGCAATTGGCGCACGACTAACGGCAGAGGAAAGTCGTAAACAAATTGGTTCCAATATGAATGCCGTTTTAAAACAGTTGTTTCCAAACCATACTGTTTTGGAACGAGCGGCAATTAAAAACGGCTATACGTCGTATAAAGCGGCTCATCCAATCGTTTTTAAAAATATCATGAACCCAGACGCGCAACCGTTATTAGCAACCGTTGCACCGACATATCAAATCGGTTTGGCGTCCGCTGGTGAGCGCGGAATTATTCAACAAATGTTGTTGGAAACCGCGTTAGAACCTTATTTTGAAACGGTTGTTAGTGGTGCAGAGATTGCGCATAATAAACCAGCACCAGATGTGTATCTAGAAGCGCTTAAAAGAATGCATTTAGAACCAACCGAGGCGGTTGCGATTGAAGACTCTGCACTGGGGATTCAAGCGGGGAAGGCGGCTGGTTTAACCGTCATCGCATTAAAACCATTTGATCCACTTTTCGCGATTGATCAATCGGCAGCGGATTATCAAATTGAATCATTAAAAGAAGTTCCGGCAATATTAGCAACGTTATAAAAAACGGCTTCCGCTGCAGGAAGCCGTTTTTTTGTCGTACTATCGAACAACACCTTAACAATTAATTAAAGATAAATGTTTGGTAATGTTTAGTATGTAGTGTAAAATACTTATTGGATAAAAAAATAAGTAATGCCACATAACTAGTTCATAGTGTATAATAAACGCAACTAGTAGCGTCATTGCTAATTGATGTAAATTACTTAATTGGGTTATATTTTCCGGAAATTAATTTTAAATGGCAAATTACAAGTTTAATCCGAACAAGCCCGGAATCTTTCAATGGCAGTCTGTTGATGATGTATTTTTAATGGTCGTTGATTAATTAGTTCAAGTGCTGCTAGGATCTCATCAGTCGTTACTTGGCTAAAATTGGTCTTTTTCGGGAAGAACCAGCGTAACCGTCTATTAAAATATTCATTGGAACCTCGCTCCCATGGTGAATATGGATGGCAAAAATAAACTTTGATCTGATAATCCTGTTCTAAGGCCTGATAATTGGCAAACTCTTTACCATGATCAACAGTAATGGATTTTACTTGGGGACCGAAGGCCCCCATAAACTTGCCAAAGGCGGTGTTTAGAGCCTTAGCCGTTCTATTAGGGGCTTTGATGGCCCATAGAAGTCGGGTCTTACGTTCTACGAATGTAACCAGACATGATCGTGACTCACTTCGACTAGAAAGCACCGTATCTACTTCCCAATGACCAAAAGCTAACCGTTGATTAACAGTTGTTGGCCGTTGTTCGATGGAAGTCCCACTTGTAAATTTCCCACGATTTTCGCTCACTCGGTGCTGGCGGACATTCCGATTGGGTAGATCAGTCAATTTGAAGGGGAGCCAGCCACGATTAAGCCAATTATAAATTGACGCAGTGCTCAAGTTATAAGCGGCCGCAATGGTTTCTGGTGACCAGGTTAATCGTAAGTGATTGGTAATTAAAGTCGCTAATGCTGCCGTCAGCATCGAACGACGACCGCAATTCCGCCTTTTGCGATCTGCATCTTGCTGAGCTAATTCTGGATCATAAGGTTTAACTCGGTCCAACTCATAGCTAATCGTAGCTTTGGCGACGCCTAAGGCGTCAGCCATTACTTGGTAAGATTTATTCCCCTCATTGACCAGTTGTGCTAGTGCGCCACGTTGAAAACGTGATAAAGTAGATGTACCCAAAGTAATCACTCCCTATATTGGTTGGAATTAGCTACTACCATTGTAAGTGATTGCTTTGGGCTTTTTAATTTCTGTTCGGATTAATTATAGAATTTGCCAAATTAAATAATGATGTAATTGGAGTATTTAAAATGAGAATATTAGGGGATAAACTAAAACAAATCCGTAAAGCACGGGGGATGTCTCAAGCGGAGTTAGCTAAGGGGATTTGTACGCAAGCAACAATTAGCTTAATTGAGAAAAAAGAACAGGTGCCAAGCACAAAGATTCTCTTGGAAATTTGTAAGCGGCTTGAAATTACGTTGGACTCAGTGATTGTGCAAGAAGATGATCAATTACACGTCTTGTTGAGTCGTGTGCAAGCATTGTTATTTACCAATGAATTCAAAAAAGCACGTGATTTGATTCAGCAGATCTACACAGATCAACTGGTCAAAGCAGATGATTACAAACGGTATTATTATTTCCAAGGTCAAATTAAGTTATTGCTGGAGAATAAACCGGACGATGCACTTTTCTTTTTCAATCGTGCCTTCAATCAATACGTTGTTTCTCAGACGGATGTTTACGGTATTCTATGTATTATCGGCATTAGCAAGTCCTATTTGATGAAGGGCGCTTTAGAGCGTGTACGGATTTATGCAGAACAAGCCGTTGAAATGTTGGAGAATTCTGATCCACTTGCTATGGCCGATTTCCAAGTTGAGTTGCAGATTTATAATCACTTAGCGGGAATTCTTTTTGAATTGAAGGATTATGAAGGTGCGATTAAGTACGCTCAGCTTGCGATTGACGAAGCAATCGATAAGCAAAGTCTTTACTTACTTGATGCATTGTATTTCATTCTTGGTCGTGCAGAACATGTGCTTCATCGAGAGAACGCCTTACAGGATTTAACGGTTGCTAAAACATTGGCGTTAATCCGGCATCATCCAGAGATTATTGTGCAAGTTGATCAACAATTGGCTGAATAAGTGGTTAACCACTAAAAAAAGCCGGGACATAAGCGTCCCGGCTTTTTGATTGCTAATTTATGCTTCTTCGTGACCAATGCTACTGCGTTTCTTGTTGAGTGCGTGTTTATTATCTAAATCTGTCCGCACAACGAGCACGTCGCAAACGGCGGTCCGAGTAACGTATTCCGTTACAGAACCAATCAAGAGACGTTCAACAGCGTTTAAACCAGTTGCACCAATCATGATGAGATCGATATTTTTCTTTTCGGGTACTTCGCGGGCAATTAAACTCTTTGGTGCGCCATATTCAATGCTATAGTCAACATCTTTTAAGCCAAGTTCATTGGCAGTCACGATGTATTCGTCCATTGTTTTCTTAGCTGTTTCTGTGACTTGTTCAACCATTGCGGAATCAAAACTAGAGATATTTTGGAAGGCGCGGGTATCGATAACGTGAATCAAGTGGAGTTGTCCGTTATTCCGAAGGGCAACTTCAACTGCTTTACGGAAAGCGAGTTCAGCTTCATAAGAACCATCGATTGCGACCAAAATGTGCTTGTATTGTTGTAACATTGTCATCACCTCATTTAATTTTACATCTTTATTATACGCTAGTTCAGTGCCAAAAGTAAATCTTAAAGGTTAGTTGCAAAGCTAAGGCCGACTAAGCCGGCGATTAAACTGGCAGCAACGAGCGTCACCAATGTCCAGACTAGTGGCAATAGCCAGTAAATCAAAGCCCCGCAGATCGCTACACCGATGAGTGCAATCCCTGAAAAGTACATCAATCGACCTAAATGCCGGTTTTCAGTTAAATCAAAGAGTAGGAACTTCTTGTCTTGGTAGTAACATAAAATCGCACCAAGTAGGGCGATAATGATTAAAAAAACGATTATGGCGATTTGAATCAATGTGCAACCTCCTAAAATAATCAACAAAAAAGGACCAACGTAAACGTTAGCCCGGTCAAAGTCGTTGGACTTTGGGAAATCTAGTGGTGCCGTAGATGCTTCCCGATAGTTGAGCCCGCTAGAAAATGCAGGTGGGTCAGATTATTATTAGACTTGGTTCCTTCGCGAAAAAGTCTACACTCGCTAATAACTCATCCGTCCCATTAACGAATTACTTGATCGGTCAACATAAGGTGGGAAGACGCGCACACCTTAGAAATCCTACTATTATAGTAGCACGCTCGTGATGTTAACACAACACTTTTGTAACCGTTCACTTATGCGGACTGGCTTGGCGCAAGCGTTCTAGCTGTTGTTTGAGGACTTGCTCGTATTTACCAGTTGCTTTTGCTTCGTAATAATGACTACCTAAGAGCTTATCTGGTAGGTAATCTTGCGCGACCCAGTCGTTGGGATAATTATGAGGATATTTGTAGTCGACACCGTGGCCAAGTTTTTCAGCCCCTGCATAATGGGCATCACGGAGATGATCGGGGACTTCACCGGCTTTGCCAGCGCGAATATCAGCTAACGCGTTATCAATTGCGGTGATGGCCGAATTTGATTTTGGAGATAAGCAGAGATCAATCACTGCTACGGCCAGTGGAATCCGGGCTTCGGGAAAACCAAGTTGTTTAGCCGCAGCAATTGCCTCGACTGTACGGGCACAGGCTTGAGGGTTGGCGAGGCCGATATCTTCGTAGGCCATTGTCATCAAGCGCCGACTAATCGACATTAAATCACCGGCTTCAATCAAACGGCCCATATAATGGAGCGCAGCATCAACGTCACTGCCACGGACTGATTTTTGAAAGGCGGAGATGACATCGTAATGGGCATCGCCATCTTTATCATGAGTAATGGCTTTTTTCTGCACGCATTCTTCAATAACGTCAATATCGATGTCGATGACGTTGGTGTCTGGATTCGCTGGTGTTGAACGAGCAGCGAGTTCGAGGGCGTTTAAAGCACTCCGTAAATCACCGTTTGTGACGCGGGCAAGGTATTGTTCAGCCGTTTCATCGAGATTGATGGCTAGTGCACCTAAGCCTTTTTCTTTATCTGTCAGTGCCCGTTGAATGGCAACATGAATGTCGGCTTCAGTGAGGGGCTTGACTTCAAAAATTTGGGCCCGACTCCGAATGGCAGGGTTGATAC